>CAMFJT010000051.1 GCA_945957125.1 uncultured Rhodospirillales bacterium | reverse complement strand
AGGTCGTTGCCCGCTCCGCCCGTCATCGTATCGGCACCCACGCCGCCGTCGAGCCAGTCGTCGCCGGCACCGCCGTCCAGCGTATCGTTGCCCTCGCGTCCGAAGAGCCGGTTTGCGAGCTGGTTACCGCCCAGCGCCAGGCCGGTCGACCCTGCGTTGGCCCGCAGAATCTCGATCTCCTCACCCGAGCCAAGGGTGTAGGCGACCTTGGCATAGACCGTGTCGGTCCCCCCGCCTGCCGCCTCGTGAATCACGTCGCCGGCGTTGTCGACGAAGTAGATGTCGTCGCCAGCCCCGCCGGCCAGCGTGTCGGGTCCTCCGCGGCCGTTCAGCCGGTCGTTGCCGTCCCCGCCGTTGAGTGTATCGGCACCGGCACCTCCGACCAGATAGTCGTTCAATTCGTTGCCGGTGAGCACCAGTCCGGCCGAGCCGGAAACTCTCAGATACTCGATCTCCTCTCCGGCAGCCAAGGCGTAGTCCACCGTGGTGTAGACCGTATCGGTCCCTCCTCCGACCGCCTCCAGCACCCGGTCCGCGCCATCGTCGACGTAATAGGTATCGTTGCCAGCGCCGCCGCTCATTGTGTCGGCGCCCGCCAGCCCATCGAGAATGTCGTTGCCGCCATAGCCGTTCAGGATGTCGCTCCGGCTGGTCGGGAACGGTTGGCCGGCGACCGTCGAAGTGGCCGTGATCGCGTCGTTGCCACCGGTCCCATCGATCGTGACGCCGGACATGAAAACGGCCCGATCGACATCGATCTCGGCACTCCCCAGCACCCAGCGGTCGAACGTGCCGGCGGCGCTGCTGAACGAGCCGATGTTCGCCCAGGCCTCGTCACCCAACGACACTACGTCGCCGCTGTCGCCCGTGACGGTCAGCACATGCCTGCCGCCGGTGACCGCGCCGATCCCACCCAGCACGGCGAACTGGTCGACAATCAGCGTATTGTCGCCGATCCCCGTCAGATCGATCCGTTCGATGCCCTGGAGCTTCACCGCCTCCGCCACGCTGGTGACGTCGAGTGACAGACCGGCGCCGTCCAGCGCCAGCGTGTCGGTGCCGTTGCCACCGTCGGCGAGCCGGAAGGTGAGATCGGCCACGATCAGCCGGTCGTCGCCCGTGCCGGCATGGAACACGTCCTGCCCGCCGCCGCCGGCCAGCACGTCGTCGCCATTGCCGCCGACCAGGATCTCTGCCGCCGCCGTTCCCGTCGTCGTCACGGGCGCGTCGGCAGACCCGAACGTGCCGCCGAACATGACGTAGCTCACCCCGGCATTGAAGATCCCGGACGGGTCGCCGTAAGGGGCGCTGACGATCAGGTCGTCGAAGCCGTCGCCATTCACGTCCCCGGCCGCGGCAACCGACCAGCCGGCCTCGTCGAATGCCGCCGCACCGTCCAGCCGAAAGCCGGTGCTGCCGTCCAGGCTCGACAGGTCGATATTGGCGGCAAAGCCCGACGCCTTGCCGAACACCACGTAGCTTGCTCCGGCATTGGGGCCGTTCGCCCCGGCATGCAGGGCGCTCACGATCAGGTCGGCATGGCCGTCGCCATTCAAATCGCCCGCCGAGGCAACCGACCACCCGCTCTGGTCGAACGCGGCTACGCCGCTCAGCCTGAAACCCGTGACGCCGTCGAGGCCGGAAAGATCGAGCGTGGCGGCAAAGCCTGACGCCTTGCCGAACACCACGTAGCTCGCACCGGAATTGGTGCCGTTCGGATCAGCCGTCGTCGCACCGACGATCAGGTCGCCATAGCCATCGCCGTTCACGTCTCCCGCCGAGGCGACGGAAAATCCGCTGAGGTCGCCCGCCGCCGCGCCGAGCAGCGCAAAGCCGATCGTGCCGTCGACGCTCGAGAGGTCGACGTTGGCGGCGAAGCCGGAGGCCTTGCCGAATATCACGTAGCTCGTACCGGAATAGCCGGGGTTCGGGGCGCCCACGATCACGTCGGCGAAGCCATCGCCGTTGACGTCGCCCGCCGAGGCGACCGACCAGCCGCTTTGGTTGCTGTATGCTGCACCGCTCAGCTTGAAGCCGGTGCTGCCGTCCAGGCTCGACAGGTCGAGCGAGGCGGCAAATCCCGACGCCTTGCCGAACAGCACGTAGCTCGCACCCGAGTTGCCGCCGTTGGGGTCAGCGTACGGGGCGCCCACGATCAGGTCGGCGAAGCCGTCCCCGTTCACGTCGCCGGCAGAAGCGACCGAGCAACCGGAGAGGTCGCCGCCGGCAGCGCCATTCAGCGTGAAGCCGGTCGTGCCGTCGAGGCTCGAAAGATCGAGCGTGGCGCCAAAGCCCGACGCCTTCCCGAACACCACGTAGCTCGCGCCGGACGTGCTACCGTTGGCGTCGACGCCCATGGCCCCGACGATCAGGTCGTCGAAGCCATCGCCGTTCACGTCTCCCGCGGAAGCGACCGACTTGCCGCTATAGTCGCGCGCGGCGACACCGCTAAGCTTGAAGCCGGTCGTGCCGTCGAGGCTTGATAGATCGAAAGTGGCGCCGAAACCCGACGCCTTGCCGAACACCACGTAGCTTGCACCCGCATAGGTGGTGCTCACGCTGGCGCGTGCGGCGCCGACGATCAGGTCCGCAAAGCCGTCGCCGTTGACGTCCCCTGCCGAGGCGACCGACCAGCCGCTGTGGTCCCCTGGCCCCTCGCCGTCGAGCCTGAAGCCGGTGGTGCCGTCGAGGCTCGACAGCGCGATAGTTGCAGGAGGTGCCATAATTCCCCGCTCGCCTCGAACGCCGTCTGTCTGACAGCGGGGCACTGGGCCCCGCAAGCCAGCCGATCCGCAAACATATTGCAGTCATCTCGCCCCGACGACAACCTCTTCGCGGCCGCGCGTCGCTCCGCGACCGCCCCACGACCGCAACAGGCCGGTCACGACGGAGTGCCGTCTTGCTCCTCCTCGATCGAGATCACCCGCTGGATCTCGTCGGTCCTGACGCCGATCGCCGCCGGGTTGCGCACGCCCGGAACAACCGCCACGTCGAACAGCTCGCGCACCACGCCTTCGAGGCGCAGCCATTCCACCGTGTCCCCGGTGCGCGTATCGACGACCAGCAGCCCGCAACGCGGCTCCGCGCCGCGCGAGGCCAACGCCTGGTCGAGCGGCAAGCCCTGGAAGGTACGGTTCTCCCGCGCCAGCGACAGGCCGACCACGGCGTAGGGGCCGACGAAGGCGAGCCCTCGTGCATAGCCCGGGCAGAACGCCACCACGACGAACTTCCCCACCGCCCGATCGAGGAAGCCCAGCTCGCCGGCCCCCGAATTCAGCAGCCAGACCCGCCCGTCATGCACACGCGGCGAGTGCGGCATCGACAGGCTTTCCAGCAGGACCTCGTTGCCGGTCACGTCCATCAGCAGGCCGCCGTTCGCCCGGCGGTCGCGCCAGCCGTCGGCCACGTCGGAACGGGCCACCATGGTCGCGTAGCGCGGCCGACCGGCCTCCAGCGCCAGGCCGTTGAGATGGCAGCGGTCCTCCGGCGCCAGCCGGCTCACGAACGGTGGCCGCCATAGAGGCCGGAAGCTGTGCCCGTCGCTCACCGTGGCCAGGCAGGAAAACAGCGTGTTCACGAAGATCGGCCGCCCGTCGGCACCAAAGGCTACGTCGTGTGCATCCACGTCACCGGTGATCCACGTCGCGTGCGGCGCGAACACCGCGTCATGGGCGCCGCTCGCACCGCCCTTCGGTACGACATTATCGAAGCGCAGGATCTGATGCTGCGTTGCCAGTGCCAATGTGCGGCCGTCGGCGCCGACGCCGAGACCCATGCAGCGCGGGAAGCTGCGCTCGAACACCGACAGCCGCCCTTCGGCGCCTAGCCCGATGAAGAAGACCTTCCCCGCCTGATAGGTCGTGAAGGCGATGCTGACGCCCGTGCGCGCCAGCCAGTCGGGGAAATGGCGCGAGCAGGTCAACGCGAACTTCTCGGCCGGCGCCGCCGGTTCGCCTTCACTGATCGTCATCTTGGACCCTCGACACGCACGCCGCTCGATTCGACCCGACGGGGAAGGGCCTAGACGACCGTGAAGCTGCTCGCCGTCAACGCCGGCAGGCCCGTCACCCTGGCGAAGACGCTCGCCCCGCCGAGATCGGTGCCGTTGCTGTCGTAGGTGAGCGAGCCGTTCACGGTGCTGTAGATGATCTGCGCATCGGTGCCGACCGCCTTGTTCAAGGCGAACGCCGAGGCGCTCAACTGGCCCAGCGCGAGGCCGCCGAAATAGGTTTGATCGAGGTGGATCCTGTCGATGCCGATCTCGAAGTCCGCCACCGTGTCGATGTTCACCACGCTCTGGAACTCGCTGTCGAACAGGAAGACGTCCGCTCCCGCATCGCCCTCCAGCCGGTCGTTGCCCGCGCCGCCGGAAAGCGTGTCCGCACCGTCGCGGCCGTACAGCTTGTCCTGCCCCGCTCCGCCCATCAGCACATCGTTGCCGGTGGCGCCGAACACCGTGTTGTCGAACTCGTTGCCGCCCAGCGTCAGGCCGGTCGAGCCGGCGTTCGCTCGCAGGCTTTCGATCTCCTCGCCCGACGCCAGGCTATAGCCCACGCTGGCATAGACCGCGTCGGTGCCGCCGCCCACTGCCTCGTGCACCTGGTCTCCGGCGTTATCGACATAGAACAGGTCGTTGCCCGCTCCGCCCGTCATCGTATCGGCACCCACGCCGCCGTCGAGCCGGTCGTCGCCGATCCCGCCGTCAAGGATATCGCTCCCCGTGCCGCCGAACAGCTGATCGTCGCCATCGCCGCCGTCGAGCGTATCGTCGCCGTCGTTGCCATCGAGCCTGTCATTGCCGGCGGCGCCATCGAGCCCGTCGTTGCCGGCGCGCCCGACCAGTCGGTTGTCGAACTCGTTGCCGCCCAGCATCAGGCCGGTCGAGCCGGCGTTCGCCCACAGGACCTCGACCTCCTGGCCCGCCACCAGAGTATAATTGACCTTGGTGTAGACGGTGTCGGTACCCTCCCCGACATTCTCGAACACCTGGTCGGCGGCATTATCGACGAAGTACCTGTCGTTGCCTGTGCCACCCGTCATCAGGTCGGCCCCGGCACCGCCGTCGAGCCGGTCGTCGCCCTCGCCGCCATTGAGCGTGTCGATCCCGGCGCGGCCGTAGAGCATGTCGTCGCCGGCCTCTCCGCTGAGCGTGTCGCCGCCGTTGCCGCCATAGATCGCGTCGTTGAACGCCCCACCGGTCATGACCTCGCCGCGATTCGAGCCGGTGATCGTCTCGCTGCCGTCTGCGGCGACCACCTCGGTGTAGGCCAGCCCGAGGTCGGTATGGAAGAAATGGTAGACGTGGGTGGTGCCGACGGCCTGGCCGGTCGGGGTGATGGTGAGCACGTTGGTGCCCGCATCGAGCGAGACCTCGCCCTGGATGATGCCCGCGCCGGTCAGTTCGGCGAGCCCCGTGCCCTGCGTGCCGATGAACTCGAGAGTGCCCGATTCGACCACGATCCTGTACTGGGACTCGAAAGACCTTCCCTGCAGGTCGATGGTGCTGGTGGTGAAGTCGCCGGTCTTCAGGACGGTGGTGAAGGCGCCCGTCGTGAGCGTGCCGCCACTCTCCACCGTCAGCGTGGACGCGCTGTCCATCTTGAGATCGCCGGCGATGTCCAGCGCGCCACCCTCGTGCACGGTGACGAGGCCGGCATTGGTTACCGACCCGGTGGACAGCAGTCCCACGCCGGTGGCGCTGCCGTAGAGATCGGTCCATCCCGTCCCGAGGTTCACGAATGCGTTCGCCGAGATCGTGCTCCCGTCCACCATGCCGGCATTGCCCACAACAACGCTGCCGCCATTGACCAAGGCGCCATCGATCGTCAGCGTGCTGCCGCCGGTACCGCCCGGCGAGCCGTCGACCTGCAGCCAGCCACTGTTGTTGAGGGTGCCCGCGAGCGTCGCCGACGCGCCGCCGGTCAGGTCGAGCGCCCCCTCATTGTCGGTCAGGCCGACAAGGGCGCTGTTGCTGTCCAGGTCGCCGGCGATCGCGATCCTGGCCCGCGGCCCGTCGAGCCACAGCGCGGCGCTGGCCGCGATGGTGTCGATCGTCCCGCCGGCGAACGCCAGCAGCGCGTTGCCTCTCAGCTCGACGCTTCCGGTCACGACGCCGACCGTCCCGAGGCCCGCCTGGGAGGCGAGGCTCACCGTCGCCTGGCCGTCGTCGCTGCCGATGATCGACAGCAAGCCGTCGTCCTGGTTGTCGAACGCTGCCGCCGACAGCATCGTCGGACCGGGAGCCATATCGTTGCCGACGTCGACCTCACCGGAGTTGGTCAACGTCCCACCGATCGCGAGGGAGCTGCCGCCCTCGCCGAGGAAGGCATCGACGAAGATCCCGCCGCTGGCGTCGTTCTCGAGATCGCCGTCCGTGCTCACGGAAGCGCCGTTGCCCAGCCGGAAGCCACCTTCGTTCAGCACCAGGCCGGTGAGCGCACTGTTGTCGTCGCCCGCGTCGGCGGCATTGATTCGCGCCTGGGCGCCGTCGAGCCACAAGGAGCCGTAAGATTCGATCGTATCGATCGAGCCCGTGGCGAATTCAAGCAGTGCGTCGCCGCTCAGGGCGACGTCGCCATCCAGCTCCCCGGCCACCGCGCACAGCCCGGCGGCGGAATCGAGACTCACCTTCGCCTGGTAGTCGGTGCCGCCGACGATCAGCAGCGAGCCGAAGCTATTGTCGATCGCCGCCGCCGAGAGCGTCGTCGCTGCGGAAAGGTCCGTGTTGCCGATCGCGACCAAGCCGCCATTGAACACAGTGCCGCCGATCGTCAGCGTGCTGCCGCCTTGCCCGGGCAGCAGGTCGATCGCAATCACCCCGGAATTGTAGAGGTCGACGCCGGCATCGGTGGTCACCGAGGCGCCGTCCGCCAGGACGAAAGAGCCGTCGACGAAGCTCAGCCCCGTGAGGGCGCTGTTGGTGCTCAGCGAGCCCGAGGCGAGGGAGGCGATGCGGGCCTCCGCGCCGTCCAGCGACAGGGTGGCGCCGCTCTCGATGGTGTCGATCGTCCCGGTGGCGAACTGCAGCAGGGCGTTGCCGATCAGCTCGACGTCGCCGTCGAGAAGCCCGTCCACCGTGCACAAGCCAGCCGAAGAGTCGAGGATGACCGCCGCCTGGTTGGCGCCGTTGCCGACGATCGACAGAAGCCCGCCGTCATTGTCGATCGACGCCGCAGAGAGTGTCGCGGAACCGGTCAGGCTGCAGTTGCCGACCAGAACCGAGTAGTAGTTCGTCATCGCCCCGCCGATCGTCAGCGCGCTGCCGCCTTCGCCGCAATCTCCCGAGACGGAGATGACGCCATGGTTCTCGAGATCCACGGCGGTGACGACCGTCGCCCCATTGGCCAGTCCGAGCGACCCTGCGTTCCACGAGAGATCCGCAAGCGCGCCGTTGAGGCCCGCCGCATCGAGGGTCTCGACGCTTGCCAGCGCGCCATCCAGGCGCAGCGAGGCGAGAGAATCGATCGTGCCGATCGTTCCGTGAGCGAACTGCAGCAGCGCATTGCCGGTCAGCGCGACGTCGCCGGAGATGACCCCGTCCACACCCAGGCCGGCGGCGGAGGAGAGGCTCACCATCGCCTGATGAGCGGCGTCGCCGGTGATCGCCAGCTGCCCGCCGTCGTTGTCGAGCACGGCCCCTGACAGCGCGGCCGTCGCCGACAGCACGGTCGTGTCGACGAGCACCGAGCCGTCATTCATCACGGTTCCGGCGATCGCCAGGGTGCCGCCCGAGGCCGAGATCGTGCCGGTCGACGAGATGTCGCCGTCGACCGTGCCGTTGCCCGTCAGCGATCCCGTGGCATTGACGGTGATTCCCGATCCGCCGGAGACGTCGAGTGTCGCGCCATCGAGGGAAACCTGGCTCGACACGTCCAGGGAGGCGAGGATGGCGGTAGCCGACTGGATCACGACGACGCTGTCGGGCGCGTCGACGATGACGTCGTCGCCATCCTGGGGCACGCCCGGCGGATCCCAGTTGGCCGGATCTTCCCACGCCGCAGACGGCTCCGTGCTGACCCAGGTCCTCGTCTCCAGCACCGCTGCGTAAGCCTCGATGCCCGACCGGGTCAACGGCACCTCTGCCCGGCCCTCGCGGGTGCGAACGTCGAGCGTCCAGCACCCTCCGAGGGCGGCCGCGCCGACCAGCCCGGTCGACGCGGCGACCGGCACGCCCGCCGCCGCCGTCAGTGCTTCCGTGAAGCCCTGCCCTTCGTCACCCTGGGCGGTACGGCACGACCAGAGATGGAGGCCACCGCCGTCCAGTGCCCGGCCGATCCGAGCCAGGTCCTCGGCATGGTCCGGCAGGCTGGCGAGATCGAGCGCACCGGCGGAGAACGAAACCTCGCCGGGACGGCCGTGCGCCAGGATGTGGATCGTCGAGGGGGGCGGCCGACGCTCCAGAACGGCGGCGATCTGGCCCGGCACCGGCTCACGCGGGTCGAGAACGACTGCCTCGACCCCAGGCTCGAGGTTGTTCAGGAGGATGGCAACGTCGGGCAGCCCCGGATCGACAAAGGCCAATTGATGCATCTTCATCATGGTGCATCCGCGCTCGACGCGCGGTCCTCCCCCGTTGGCAACAGGCGACGGATTCGCCTGGGACGACACCGATAGAGCGCGCTGGCGCCGACGCATCCCCGGCGCCTTCGGAACGCGCCGAACGCATGCGAATGACTAGCAGAAAAGATCGCGAATGACACGATTGCAGATCGAATGACTGCAGATTGCCGGCCGCGCGGAGCGGCAGCAGGTCGATGGCGGTCGCAAGGATCGCTGGCGGAAGAGAGTGGGAGTCGAACCCACTAAGAGCCGTCTGGCGACCCTCTCTGGCTTTGAAGGCCAGCCGCCCCACCGGGAGCGCTTCCCCTCCACCGACGATCCTATCGTGTTCCCCCAAGTCCGCAATCGCTCAGGAGGACGGCGCCGGGCCGTACTGGCCGAGCTTCTGGGGCACCGTCCGTCGCAGGTCGCCGCGCCGGGCGGTGATGCCGTGGCGGTCGAGGAATTCCAGGATCAGGATCGCAAGCTTGCGGCCGTTGTCGAGGCGGTCGCGGAACTGCGCGGCGGTGAAGTCGTCGCCGAGGGAATGGGCGATGGCGATCATCTCGGCCACCACGGGCCGCAGGAAGAACTGGTCCGGCGCGATCTCCACGATGCGGCCCAGCCGTGCGAGCTGGCGCAGCAGCCGGCGCACGTTCGCCTCGGGCGTGTCGTACGCCTGGGCGAAGTCGCGCACGCGCGGTGGCTTGAAGCGGTCGCGCGCGAGGTCGGCGGCGATCTGCTTCCACAACACCTCGTCCTTGGCGCCGAGCTTCAACGAATGGCCCGGCAGGCGCACGAGCGCACCGTCGATGGCAACCGCCTTCGCCGCCACCTCGAGATCGAGCAGCGCCGCGAACACCGCCGGCGGCCAACGTCTCTTCAGTGCGACGCGCAGCCGTTCGGACGGCAGGCCGAGCGCATCCGGGCTGCTCTCGTGGAACGCCTTGAGCGTGGCCGCGATGTCGGCGCGCGCCGCCTCCAGCGTCTCGGCCAGCAAACCGAAGCCCGCGACCTTGGTTCCCTCGGCCTCGGCGAGCAGCCGTTCGACCTCCGCCGGCCGCAGGTTGCGCGCGACGCCGAAGCGGGCGAGGTCGACGAAGCCGGTCTCCTCGCGCAGCAGCGCCGGCAGCACGCCGTCGTCGGGCTCGCGCAAGGCGCGCAGCTCGGCCAGCCGTCGCGGTGTGCGTCGGTTGCGCGGCGGCCCGAACGGATCGACGGTCCGCCCTCCGGCGATCGTGCGCGTGGCCGAGGGATCGCGCAGGATCACCCGGTCTCCGGCCAGTGCGCCGACCTTCTCCTCGATCACGAGTTGCACCAGGCCGCTGGCACCCGGCGCCAGCCGGTCGTCCTCCAGCAGCGCAACCCGGCCCATGACGTGCGCCGCGCCGAGATGGATATGAACCGGTGCCCAGTGCCGCAGCGCCTCCTTCTCGGAGGCCAGCACCGTCAGCTCGACGTCGATGCGATCGGTCGGCGCCTGCAGCTCGGGGCTCACCACCCAGTCGCCGCGCCTGACCGCATCCTTCGACAGCCGCGCGCCGCTGAGATTGAGCGCGCAGCGCTCGCCGGCGCGGCCGACCTCCGCCGCGCGGTTCTGCGCGTGCAGCGAGCGCACCCGCGCCTCGAGGCCCGACGGCGCCAGCAGCAGGTGATCGCCGACACTGATCTCTCCGGCATGCACGGTGCCGGTGACGACGACTCCCGCGCCGGGCAGCAGGAAGCAGCGGTCGACGGCGAGCCGGGCATAGCCCGTGGCGCCCTTGCCGCTCTCGCCCAGTGCCAGCAGCTTGGCCTTGAGCTCGTCGACGCCCGCGCCGGTCATCGCCGAGACCGGGATGATCTCCGCGCCGCGCAGCGCGGTGGTGGACAGCAGCGTCTCGACCTCGGCCATGCGTTCGAGCAGCACGTCGTCGTTCACGAGGTCCGACTTGGTCAATGCCACGATGCCGCGATCGAGGCCGAGCAGGTCCATGATCTGCAGATGCTCGACGGTCTGCGGCTTGATGCCTTCGGCCGCCGAGACGACCAGCAACGCGGCGTCGATGCCGGTCGCGCCGGCCAGCATGTTGTGCACGAAGCGCTCGTGGCCCGGCACGTCGACGAAGCCGAGCTGGCGGCCGTCGCCCAGGTCGCTGTAGGCGTAGCCGAGATCGATCGTGATGCCGCGCGCCTTCTCCTCCTTGAGGCGATCGGCATCGACGCCGGTCAACGCCTTCACCAGCGCGGTCTTGCCGTGGTCGATATGGCCTGCGGTGCCGACGATCATGCGACGCTCCCGGGTGCCAGCTCCGGCAGCTGGGCGACGAAGGCGGCCTCGTCGTCGAGCGTGCGCAGATCGAGCAGCAGCACGCCGTCGCGGATGCGGCCGACCACCGGGATCGGCAGGCGGCGCAGGGCATCGGCCAGCCGGTCGAGGCCGCGGCCCGTCACCGCCAGCGCGAACGAGTGCAGCAGGTCGACCGGCAGCGCGCCCGATCCGATCTGGCCGCGCACCGCGTCGATGCCGACCTGCCAGTCGCCGCCGAGCGCCTGAGTCAGGACCGGCTGCAGGCGTTCCGCCTGCGCCCGGATGTCCTCGGGCGTCCGCGCCAGCATGCGGACGGTCGGCAAGCGCCTGGCGAGCTTCTCGGGATCGGCGTAGAGGCGCAGCGTCGCCTCCAACGCGGCGAGCCGGACCTTGTCGAGGCGCAGCGCGCGCTTCATCGGGTTCTTCGCGATGCGCTCGATCAGCGCCTGCCGGCCGACCAGCAGGCCGGCCTGCGGTCCACCCAGCAGCTTGTCTCCGGAGAAGGTCACGATATCGATGCCGGCAGCGATCGCCTCGCGCGCGGTCGGCTCGTGTGGCAGGCCCCAGCTCTCGAGATCGACCAGCGTACCGCTGCCGAGATCCTCGATCACCGGCAGGCCCTTCTCGCGCGCCAGCGGCACCAGCTCGGCGGCGGACACGGTCTTCGTGAAGCCCTGCACGGCGTAGTTCGAGGGATGGACCTTCATGATCGCCGCCGTCTCGGGACCGATCGCGGCGGCGTAGTCCTTGAGGTGCGTGCGGTTGGTGGTGCCGACCTCGACCAGCCGGCAACCGGCGCGCGCCATGATGTCGGGGATGCGGAAGGCGCCGCCGATCTCGATCAGCTCGCCGCGCGAGACGATGACCTCGCGACCCGCCGCCAGCGCGCTCAGCGCGAGCAAGACGGCGGCAGCGTTGTTGTTCACCGCGGTCGCCGCCTCCGCGCCGGTCAGGCGGCGCAGCCACGGGGCAATGTGGTCGTCGCGCTCGCCGCGCGCGCCGCCGTCGAGGTCGTATTCCAGCGCCGCCGGCGAACGCATGGCGGTGACGGCCGCCTCGATTGCCTCCTCCGCCATCAGCGCGCGGCCGAGATTGGTGTGCAGCACGGTGCCGGTGAGATTGAAGACGCGCTTCAGGGACGGGCTTGCGAGCGGCGCCAGCCGCTGTGCGCACCACGCCGCGCAAGCCGCGGGATCGGCAACGTCGCCCGAGCTGCGCCGTGCCTCGACCCAGGCACGCAACGCCTCGACGACCAATGGCCGGCCGGCGCGCTCGATCAGCGGCGCCAGCGCGGGCCAACGGGCCATGCGGTCGATGGAAGGGGGACGGGAAGCGGGGGCGCCTTCGGCGCGGTCGTCACGCGACACGGTTGTTTGTCCTGCAGCTGAAACAAGAGCGCGCAGGATGGCTCAGCTGGCTCCGCCGATCAAACGACCGCTGCGAGCGCGGCTCTCCAGAGCCGCGCTCCCAGCGAAAGACTTGACCCGGACTACTTCGCCTTCAAGTCCCAGGTCTTCGCGAGATCGTCTGCGACCAGCCTGGCCATCAGGCGGTAGCCCTTGCTGTCGCCCTTCTCGTCGCGGATGAAATGGATGTCGTCGGCGTAGATCGTGTCCTTCTCGTCCTTCAGCATCTCGCCGAGATCGAACATCGCCATGCCGCGGTCGCGCAGGGTCAGCATGCCCTCGACCATGCGGCGATAGAGGACGGGGTCGGCGAGATTGCCGCCGGCCGCACGCTTCTCCTCGTCGGTCAGGGTCTTGCCCCAGCTCGGCACGGGCTGCAGGAAATAGGCGGTCTTGACGCTGTTGTCCTTGGCCAGCGCCTCGATCGCGCGCGTGTACTTCTGGTAGAGCAGGAGCTGGAGGGCGAATACCTTTTCGCCGTTGCCCTTGATGTCGGCCGGCAGCGCGAAGATGCTGGTCAGCGTCGTGCGCTTGCTCTTGTCTGCCTTGAAGACGTCCTTGCCCTTGGCCGCCGCCTCGATGCCGCGCACCACCATGTAGGCGGCATGGCTGTGGCCGAGCAGAGGCATTTGCGCCAGCGTGCCGGCAATGCGGCCCATCACCCAGCCGATCGCCGCGTCGCCGAAATTCTCGTCGGCGACGAACGGGTTCACGTCGGTGAAGTTGCTGAGCGGCCGCTCCAGCCGCTCCTCGGTGTAGGAGCGGAACATGTAATGCTCGTTGTAGCCGTCGACGGTGAGCACGGCGTCGACCGAGGTGGCGTACATCGAGAACAGGATGAAGGACTGCGGCTCCTTCCACGCCCCGTCGCCGCCGTTCAGCACCAGGAACGGCTTGCCGTTCGGGCTGACGAAGCGCTTGTTCAGCTCCTCCTCGAGGAAGCGCGGCGCGGGCGCCGGCCAGTTCTGCGCGAGCTGCGAGGCAACCGAGCCGCCGACCAGCAGCACGACATAGCGGTCGGTCGGCTTGACGGTCGGGAAGTCGGTGTTGAGCAGGCCGATATTGTTGATGTTGGGCATGCCGCACGGCGGATTGCCGTGATGCACGAACGCCAGGTACGGGTGCGGATAGAGCGTGTCGACGTAGCGGCAGTTCGTGCCCTTGGTCGCGTCGCGCACATAGGTGTTCTGCGTGCGCTGGAACAGATCCACGGCCGATACGAAGCGGCCCTCCTCGAGGAAGAGCCAGGCGATGGCCGTCAGCTCGATGACGGCAAGCGCCATCACGATGCCGATGAGGAGGGAGATCAGCCCGAAGATGCGTTGCTTCATGATTATGCCGCTTACTTGCGGGCCTCCTGGATCGCGTTCCACACGCGCAGCGGCGTCGCCGGCATCTGGATGTTGCGGATGCCGAGCGGCCACAGCGCGTCCATGATCGCGTTCATCACCGTCGGCGTCGAGCCCACCGCGCCCGACTCACCTACGCCCTTGGCGCCGAGCGGGTTGGTGCGGGCGGGCACGCTGTCGTCGAGCTGGTTGTTGAAGGTCGGGAAGGTCCCGGCCCGCGGCATGGCGTAGTCCATGAACGAGCCGGTGATGAGCTGGCCCGACTCGCGGTCGTAGACATTCTCCTCGAGCAGCGCCTGGCCGATGCCCTGGGCGCAGCCGCCGTGGATCTGGCCGAACACGATCGGCCGATGCAACGGGCGGCCGACATCGTCGACCGTGGTGTAGCGCCGGAGCGTCACGTCGCCGGTCTCCGGATCGATCTCGACCTCGCCGACATGCGCCCCGTTGGGCCAGGCGATGCCGTCGACGGTGTTCACGTTCTCGATGAAGATGCGCTGGTCCGGCTGCTTGGCCGCCAGCTCGCCCAGGCCGATGCCGCGGTCGGTACCGGTGATGGTGAAGCGGCCGCCGGCATAGACGATGTCGGCGGTGCTCGCCTCCAGCGCGTCCGCCGCCAGCTCCTTGCCCTTGTCGACCAGCTTCTCGCTGCCGGTCAGCACCGCCGAGCCGCCGATATAGGCCGAGCGCGAGCCCATCGAGCCGACACCGCCCACCTTGTCGGAGTCGCCCATCGCGATCTCGATCTGCGAGGGATCGATGCCGAGCAGCTCCGAGGCGAGCTGGGTGAAGCTGGTCTGCAGCCCCTGCCCCATGCCCTGCGTGCCCATCCAGATCACGACCTTGCCGTCGGCCCTGACCTCGTAGTGCGCCATCTCGTTCATGACCATGGCGCTGGTCCATTCGACGTAGGAGGCGAGCCCGCGGCCATAGAGCTTGCCGCGCTTCTCGGCCTCGGCCTTGCGCGCGGGGAAGCCGTCCCAGTCGGCCGCCGCCAGCGTCTTGGTCAGGAACAGGTTGAAATCGCCGGTGTCGTAGGTCTCGCCCATCGCCGTGGTGTAGGGCATCTGCGCCGGCGTCACGAAATTGCGGCGGCGCAGCTCGGCCGGATCGATGGCGAGCTGGCGCGCGGCGGTGTCCATCAGCCGCTCGAGGTCGAGCAGGCATTCCGGCCGGCCCGCGCCACGATAGGCGCCGATCGTGCCGGTGTTGGTCAGCACGCAGGTGATCTTGAAGTCGACCAGCGGCACGACATAGGTCCCGGTCGAGACCTTGGGCCCGACGAACAGCGGGATGGCGATGCCGGCGCCCGACGGATAGGCACCGACATTGGCGAAGGCGTCCATGCGCAGCGCCAGGATCCGACCGTCCTTGTCGAGCGCCAGCGCCATCTTGTGGAGCTGGTCGCGGCCGGCGGTGGCGGAGGCGAACTCCTCGCTGCGCTCGGCGCGCCACTTGGCCGGGCGCTTCAGCACCTTGGCAACCCACACCGCGACCGATTCGTCAGGCTGGATGCCGGTGCGCATGCCGAAGCCGCCGCCGATGTCGCGCACCAGCACGCGGACCTTGTCCTTCGGCATCTTGAGGATCACGTCGCACAGGATGTCGCGCGTGGCCGACGGGTTCTGGCTGCCGATATGCACGACCATGCGGTCGCCGTCCCATTCGGCCATGATCGCGCGCGGCTCCATCGCGTTCACGATCAGACGCTGGTGGACGATGTCCATCGCCACGACATGCGCGGCGGCGGCGAAGGCGGCATCGGCCTTGGCGGCATCGCCGAAGCGATTGAAGCCGACGCGGTTGCCCGGCGCGCCTTTCCAGACCTGCGGCGCGTCGGGCTTCAGCGCATCGTCGATCTCGGTCACCGCCGACAGCGTCTCGTACTCGATCTCGACCAGCTCGGCAGCGTCGGCCGCCTGCGCGCGCGTGTCCGCCACCACCGCCACGACCGGCTCGCCGACGTAGCGGACGACCTCGTGGGCCAGCGGACGGCGCGGCGTCATGTCGGGCTTCTTGCCGTCGGCATTCGGGAACATCGCCGGCAGCACGAAATAGCCGCTGCCCTCCTTCTCCATGTCGGCCCAGCCATAGACCGCCACCACGCCCGGTGCCTTGCGGGCAGCAGCGGAATCGATCTTCACGATGCGTGCATGGGCGTGCGGCGAGCGGACCAACACGACGTGGACCTGGTTCGGCCGCGACAGATTGTCGGAGAAACCGCCCTTTCCGGTCAGCAGCCGGTCATCCTCGACGCGCTTGATGTACTGAGCCTTGCCGAACACCGCCATACGCCACTCCTTGATCCGACCAGCCCCTGCGGGCGCCGGCGGACTATAGCGATGGTGCGAGTGCGAACAAGGCGGCCCGTTGGCCCGTACCGTCAGCGGCCGATCGTCCCGTGCGGCTTTCCGACCGCCAGCCGCTTGAGGCTTTCCGCACAGACCAGATAGGCAGCCACCACCCCTGTAACGGCGAGACATTGCAGGGGCGAGGGCTGCACGAAACCGAACCATCGGCCGACGGGCAGGAACGGCACGGCCAGGGCGACGGCCAGGGCGAGAAGCGACGACAAGGCGAGGACGGGATGCGGCGGCACGCTCCAGGGCCGCCCCTGGGTACGGATGACGAACACGACGAGGATCTGCGTCGCCATCGATTCCACGAACCACAGCGTCTGGAACTCCGCGGCCGTCGCGTGGAAGATCGCCAGCAGCCCGGCGAAGGTCAGCAGGTCGAAGAACGACGAGAGCGGCCCCATGACCGCCGCGAAGCGGACGATCGCCTTCATGTCCCAGACCTGCGGCCGCGCGGTCACTTCCGGCCGCACGGTGTCGAACGGAATGCCGACCTCGGACACGTCGTACAGCAGGTTGTTGAGCAGGATCTGCACCGGCAGCATCGGCAGGAACGGCAGCAGGAGCGAGGCCGCCGCCATGGACAGCATGTTGCCGAAGTTGGAGCTGGCGCCCATGCGCACGTATTTGAGGATGTTGGCGAACGTCCGCCGGCCTTCCTCGACCCCGTCGGCGACGACCTCGAGGTCGGGCGCCAGCAGGATCATGTCGGCCGCCGCCTGGGCGACGCCGGTCGCGCCCTCGACCGAGAGCCCCACGTCGGCCGCCTTGAGACCGGGCGCATCGTTGATGCCGTCGCCCAGGAAGCCGACGACTTCGCCGTTCGCCTGCAACGCCCGGACGACCCGCGCCTTCTGGTCCGGCGCCAGGCGGGAGTACAGGTTACTCTGCCTGACCCGCACCGCGAGCGCATCGTCGCCCAGCTCCGACACCTCCGCGCCGGTCAGCACCGCGCTGCCGTCGAGCCCGACCTGGGTCGCCACCCGGCGCACGACCACCGGATCGTCGCCCGACAGCACCTTGACCGCGACACCGGCGGCCTGAAGCCGGCCGATGGCGGCGCCCGCCGTCGGCTTCACCGGATCGGCGAAGGCACAGAAGCCCTCCAGCAGCAGGCCGGTCTCGTCCTCCGGCGCGATCTCGCCGCCGGATCTCGTCCACGGCTTCGACGCGACGGCGATCGACCGCAGGCCCTGCTCGGCCAGGCGGCGGACCGAGCCATGCAGGGCGTCGGTCGCCCGCGGGTCGAGCGGCATCATGCCGTTCGCCGTCCGCATCGACGTGCACAGAGCGAGGACGCCCTCAGGGGCACCCTTGACGATCAGCGAGGTCTCTCCCGGGCCGTCGGCGACGACCGATCCCCGCCGCCGCTCGAAGTCGAAGGCGCGCCGGCAGAGCATGCGCCAGTCGCCGGCACGGCCGGGCCGGGCCTCGATCAGGGCCTTGTCGAGCGCGCCCCGGTCGCCTCCGAGATCGGCGGCAACCGAGGCCAGCAGGGCCGGCCGGTCGCTCGCCGCGCCCGTGCCGTCGAGACTTCGGCTCAGCACGATCGCCGCCGAGGTGAGGGTGCCGGTCTTGTCGGTGCACAGCACCGTCATGGCCCCGAGATCGTGGATCGAGGCCAGGCGTTTCACGATCACCTTGCGCACCGCCATGCGCATGGCGCCGCGCGACAGCGTCACGGTCGTGATCATCGGCAGCAACTCGGGCGTCAGCCCGACCGCCAGGGCGGCCGCGAACATCAGCGATTGCAGCACCGGCCGGCCATCCAGCACGTGCGCGACCAGCACCACCACGATCAGCACGACGGTGAGCCGCGCGACCAGCATGCCGAAGGCATGCAGGTCGCGCTGGAACGGCGATTGCGCCTGCGGCCCGGAGAGCGCCGAGGCAGCGCGGCCGAACACGCTGTCACGCCCCGTCGCCGCGACCAGCACCATCCCCTCGCCGGTATGCACCACCGATCCGCGAAAGACGGCGTTCGTCGCCTCGGCAGCCTCGGTCGAAACGACCACGCCGCATCGCTTCTCGACGGGATAGGGCTCACCGGTCAACGCCGCCTCGCCGACCGTCAGCGCCGTGGCATCCAGCAGCAGGCCGTCGGCCGGCACCACGTCGCCGGCGCGAATCCGCAGCATGTCGCCCGGAACGACCTCCTCGACCTCGACGGGAACGAAGCGGCCGTCGCGTAACGCCTCGGCCTTGACCGCCACCGAGCGCCGCAGCAGATCGGCCGCCTTCGTCGCCTGGCCTTCCTGCCATGTATCCAGCCCGATCGAGAAAGCCAGGATGGCGACGATGATCGAGCCGCCGATCGTGTCGCCGGTCGAAGCCGCGACGATGGCCGCGAGCAGCAGCATCAGGCAGAGCGGCTCCAGCAGCCGCCGCGCGATCGCCTTCAGGGCGCCGACCTCGACGGCGGCGGCATCCCTGTTGGGACCGTATTCCTTCAGCCGCGATGCTGCCGTGTCCGCGTCGAGGCCACCCGGCGCAGCGCGGAGCTTTGCGAGCAATCCCTCGCGCCCGATCGCCCAGAACGGCGCCTGGCGAGGTTCATGGCTCATCGACGACGCCTTGATGCACGTTCGGAGGATTTGTGCGTTCTGCGATCGGGTGAAGTCCCGCCAAGGGCGTGCCTCTCATGGTCGCCGACCCGCGATCTCTCAGTAGAGCTTGACGTTGTAATTGAGCACGAGGCGGATCTCGTCGGTCGTGGTGCGCGCGTTGCTCTGGTCGGTAACCGCGTGCCCGTAACGGGCGCTGAGCCACAGGCCCCGCAGGAACTCCCAACCCGGCCGCCATTCGAGACGGAAATCCCATTCGCTTTCCACCAACGGCTTGCCGGCGGCAGGGGCATTGGTGGCACCGTTGTAGTAGTGGACAGAGGTGGCTACGCCGGGCAGGCCGAGGTCCGTCAGCTCCGACGACAGCCCGACGACCACGGCCTGCTCGCCGGCGCGCTGGAAGCCCAGCACCTGCGCGTCGGTGTAGATCGGATTGGAGCTCCACGGGCTTTGCATGGCGAAGCCGGGGTTCACTGCCGAGAAGCCCCCGGTCAGGATGGTGTGCCGGTAGCCGAGTTGGAGCCGGGCACCGACCTGCCCGGTCGACCAGTAGGTGCCGCCGTTCAGCAGGTTCGCGCCGGTGCTGCGCTGGTCGGCGTATTGCAGAGCCAGCACGCCGCGCAGTCCGAACGGCAGCTCGGCGCCGTAGAGCCCCTCGCCATAGGCGATGTTGATCGTGTCCTGCGCGAAGTACTCGATGGCGCCGACCGAGACGGGTCCCCAGGTCAGCAGCGCACCGGCCGATCCGACCCCCGCGCTCGTATTCACCCCGGCGGCCTGGGCCATCGACTGGAAATCGACGGCGCCGCGCGGCTTGATGGCGGCAATATAGCCGCCGCCGAAACGCACCGCGGGCTTGCCGCCGGCGGTATCGCCGACCGAGCCTTCGAGCACATAGCCGTAGAACGTGTTCGGCGTCATGCGGTTGTCGTGCGCGTTGACGTAGGGGCTGTTCCAGATGCTGCGGCCGGCGGTGAAGAAGATGTCGTCGGTGAAATGCAGGCGTCCGTAGAGCTCGCCCACCACGGTGTAGCCCTGCTGGTCGGGCAGCAGGAGCTGCGTGTTGCCGTACTGGTACGGGGCGTAGATCGGGAACGAGTTGTAAAGCGTCATCCCGCCGGAGACAAAGTCGGCGAGACGGCCGGATTCGACATGGACCGAGCCCGCACCGCCTCCTGCCCAAGCCTCGTTGACCGTCGTCTTGGCCGGCGCCGCCTCGACATTGTCGCGGTAGTAGCTGCGAACGTTGAGCTCGACCTTCGAATCGCGAAGGAAAGCAGGAGCATCCTTCATCTGCTCGCGCATCTGCGGGAACAGCGTCAGCGGCGGATGCACCGGAAGCTGGAAGCTGCGCTGGATTGCCGTAAGGCTGTCTGCCGTTGTTGCAGGGATGGGCAGGCCGTCGTTGGGAGACTGTGCGTGCGCCTCGCAAGCCAGTCCCGCGACGCCGGTAGCGGCGAGGAGCCCGAGGGTTTGCCCGATCGGGAATCGCACATGAAACCTGTCGAGAGCCATTGACGCGACGCTCCGAAGCTCGGACCAGACTATCGCCTTTCGCCCCGAGACCATATGCCGGACCGGACGCGGTAGACGTCCACCTCCCCTCACGGCACGAGAACCGCCGCACCCTGGAAGCGGCCATGCCGAAGATCGGCCAGCGCTTCGTTGGCCCGCTCCAGCGGATAGACGGTCGTCGTCGTGCGTACGCCGGCCTGCGGCGCGATGGCGAGGAACTCGACGGCATCCTCGCGCGTGAGGTTGGCGACCGACAGGACCTGCCGTTCCTCCCACAGGATGCGATAGGGAAAGGCCGGAATGTCGCTCATATGGATGCCGCCGCAGACCACGCGTCCGCCCTTGCGCACGGCCGCCAGCGCTCGCGGCACCAGGGCACCGACAGGCGCGAAGATGATCGCGGCATCGAGCGGCTCCGGCGGCGCCTCGTCCGATCCGCCGGCCCATCTGACGCCCAGCGAGCGCGCATGGGCCTGCGCCGCAGCGTCGCCGGGACTGGTAAAGGCGTAGACTTCCCGTCCCTGCCAGCGTGCGACCTGAGCGAGGATATGGGCCGCCGCGCCGAAGCCATAGAGTCCGATGCGCCGGCCACCGGCCTTCTTGAAGCAGCGCCAGCCGATCAGTCCCGCGCACATCAGCGGCGCGGCCGCGACCGGATCGGCGAAGCCGTCGAGGGCGAAGGCGAAATGCGCATCCGCCACCACGTGCGTGGCAAACCCGCCGTCGCGCGTGTAACCGGTGAACAGCGGCCGGTCGCACAGGTTCTCGTCGCCTTCGCGGCAATAGCTGCAGCAGCCGCAGGTGTGGCCGAGCCAGGGGATGCCGACACGTTGTCCGGGCTGGAAGGCCGTGACGCCCGCACCGAGCGCCACGACACGTCCGACGATCTCGTGACCCGGAACGACCGGCAGCCGGGGCTCCGGCAGCTCGCCGTCGACGACGTGGAGGTCGGTGCGGCAGACCGCACAGGCTTCCACCTCGACCACGATCTCACCTCCTGCCGGCTCGGGATCGGGCCGGCTTTCGAGCGTCAAGGGTCGTCCCGGCATGGTCAGGACCATCGCCCTCATCGGCATCGTCCCGCCCGCGCGCCGCGAGACGACCGATCCCCGCCGGGCTGCACCGTCAGACGCCCATGTTCACCGAGGACGGAATGCGCCGCAGGTGATTCTTCACCTTCGAGACGCCTTCGACGTTCTCCGCCGCGACACGGTAGGCATCGAGGGCGGCCTGGCTCTGCACGAAGCCCCAGAAGTGCACCACTCCCGAATTGACGACGACGTTGACCGGCCACGGCGAGGTCCAGGACTGGCCCGCCACCGCGGCCTCGACGTCGCGGCGGATCTGGTCGTCGGGCCGGGTCGAGCCCGAGGGCTCGGTCTCGCGCGACAGCAGCGCGCGCAGGAGATTGGCGCGGCTGACGATACCGACGACGGCGTTGCCGCGCATCACCGGCACGCGCTTGACCTTGTGGAGCGCCATCTGATCGACGATCTGGCCGAGCGTGGCATCCTCGTCGACCGTGACGACCTTCGACGTCATCACGTCGGTGACACGGCGGGAATGCAGGCCGACATATTCCCGTGCCGACGCGGCGTCGTCGGAAAACAGTCTCTGGAACCATGACTTGTGCGGCTCGGTGCCGATCTCGGCCCGGCGAATCAGATCCGCCTCGCTGACGATGCCGACCATCCGGCCGGTGCCGTCCACGACCGGCATCGCGCTCACGCCGGCGCCGACCATCGCCTCGGCCGCCTCGAAGACCGTCGCACTCTCGGGAATGGACAGGACGACGGACGACATGATTTGCGCTGCACGCATTGAAGCTCTCCCTTTGGCGATCCAGTGACATGCCATGCTCGAACGAACATTGCGCCAGATCAATCGGCCTTTTGAGGCAGATCAAGGCCCGGTCGCGACCGGCGGGCTTACATCGCCGCAAGCATCGAGGTGTTCCATGTCACACTCCCACGCCATCGTCTGGATGGATTCGCGCGAAGCACACGTCTTCCGGTTCTCGCCCGAGGACGTCGAAGGCGAGCGGATCGAGGCGCATCGGCCCTATCGCAAGGTGCACCACAAGGCCGGCACGATCGGCGACGGCCATGCGCACCCCGACCATCGCTATTTCGACGAAATCGGCGAGGCCCTGAAGGGTGTCCAGGAATGGCTGCTCACCGGCCCGGGCACGGCAAAGGCCGAGTTCGCGCATCATGTCGGGCAGCACGCACCCGAGCTCAAGAGCACGCTCTGCGAGGTCACGGCCTCGGACCATCCTACGGACCGCGAGCTCGTCGACCAGGCGCGACGCGCGTTCAAGGCGATCGACCGGATGCGCCCCAACTCGGTGCCGACCGGGCCGGCGCGATGAAGCGCCTGGCGATCTGCCTGTTGCTGGCGCTGGCGCCCGCCGCCGCCTCCGGCCAGGACATCGACCGCGGACACCAGCTCGCCCAGCGCTGGTGTGCCGGCTGCCATACGATCGAACGTTCGCCGGCGGATGCCCGGGCCGACGGCGTGCCGACCTTTCCGGCGATCGCCACCCTGCCGGGCATGTCGGTCGAGCGCTTGCGCGCGTCGATGAATCCCCTGCACGGCCGCATGCCCGACCTGTCGCTCGGCAAGCGTGAGCAGGACGATCTCGCCGCGTACATCCTCAGCCTGCGGCCGAGCTGAGGCCACGCCCGTCGCTGGCAAGCGGATCGAAGTGAAGGCACCCCCGACCCTCCAGTCCAGCTTCGCCGGGAGTCCGGCCATGTCGCAACGCATCGTCACGCTGACTGTAAATCCCGCCCTCGACATCGCCATGCAGGCCAACGAGGTCAAGCCCGGGCACAAGACGCGCACGCGCGGCGCCAGCTACGACCCCGGCGGAGGCGGCGTGAACGTATCGCGCGTGGTGCACGCCCTCGGCGGCCAGACGCTGGCGGTCTTCGCGACCGGCGGCCTTACCGGTCGCCTGCACCAGGAAATGCTGACCGACGCCGGCGTGCCGTGCTGGCCCATCGAAGTGCCGGGAACGACGCGCGTCAGCGTGACGGTGCAGGAAACCGCGAGCGGCGCCGAATATCGCTTCGTCCCCGAGGGAGCGACAATGACGCCTTCGGATGCGGAGCGGTTTCTCGCGCGGCTCGGCGACGTACGCGCCGACTGGCTGGTGGCCAGCGGCAGCCTGCCGCCGGGCTTCCCGACGGATTTCTATGCGCAGGTCGCACGCCTGGCCCGGCGCAGGAACACCCGGTTCGCCCTGGACACATCCGGCCCAGCCCTGCAAGCGGCGCTTCATCAGGGCGTCGATCTGCTCAAGACGAGCCTCAGCGAATTCCAGTCGATCGCCGGAGCCGGACCTGTCGACGCAGGATCGTTGACCGAAGCGGCGTCGCGTCTGGCGGCGACGGGGGCGTCTTCCATGATCGCCCTCACCCTGGGCGAGCGCGGCGCCATCCTCGCGACATCTGCCGACCGCTGGACGCTCCCCGCGATGAATGTTCGGGTTCGCGGCAGCGTCGGCGCCGGCGACAGCTTCCTCGCCGGCCTCGTGCTCGGGCTTGCGCGCGAGCAGACGCCGGTCGAGGCATTGCAGCTGGCGCTCGCCACCGCCGCCGCTGCCGTCATGGCGCCCGGTACGGCTCATGTCGATCGCCGACGGGTGGAAGCGCTGCTCGCCGGCGAAACGAACTTCGGTTGATGCCGGCCTTCCAAGACTTCGAAGACGCGCCCCCGGAAAGATCCATGCCCTACGCCACCAACGAAGACCTGCCCCCGTCCGTACGCAACCACCTGCCGCCGTCGGCCCAATCGGCCTATCGCGAGGCCTTCAACGGCGCATGGAACAGCTATGGGCTCGATCCACGCCGCGAGGAGATTGCGCACCGGGTCGCCTGGTCCGCGGTCAAGCGCCACTGGCACAAGGCCGGCAGCGGCAACTGGGAGCGCGAGGCTGCATCCTACGACTGGATCGGGCCCGTGAGTCGATGATGCCCGCGGAGGAGGAAAAGATGGACGATCTCGTCGAAGGCCGTGTCGCCGCCGAGCTGCATATCGGCTCCTGGCCGCCGCCGATCACCCAGACGCTGCTGAGCAAGAGCGACGGTCGTCTGGCACTGACCGTACGGGGCAAGCCGTCGGGCCGCCTTCGGGTCTCGCTGGAGCGCGACGGCTTCGCACCCATCGTCGTGCGGACCGTGCATCTGCGGCTTCGGACGCCGACGATCCTCAAGATCCAGATCGCGTGGCGCGGCACGGACGCGATCGTCGCCGCGGCAGGCCAGGTGATCGGCAAGTCCGCAGAATTCGCTCCGGAGGGCGTCGTGAGCCCGGCCGAGGTCGAGCGCAGCGCACCGCCGGTCGACCATGTCGACAATGACCGCATGCGCGAGTTGCGGCGCCGTCAGGCGGCGGCGTTCGTTTCCGGAAGCATATCGGCCGGCGCACTGGCCGAGCGATGCCTGGCGGATCTCGCTCCCGCGGCGCTGGTCGTCGAGGACCTTGCCACGCTGGTGCGGCAGGGTCGCGGCCATCATCTTCCGGGTCTGATCGCTGCGCTTCGGCGATTGGTGCTGGGCGAAGACCGCGAGCCGGCGATCCTGCAGTTCTGCGCGGGACTGATCGACGCTCCCCTCCTCGTCCATGTGCCGCTTGCCGTCCCAGCCGCCGCCACCGACCCCGCGGCGATGCTGGCAGCGGCCTTCGACGCCTCTGCCGACCGCGATGCCACCCATGGGCTGGGAATCGACCTCGACGCCTGGTTGCGGCAGGAAGCGCGCTGGAGCGGTGCCAGCCTGCCGATCGGCTGGCTGCTGCGCCAGGCAGAGATCGCCGTCGGCGCCAGGCGAAGCGCGCCGGGCGGCGCGATGTTGCCGGAAGAACTGGTCCGCTCGCCCGCCGTCTCCGAGGCGCTGTGCCGGCTGGCGGATTGCCTCTGTCTGCTCGCCCGACAGCTGACGGGCGAGCAAGGCAACGATGCCGACGATACCCGGACTCGCCGGGACGCTCCCCACGCGGCCTAGTCAGAGGCGGACAACTCCAGCACCAGCGGCCCGCGGATCTCGTCCTCAGCCAGGATACGCGGGTTTGCCATCCGATAGCGTTCGGCGCGGGCGACGACGAGACGTGCCGTGATCGCGAGCTTGCTGTCCGCGCGGATGGCGTCGGCCGGGATGCGCAGGTCGAAGGGGATGGGAACCGCCCAACCGCTGCGGACGACCTGCTCACCCAGCAATACGCCCCGCGGGCCAGCCGACATGTCGAGAAGCTTGATCTGCAGCTCCGCACCGCGCGGCAATGGGGCCTCCAGGCCGGCCGGCATCGCCGTTCCCCTGATCGAGCGCGACGCAGCCTGGGCCGGATCGACGCCAACCGAGGTGATGCGCAGCATGCTGGCGTGGCCCGTCTCGTCGATGACGCAGACGAACCCGAACGGCACGCTGGTGCCATTGCGGCGACGCAGGGTCCCGGAGCTGGTCACGATCAGGGTCTGGTGATCGCGCTGGGTGGACAGCCACGGTGCGCCGTCGAGCATCAGCTCGCCGAACGCGGCGTCCGAACCGCGCAGCTCCACGCCGCCGATACCGGCGCAGCGGGACAGCAGCCCGGTCGAGATGCCACCCGAATCGGCCTCGGGCTCGTATTCCGTGACGCCGGCGGCAGCCGCACCGATCAGCACAAGACCGGCGACGCCGAGAACAAGGAGAATTGCACGCATGACCGCACCTGCCCAGGTTTCGCTAGGACGTTATGGGATCGCGGCGCGGGAGCCGCGGCTCGACGAGACCGATGGCGACATCAGGGCACCGAGATGCCGCCACAGCCGCGGCGCCGTCGCGCCGGTAAGATCCTTCGCGATTTCGCGATCGACCTGGGCCCTTACGCGGAGGGTCAGCAGGGCACGCAGCTCGCCGAGACTGCGCCGGGGAGCGACCAGCACCAGACGGTCGAACGCCTTCGCGCCACTGGCTTCATCGAGTGCCTTGGCTATCGCGGCGGAGAAGCGATGCTTCTCGATCTTGCGATAGTCGTGCGGCGGCTCGAACGCGTGCCGCAGCCCGCTGCGCGAGGAAGCAGAGCTGCGACCCGGCCTGTCGCTCTTGAGATCGCGCGTCGCAAGACGGTTCAGCGGCGCCACCATGTCTGCCGCGAGAGCCGGAACGAGCGCACGTCCATCCTCGCTGGCCGTGAAGAAGCGGGCACGGGCGCCGTCAGCGACCACGACCCACGTACGCATCCGCCGCTTGACCATCGTCATGGCCTCCTTCAGCGCGCTCGTTCGTCGCGCGAGCGCGCAGTCAGGCTAGACCAGCGGTGAATCCCGTTCTTGATCTGCGTCAATCGTCGGCGATTTTTGCTGCCCATCCCGATTGTTCCGACGCGATCGGCCCGGCAGGCGCCCGCGACCGCCCTTGCCGTCATGGCGCATCGTTGCGGTTGATGCATGTCAAGGGCGGCCGCGGGCCGATCTGATGCAATGCCCTCCACAGCATGGAGAGCTGAGATGGGCTTCATGACGAACCTCGCTCGCCGGATCGGATTGCTGGCTGCGCTTGCCTGCCTGGTGCTCTACGACGCGGCCGCATCGTCTCCGGGCGCCACCGGCCCTGCCTGGCAGACCGAGCCCGGAGTCTCCCCGCCGAGCTATGCGGTGACCGAGCCTGCCGAGAGCGACGTCAATGTCGACACGATCGCGCTGGTATGCAGCGAGGAATCCCACGGTCGCACGCTGGAGCTCGATCTCTACCTCTCCGGGCCCGGGCCGCTCCTGCCGAACGGCGCCGACCCGCGGCGACTCAAGGAGAGGCCTTCGGTCGAGATCGTCATCGACGGCAGGACGTTCCCCGCGGACCTGCTGTTCACGGAGGGCTACGTCGTCGTGGCGGATGCAACCCGGCACCGGGGGCCGATGCTTTCCACGCACCTCCTGGACGCCATGCAGGCCGGTCGCTCGATGCGCCTGCAATTCGATTTGCTCGACGGGCGGCGAAAGGACGGAATGCGCTTCGACGGCCATGTGCTGATCGACCTGGAGGCCGGACGGTCGGCGATCGCCGAGGTCAGGCGCTGCGTTTCGCCGCCGGCCGCTTCCGTGGCGTCTCTCTGACAGCATCGATCGGCAGGAAAGGACGTACGATGGGAAACATGAAGGCAGCCGTGTTCGTCGAGCCGGGCCGCATCGTTCTGGACTCCAAGCCCATCCCGGAGGTCGGGCCACTCGATGCGCTGGTGAAGGTCACCACGACGACGATCTGCGGCACCGACGTCCACATCCTTCGCGGCGAGTATCCGGTGAGCAAGGGCCTGACGATCGGCCACGAGCCGGTCGGCGTCATCGAGAAGCTCGGCTCGGCGGTCACCGGCTACGAGGAGGGCCAGCGCGTGATCGCCGGCGCGATCACGCCGAGCGGCCACAGCAATGCCTGCCTGTGCGGACAGCCCTCCCAGGACGGTGCGGGGACGCGGCACGGCTTCAGGCCGCTCGGCGGCTGGCGCTTCGGCAATACCATCGACGGCTGCCAGGCCGAGTACGTGCTCGTTCCCGATGCGATGACCAACCTCGCGTCGGTGCCGCGGGAGCTGACCGACGAGCAGGTCCTGATGTGTCCCGACATCATGTCGACCGGCTTCGCCGGCGCGGAGAGCGGCGGCGTGAAGATCGGCGACACGGTTGCGGTGTTTGCCCAGGGGCCGATCGGCCTCTGCGCCGCGGCGGGCGCCCGGCTGATGGGTGCGACCACGGTCATCGCCGTCGACACCGTCCGCGAACGGCTGGCGATGAGCCGATCGCTGGGTGTGGACCACGTCGTCGACTTCAAGGCCGGCGATCCCGTGGAAGCCATCCGCCAGCTGACCGACGGCCGCGGCGTCGACGTGGCCATCGAGGCGCTGGGTACGCAGGGCACCTTCGAGGGCGCGCTGCGCTCGCTGCGGCCCGGCGGAACGCTGTCGAGCCTCGGCGTCTATTCGAGCGACCTCCGCATCCCGCTCGATGCCTTCTCGGCCGGCCTGGGGGACAACAGGATCGTCACGTCGCTTTGCCCCGGCGGCAAGGAACGGATGCGACGCCTGATGTCGGTGATCGCCTCCGGCCGGGTCGACCTCAAGCCGATGGTCACCCACCGCTTCACGCTGGACGAGATCGAGCAGGCGTACGAGCTGTTTGCCAATCAGCGCGACGGCGTTCTAAAGGTCGCGATCACCCCCTGAGCGGGAGGAGACGATGAGCATCGAGCTCGAGCCGCGCGACGGCGGACCGTCCGGGTTCCGGTTGCCGCGCGACTTCGTCTGGGGCGTCTCGACCTCGAGCTACCAGATCGAGGGCGCCGTCCAGGCCGACGGGCGCGGGCCCAGCATCTGGGACACGTTCTGCCGGCAGCCCGGCCGGATCGCCAACGGCGACACCGGCGACGTGGCGTGCGACCACTACCACCGCTATGCCGAGGACATCGCGCTGATGCGCCGCCTCGGCATCCAGGCCTATCGTTTCTCGGTGGCCTGGCCGCGCGTCCTGCCGCAAGGCATCGGCCCGCCGAACGAAGCGGGGCTGGCCTTCTACGACCGGCTGATCGACGGCCTGCTCGAAGCCGGGATCGAGCCCTGGCTCTGCCTCTACCACTGGGACCTGCCGCAGGCCCTGCAGGATCGCGGCGGTTGGGAAGCGCGCGACATCGCCGGATGGTTCGGCGAGTACGCCACGCTTGTAGCGCGGCGCTACGGCCACCGTGTCCGGCGCTTCGCGACCTTCAACGAGCCGTCGGTCTTCACCCTGTTCGGCTACGGCTTCGCCTGGCACCCGCCCGGCCTGACCGATCGCGCCGCCCTGCTGCGCGCGATCCATCACGTGAACCTGGCGCACGGCACGGCCGTCGATGCGATTCGCACGGCCGCGCCGGCCGCGGCGATCGGCGCCATCTACAACGTGCAGCCGAGCCGGCCCGTGACGACGACGGCCGAGGATGCGGCGGCCGCACGCCTGCTCGACGCCTACTGGAATCGCGCCTTCACCGACCCGCAGATTCTCGGCCACTATCCCGAGCAACTGGCCGCGTCGATCGAGCCGGTCGTCAGGCCCGGCGACCTCGACCGCATCCGCCGTCCGATCGACTGGTTCGGCCTCAACCACTACTCCCCGATCTATGCCCGCGCCGACGCGCAGGCCCCTCTCGGCTTCGCCTGGGCGGACGCGCCTCCCGGCGGACGCCGCACACCGATCGGCTGGCAGATCGATCCGGCCGCGTTCGGCGACACCCTGCTCGAAGTCCATCGCCGCTACCGGCTGCCGATCTACGTCACCGAGAACGGCTTGGGCGCGGTGGAGGCGCCCGATGCGGCAGGCGAGATCGCGGACCGCGAGCGCGTCGACTATCTCCACCGCTACGGCGCGGCGCTGCGCGAGGCGGTTGCCGCCGGCGCCGACGTGCGCGGCTACTTCGTCTGGTCGCTGCTCGACAACTTCGAATGGGG
>CAMFJT010000050.1 GCA_945957125.1 uncultured Rhodospirillales bacterium | reverse complement strand
GGCCGCCGTGATGCCGCCCGCACACCTGCAGTCCGCCCACATCCCGCCCGCCCACATCCCGCCCGCCCACGTGCCTCCTGTCCAGGTGCCGCCAGTCCAGGTGCCGCCAGCCCACGTGCCGCCATCCCATGTGCCGCCTGGTCAGGTCCCGTCTGCGTACCCACCGGCCGTCCAGGCGCCGATGGCTGCACCGGCCGTGCCCGCCGCAGCGTCGCCGCAGTCGGTGGCCGCGGCAGGCGCGGAATTCATCCGCCGCTTCGCCGACGGAGCGGGCCTCGAGCCGGAAGCGATCGCGATGCGCGACGCCGGCGATCTCGCCGAGATGCTTGGGGTGCTGATGCAGATCTGCGCCGGCAACATCGGCCAGCTTCTCCTGGCCCGGGCGCAGGCCAAGAGTGTCATGCGCAGCGGCAGCCAGACCTTGATCCAGCTCCAGGGCAACAACCCGCTGCGCTGGGCGCCGACGCCGCAGGACGCGATGAAGCTGATGTTCGGCCGGCCGACGCCGAGCTACGTCGACGCCTGCAACGCCTTCGAGAGGAGCTTCCAGACTCTCAAGAATCACGAGATGGATACGTTCGCCGCCCTTCAGGAGGCAATCCAGACGCTGTTCGCCGATCTCGACCCGGCCGTCATCGAGCAGTCGCTGGGCGCCGAGGGAAAGAAGGGCGGCTTCTTCAGCAACGACAAGGCCCAGAAGGCGCGCCTGTGGGACGAGTTCGCGGCGCGCTGGCGGACCCGGACCGGTGCTTTCGACAACGGCATGCTCGGCGCCTTCATGCGCGTCTTCGGCGAGGCATACGACCGCCGGGGAGAGTGACTGAGTCGCCGCAGCGGAAGGACGGGTTCGGCGTCAGCCGGCGAGGGAGAGAAACTCCGTCCTCGATATGAATATGACCACTCGGAAGGCGGTGATGTCGTTCAGCAGGTCGCCTTGCCGTCGATCTCGTATTCCTTGCCGTCGTCCGTGAAACGGCGAGTTGAGTGCCGGTCGCACCTTCATGGCGAACGAGCGCACGTTCGTCGTCGTAGTAGACGAACGCATCGCTGGCGCCGCTCCTCGCAGAGCGCGTGGCGCCGCCCTCCGTCGACCGGAGCCCTGGCGGCGATTTCATTCAATCTGGCGGTGCCTACGACGGCGCGGGCGACGGCGGGCTTTTCCTTGGCGTAGATCATTTCCGCGGTATTTACCTCTCTGCGGTTATTCCGCGCCGCCGGTGCCGCCTGGCGCATCTTCTCGAGGTCCGCCATTCCGGACTGTCCGCATCGCCGATCAGTAGGGCGAGGACGCCGGTCGTGATTGAGCCACCGAACCGAGCCGCCGTCAGGCCATTGACCAGAACCGTGGGAGACCCCTTGACGATCGAATAGGTCAGCCCGCGCACAAATCGGCCAAGCGCGCAGTTGGGGCTGGCATTGTCTCTCGAGTGGCACCGAGGCGCCCGACACGACAAAATGCCACGAACCTTCCGCGGTTGGAAAACAATCTCAATCTGTGCGTCAGCGGACGTTTCTGCCGGGAAGTGTTGCATTTGTGCCGCAATCGGGGGCCAACCGCCTTGCCGCGCCACCGTGGCGGCACATTTTTGCCACGGACGATTGTAGTTACCTGCCACCTGCGTTTATAGTCCCTGTGGAATTCCTGTGTCGCGAGCCAGGCCGGTGCGCGCATGGGCAAAATTTCCTTTCGGGGAGTGGGCAATGAAGTTTGGATTTGCAGGCGGCACTTTCGGTCGTGTTCGGTCGGCCCTCCTTGCCACCACGGCCTTGTGCGCGATCGCGTCGCCGCAAATGGCATCGGGCCAAACCTGGACGGGCGCCACGAACAACGATTGGTCGACCGGCACCAACTGGAGCACGAATGCCGCCCCGACGGCGGCCGATCCGGCAACGATGACGGGCGCGGGCGCCAACCAACCCGTTCTGACGGCGGCCTCCGCTGCCAATACCCTGACGATGGACGGCTCGGTCGTCCCGGCGGGCAACACCCTCAACCTCAACGCCCAGACCCTGACGCTGACCACCGGGCTGACGATGTCGGCCGGCAGCATCGTCGGCGCGGGGTCGGTCACCACGGCCGGCACCTACAGCCTGAGCGGCGGTGCCATCAGCTCTACCTTGGCGGGCGCGGGCTCGGCGACCGTCACGGGCGGAAGCGTGAACCTGGCGGGCGCCAATACCTTTACCGGCGGCACGACGGTCTCCGGCGGCGGCACGCTGGTCATGAACAACGCCACGGCAGCGGGCGCGGGCACGCTGACCGTCGATGGCGGGACGGTCCAGTTCGGCGCGCCGCTGACGGTCGGCAACAACGTCACGCTTGGCGCCGGCAACGGCACGTTCGACACGGCCGGGAACTCCTCTACCCTGTCCGGCAATATCTCTGGCGCGGGCGGGCTGATCAAGGCGGGAGCCGGCAACCTTACCCTGTCGGGCACCAACAACTATGCCGGCGGCACGACGATCTCCGGCGGCTCGGTCAACTACGCCGGCACCACGACCATGGGGGCGACGACGGTCAACGCGGGATCGGCGATGTTCGTCACCGGCGGCACCACGATGACCGGCCTGCTCACGAACAACGGCACCATCGTCGTGACGGCCGCCGGCAATCTCGACGCCACCGCCGGAGGAATCACCAATTCCGGTGCCGGCGCTTCGATCACCAATGCGGGCATCATCAGCGACGACCTCAACAACAACGCTGCCACGTTCAACAACACGTCGGGCGCGACGATGAACGGCAACGTCGCCAGCAACACCAATGGCGGCGTGATCAACAACAACAACGGCGCCGTCTGGAACGGCACCGTCATCTCGAACGGCAGTGCCGGAACCGGTACGATCAACAACGCCGGAACCTGGAACGGCGCGGTGACGACGAACGACACCGGCGGCACGATCAACAACAATGCCGCGGGCAACTGGATTGGCGGCAACATCACGACGAACAAGGGCGTCATCAACAACAACGCCGGCGCGGCATGGGCCGGCACGGTGGGGACGAACGATACCGGGGCGACGATCGCCAATTCCGGCACCTGGACTGGCGGCAACATCACGACGAATAACGGGACGGTCAACAACAACGGTGGCGGAAGCTGGAACGGCACGGTGGGAACGAACGCCGCCGGCGCCGTGATCAGCAACACGGGGACCTGGACCGGCGGCAACATCACGACGAACAGTGGCACGATCAACAACAACGGCGGCGGAAGCTGGACCGGCTCGATCGGGACGAACGCTGCCGGCGGCGTGATCAGCAACTCCGGCACGTGGAACGGCGGCAACATCACGTCCAACGCGGGCATCGTGAACAATAATGCCGGCGGTACCTGGAATGGTACGGTTACGGCCAACACGGGCACGATCAACACGGGCGGCGCCTGGAACGGCGCGATCAACAACAGCGCCGGCGGCACGGTCAACGCCACGGGCGGAACGCTCAACGGAACCGTGACGAACGACGGCGCGGTCAACGTCACAGGTAGCGTGTCTGCGGCCGGCAACGGCATCGTCAACAACGCCACCGGCGTGCTGTCGATCTCGGGGGCGGGCAACTACAACAACCTGACGACGGTGACCAATGCCGGCACCGTGACGATTGCCGCGGGCGGCACCCTGTCCGCCTCCACGAGCTATACGCAGAGCGCCGGGACGACCACCAACAACGGCTCCATGGTGCTGACCGGCGCGACCCTGGGGGTCAATGGCGGCACCTTTACGAACAATGGTACCGTCTCGGGCGTGACCACGGCCACCACGGCGGCGGGAACAACCTTCAACAACAGCGGCACGGTCACGACGACGGGCGGGTTCGCCAACGCCGGCACCTACAATCAGACCGCGGGCAGCCTGTCCGGCGGCTTGACCAATACCGGTACGGTGAGCGCCTCCGGCGGCGCGATCAACGGTGTCGTGAACAACAACGCCGGGACGTTCAGCGTCACTGGCACGGTTTCCGGCAACAACGCCTTCGTGAACGCGGCCGGTGCGACGCTCGCTATTTCGGCGACCGGCGCTTACACCGGCCTCGGTGCGATCTCGAACGCTGGTACGGTGACGACGGATGTGGGCGGTACGCTTTCGGGTGCCAGCTTCACGCAGAGCGCGGGTACGACGACCAATCAGGGAACGACGACCGTCAGCGGGACGTTGGCGGTAAATGGCGGCACCTACAGCAACACCGGCACCGTCAATGCAGCCACCGTGACGACGGCTGCCGGCAGCACTCTGACCAACAGCGGGTCCATCAATGCCACCAGCGGCGTCGCCAACGGCGGCACCTACACGCAGACCGCCGGCAGCCTGAGCGGACCCTTCACCAACTCCGGCACGGCGAACGTCTCGGGCGGGCAGTTCGGCGGTAATATCACCAACAACGCGGGCGCCACGATCAACGTCACGACGGGTCCGGTGACGACCGCGGGTACTTTCGGCAATAGCGGCACGCTGGCCGTTAGCGGTGGCGGCGCCTACGTCATTACCGGGCTGGTTACCAACAGCGACACGATCACGGTCGCTGCCGGCAGCAGCCTCACGGCCAACGCCGGGATCACCAATACGGCGACCGGTACCGTCACCAACAACGGCACAATCACCGACGACCTGAACAATGCGGGCGTCGCCAACAACAACGCCGGCGCGACCTGGAATGCGAATGTCGCGACCAACACCGGGACCATTAACAACGCCGGCACATGGAACGGCAACGTTCTGTCCAACGCCAACATCATCAACACGTCGGGCACGTGGAACGGCAACATCGCCAACGACGCGACCGGCACGATCAACGCATCCAACGGAGCGGTCAACGGCACGGTCACGAACAACGGCACTTTCAACGTCACTGGGCCTGTGACCGGCAACGGCTCGATCTTCACGAACAACGGAACGCTCGCACTGACCGGCGCCGCCAACTACAGCGGCCTGGGGGCGATCACCAACACGAATACGGTGACGACGGCGGCCGGCACGACCCTGGCCGCGGCGAGCTACAACCAGACCGCCGGCACGACCACCAATGCCGGCACGCTGACGCTGGCCGGAACCTATACCAATACTGCCGGTACCACGACCAATACCGGCACGATGACGCTGGGCGGGGACTACATCCAGCAGGGCGGCACGACCACAAACTCCGGCGCCATGACGGTGACAGCAGCGATGCTGGTCAATGGCGGTGTCTTCAACAACAATGCCGGTGGCGTGGTCACCGCGGCGTCGGCCTCGACCGCCGTCGGCGCGACCTTCAACAACAACGCGTCGATGACGACGACCGGCGGTTTCACCAACAACGGGACGCTCAATCAGGTGGCCGGAACTTTGGCCGGCGGCCTTGTGAACAGCACGACCGGTACGGTCAGCGCCTCGGGCGGTGCAATCGACGGCGCGATCGTCAACAACAATAACTTCAATGTCACCGGGGCGGTGACGAGCAACAGCACCTTCACAAACAATGCGCCTGGAACGCTGGCGATCGGCGCGGCAGGCAACTACACGATCGGCGGCCTGCTGACGAACAGCGGAAATATCGTCGTCGCGGCAGGCGGTGTGCTGACGGCGAATACGCCTGGAATCACGAATACCGCTGGCGGCACCATCCTCAACGCTGGAACGATCAACGACGATCTCAACAATGCCGGCCTCGTCACCAACGCCGCTGGTGGCGTGTACAACGCCAACGTCGCGAGCAACTCGGGCACCATCAACAACAATGCGGGCGCAACCTGGAACGGTGACGTCCTGTCGAGCACAGGCACCATCAACCAGGCCGGAACCTGGACGGCGCCGACCAACTTCACGAACAACGGCGCCTTGAACCAGCTCGGCGGTACGCTGACTGTAACGGCAGGCAATCTCACCAACAACGGAACCGTTACGGCGTCGGGCGGCGCGATCAACGCGGCCGTCATCAACAACAACGTTTTCAACGTGACAGGTGCCGTCACCGGCAACAATACCTTCACCAACAACGGTGCCGTGACGACCGCCGCAGGCTCGAGCTACACCGGCATAACCGCCTATACGCAAAACGCCGGCACGACCGTCAACAACGGTACGCTGACGACGACCGGCGCGCTGACGATCGGCACCGGTTCCTTCACGAATACCGCTACCGGCACCGCTACTGCGGCGACGATGTCCAACACCGGAACCTTCAGCGTCACAGCCGGCGCTGTGACGACCGCGACGACCGGCTTTACCAACAACGCTGGCGGCATCTTCAACTTCAACGGTGCGTCGACGATCACGGCGGGCGGTGCCGTCGGCTTCACCAACAACGGGCTCATCGCCGGTACTCCCGCGTTGACGACGAATACCCTGGCCATTACCGGCTCGCTCAACGGTAACGGCACGATCAACACCGTGGTCAATGGCGGCAATGCCAGCCTGGTGACCGTGAGCGGCACGTCGAGCGGTAGCCAGTCCTTCACGTTCAACAACACAGGCGGCTTCATCCCCATCTTCGCGGCGCCGAAGACGATCCTCGATCTCAACGGCGGCACTCTCAACGTCGCCAACAAGGGGCCCATCGGTTCGCTGTCGAACGGCCTGATCAACAACTTCCTCGTGCAGAACGGCGCGGGGCAGGACGCGCAGCTGCAGACTGCCTTCAACGACGGTCCGATCAGCGGCCTGGCGAGCGGCGTTTCGAGTGTCATCGCGGCGCTGTCGTCTGGTTTCTTCCAGGCTGCCTCCTCGATCGTCTCGCGGCCGGACAACCCGCACGCCAACCAGATCGGCGGCGGTCCGTTCATCCGCGTCAGCGCGGGCGATACCCAGACCAGCTTGAACAGCTCGTTGACGGCGTTCGGCCCGGCGAACAACTCGCATACCAACGGGTGGACGAACTTCTCCGGCGTCCAGGCTGGCTTCGACGTCGGCGTCTACAACATCAACAGCTCGGACTGGAACGTTAACCTCGGCTTCTTCGGTGGTTACGTGAATGCCCGCGGCTACTCAACGACCGCCAGCCCGATCCCGACCGGCGGCTCGACGGTGACGAGCACGCAGGTCACGCTCGATGTGCCCTACTTCGCGCTTTACACCTTCGTCTCCCGGAAATCCTTCACGGCCGAGGTCAATGTCCGTCAGGACTATTACAGCGGCAATGTGAACTCCTATAACGGCGATCTGGGCTTTGCGGGCGGCTACCTGGTCTCGCCGAACACGCCGCTCGTCGGCAAGGGCACCAGCGTCAACCTGAACGTGTCGAACCGCTTCGACCTCTCCGACACGGTCTATATCGAGCCGCTGGCCGGCTTCACCTGGGGGCGGTACTCGTTCAACGACGTGTACTTCAACCCGAACCTCAATGCGCCAGCCTCCAAGATGTCGTTCGCGCCGATCGAGAGCTATCTGGGACGGCTCGGCGTCAATCTGGGCGGCACGTTCCTGGCGAGCGACAACCTGGCGATCGCGCCGTTCGTCCATACGTCGGTGTGGCGTGAGTTCGGCAGTGCCGCGACGACCACCGCCTACGTCAACACGGGCGGGAACAACTTTGCCTTCGGCGGCTCGGTGGACCGGGTGGGCACTTTCGGACAGGTCGGCGTCGGGCTTCAATTCAAGGTCCTCAACCTTGATCTCCTGGGCTTCGTGCGCGGCGACATGCGCTTCGGCGACAACCTGAATGGCAAGGCGATCAACATCGGCGTACGCAAGCAGTTCTAAGCGACTGTAGCGACGCTTTACCCGAGGCACCTTCCCGACAAGGGAAGGTGACAGGGGTAGGGTGCTGTCTCCGTGACGCCTCAATTCAGCGCTATCGGAGCCCTCTTTCCGGAGCGGGGCGGGAGGCAAGCCAATCATGACTGTGGAGAATGCGATGCGCGCGATGGCCTTTGCAGCGGTGATTGCCGCGACAGGAGCGGCATCGGTGGCAACGGCGCAACCGCAGCGATCGATGGCTGTGCCAATGCAAGCGCAGGCCCAATCCAGCACGACTGCCACGGCGTCCGGGCGCACGGAGATTCTCAACTATGACAACTGGACGGTGACGTGCCGGGACGGGCGCGATCCGAAGGAGAAGCGGGTCTGCTCGGCCGAGCACCAGATCTTCCAGGATGTCGGTGGCCAGCGCCGGCCGGTGTTCGTCTGGATCATGGGCCTCAACAAGGACGGTGTTCCGGCCACGGCGCTGCGGTTTCTGCCAGGAGTGCAGATCGGCCCGGGTGTCGAGCTGCGCTTCGGCGACAAGGCCCCCCGCAAGGTGCCGATCACCACCTGCGAGCCGGCCGTCTGCGAGGCCAGCACCACCATGGACGACGCTTTCGTCCGGGAAGCGTCGGCGGTGCTCCAGGGCGAGGCGGTCATCCAGGCCTCCGATGGGCGGGCGGTGACCTTCACCCTCAACATGAAGGGCTTCGCTCAGGCGGCTGCCGCCATCCGGCGATAGATTGGCGCCGCGCGCAAACAATCAATCGGGGCCGGCGCCGCGGCCCATTGCGGGGGTGCGTGCTCCTCCGCTAGGATCGTGCTCTGGAGGGCTGCTCCGGTGAGTCGATCGCTGCGTCGGGCTCTAATCTCGCTGGCCGCCGTTTTCGGCGGCTTGGTCGTCGGCTGCGCGGTGGCATCCGCGCAGGCGCCGAAGCGCGTCGCGCTGGTCATTGGAAATTCCGACTACCGTCACGTCAACGCCCTGCAGGGCGCGGACGGCGAGGCGGCAGCTTTGGGCGATGCCCTGGCCAGGCTCGGCTTCGACGTGAAGCGCCGCTTCAACGCCGACCTGCCGGCGATGCGCAGCGCAATCGACGAGCTGCAGCGCGCTGCCGCCGACGCCGATGCTGCGCTCGTCTTCTTCGCCGGCCATTCGGTGCGCCTGCGCGGCACGGGACGGCTGGTTCCGGTCGGCGCCACCTTGCAGGATGCTGCCAGCGTCGAGCGCGATACGATCGCCATCGATCAGGTGAACGACGCACTGGCCAAGGCGCGCAACGGCTTCCTGATCGTCGACGGCTGTGCCGATGCGCGGTTGGCGGAGCGGCTTCAATGGGCAGGCGGGACCCAACTCGGACTGGGTGAGCTGCCGCACCGCCAGGGCTTGGTGAGCGCCGTCGGCGCGGCGGAGGAACGTCTATGCTCCTCGCGCGCGCTGGTCGATTCCCTACTGGTGGGACTCGAGGAGCCGGACCTCGATGCTGCCACCCTGTTCCGGCGCCTGCAGCAGCTCGTGGCGTTTCGTACCGGGAACGATCAGAAGGTGGCGCTGTCCGTGGGCCTGGCGGCGCCGTTTTTCTTCGTGCGTGACGATCAGCCGGACTCCGCCTTTCGCAGCCTCGGCGTGGATCCCGGGATCGAGACGATGAAGCGCCATGTCGGGCAGCACGCCGCCGATGGGCTGACTCCCCTGGTCAAGAGCGTGCTGTCCGAGAAGGAAAGCCTGCAGGCTCGCGCCGGGGCGCGCGATGCCAGCCGGGCCTGGAACAGCTTGATCGACGAAAGCTGGAATCGTGCGCGCGTCGAAAAGGCCCGGACCAGCCGGCGCGAGGCGATCGAGGCGCGCTGGAGCCGTGAGGCGGAGGCAGCAAAGCAGAGTTCGGGCAACCTGCAAGTCGCCGCCCTGACCCCGCCGCCGTTGCCGCCGCTGCCTCCTCCCATGGCGGCGCCGCTGCCCTCTCCCTCCGCTCCGCCTGCGCGCGAGACGACGGACAGGCCCGGCCGGGTGACGCCACCCAAAGCCGATGAGTCGGCAGGCTCTCGTCCGCCCGCATCATCCCCACCGCCCCCATCGGCCGCTGGGAGGGAGCCGAAAGCGGTAACGTCCACACCGCCGTCGGCGTCGCCGTCGCTCATGCCGACGGAGCCGAAGGGAGCGACGCCGCCGACACCGCCCGTCCCCGTCGAACCGAAAGTGGTGACGCCCGTCCCTCCGCCCGTACCGCCAGAGCCGAAAGTGGTGACGCCTGTCCCGCCGCCTGAGCCGAAGGTGGTTACGCCTGTCCCGCCGCCGGCACCGCCGGAGCCGAAGGTGGCGACTCCTGGTCCACCGTCTGCCACGCCTGAGCCGAAGGTTACGACGCCTGTCCCGCCGCCGGCACCCCCCGAGCCTAAGGTGGCGACTCCTGTCCCGCCGTCTGCCACGCCCGAACCGAAGGTCGTGACGCCCGTCCCGCCGGCTTCACCGAAGATCGTGACGCCGGTACCGCCGCCCGCGTCACCCGAGCCGAAGGTCGCGACGCCCGCCCCGCCGCCCGCTCTTCCCGAGCCGAAACTGCCCACGCCCGTGCCGCCGCCGACGGTGGCCGAGCTGAAGGCGCCGGCGCTCGCCCCATCTCCCGTGCTGCCCGAGCCGAAGGTACCGACGCCTGTACCTCCGCCGACGGTGGCCGAGCTCAAGGCGCCGGCTCCCTCCACGCCACCCGAGCCGAAGGTCGCCACACCGGTCCCGCCATCTGCTTCGCTAGCTGAACCCAAGGCGACGGCGCCGCCCCCGCCGGCCGCGTTACCGACGCTCGTGCCGTCGGAGCCCAGGAGTGCCTCGCCGACGTCAGGCCCGGCCTCCGTCGAGCCGAAGGTGGTGACACCCGTGCCGCCGTCGGCTCCACAGGAGCCGCCCGCCGGCAAGCCCGATTCCAGAATGACTGCCGGGGGCGAGGCGCCGCCCGCCCTGGCCGAGAAGCCCTCGCCGTCACCGGCTGCGAAGCTCGACGAGAGCGTGCCGCCCTCGACGGATCAGAAGATGGCGAGCCTCGTCGCGCCGCCCACCGCCCCTCCTGCTCCTGTCTTCAACCCTGAGAGTGCTGACGTGCTCAGGGCCGCGCAGCAGGAGCTGAGACGCGTCGGATGCTATGGCGGTGCGGTCGACGGCACGACCGGCCCCCAGACGCGCGGCGCGCTGGCGGCGGCGGCCGAAAAGCTCGGCGCCGGATCGGGAGTCCAGCCGCTTACCGAGCGCGGCCTGCAGGCATTGCGCGATCACAAGGGTGTGCTCTGCCCGCCGGCACCCGTCGCGGTGAAGGCGGCTCCGCCGCCTGCGGCGGCGACACCCACGCCGGCCTACGTTCCGCCGCCGGCAGCGACGCCTGCTCCGGCCTATGTACCGCCGCCGCCTGCCGTCGTCTCGAATCCTCCGCCTGCGGCCCCGGCTAACCCCGCCCCGGCCCCGCAGGAAAAGAAGAAGATCCACATCAGCATGTGAGCCGACGGGCGGTCCCTCAGCGTTCGACGCGGATGGACCTGGGGATCGCCGTGACGTCGTTTCGCTTCAGCGCTTCCTCGAGCACTGCCGGCAGGGCTTCGAAGGCGGTGGCTGTCCTGGCCGACGCCAGTCCTTCGAGCGAAGCAAGCGGCTTGGACGCGACCACTGCGATCAGCAGCTTCGAGCCCGAGGTCGTGTCGTCCTCGTCGTCGACGCGCGTGTCGATGACGGCGGCGTCCCGTTCGCGACGGGGCGCCGGCAAGACCTTCAAGCGCCCTTTCTCGCTGACGGTGAACAGAGTGACCGAGCGATCGCCGACGCCTTCGATCCGGCCCTGAAGGGGCTGACCTGGCCGTACCGCCGCCGGGCGCAACTCGAAGTGGACGTTCGGCGCGGGATCGGCGTCCAGACGCTGAAGGAAAGCGGTCACCGGACACTGGGCAGGCGTGAGGCGTGCGATTGAGATTTGCGGCGCAATGCCGTTGACCAGGCGGAAATCGGTCTCGAAGCGCTGCGCCTGCTCGGCCGACAGGCTGAAAACGTCGAGGACGGCCTTGCGGTCCGTGACGTCGGTAGGCGACAGGAAGAAGCAGGGGCCTCCGTCGAAATAGCGCACGTACTTCAACATCCGCGCGACCCTGTCGGCGGTAGCCAGCGGCGGTATCCGGAACGCTTCGACGGCAGGCGGCGGCTGTATCGGCGGGGCCGGGTTGGCCGGGGGCGGCGGGATCGGGGACGGGGTAGGACCCTGTTCGGCAGGCTTCGCCGGCACCACGGGCGCGAGGGCGGGGGCCTGGTCGGATGGCTTGGCCGGCGCCGGAGCAGGCGTGACCGCCGGAGCGGCCGCCTGCTCGGGCGGCTTCGCAGGCGAGGACAGCAGGAAATAGGCGGCCGCCCCGCCGCCGCAAAGGACGATGGCCGCGCCTGCCAACGCGGCGATCTTGCCGATCGATTTCGGCGCCGGCGCGACCCAGCCTGCAACCTCCGCCATCGAGGCGAAGCGGTTCTTCGGGTCGGGCTGCAGCATCTTCGTGAGCAGCGGCCGCAGGCGGGCATCGAGGGCCGAAAGGTCCGGCACCTTCTTGCGCTTCTCCACGACCTCGGCCTGGCTGCCGCTCATGTCGAACGGCTTGCCGAGGGCTGCTTCCACGAGCACGAGACCGAGCGAGTAGATGTCCGACCGATTGGTCACGTCGCCGCCGAACAGGCCGAGCTGCTCGGGCGAGACATAATTGTATTTTCCCGCGAAGCCGCTGCCGATCACGGTCGAATGGCGCGTGTCGTTGGTGCGCGCGATGCCGAAATCGATGATCTTGGCCTGGCCGATGTCGCCGCCCGCCAGGATGATGTTGTCCGACGAGATGTCGCGATGGATGATGCCCTTGTTGTGCGCCGCCTGCAGCCCCGAGGCCACGCGCTGGCGCAGGACGGTGAGCTCGTCGTAGCTGAGCGGCTTCTGCTTCACGCGGTCCGACAGCGACGGCCCGTCGACGAATTCCATCGCCAGGTAGTGGCGATTCAGCCGACTGTCGACGGCGATACCGAAATACCGGACGATCGAATCGTGGCTGAGCGTGTGCAGCGCCGAGGCTTCCTTGCGGAACAGCGCGAGGATCGCCTCGTCGCCGGCGAACTCCGGCTTGATCATCTTGATCGCCACCGGATCGTCGGTCTCGACCAGGCGACCGCGATAGACCTCGCCCATGCCGCCCGCGGCGATCATCTTCTCGATCTCGTAGGCGCCGTCGCTCAGCCGCGTGCCGGCCGGAAGGCCGGCACGGGCGGCGGGAGTGAGCCTGATGACCGTTTCGGCCATGGCGCGCCTCAGCTCGCCTTCTGCTGCAGCTTGAATGGCGGGATCGTCGGCTCCGTGGCGTGGCAACGGATGATGATGACCGTGACGTTGTCCGACGCGCCCCGTTCGAGCGTCGCCTCGATCAGCGCGTTGCACGCCTCCTGGGGACGCAGCGACGAGGCTTTGCTGCAGATCTCGGCGTCCGAAAGGTGTCCTGTCAGGCCGTCGCTGCACAGCAGGAACGTGTCGAGCGGCTTGATGTCGCCGCCGCATTGCTCGAGCTCGGGATCTTCGAAGATACCGACGGCGCGCGTGATGACGTTGCGGCGGGGCCAATTCTTGGCCTGCTCGGGCGTGAGAACGCCGCTTTCGACCAGCTCCTGCGCCTCGGTATGGTCGCGGCTGACCTGGGTGAGGACGCCGCCGCGCAACAGGTAGGTGCGGCTGTCGCCCGCCCAGACGCAGACATAGCTGTGGCCGTAGGCCAGCACGGCGGTGAGGGTGGTGCCGATCGTCGCGCCGCCCTTGGCTTCCGCCGCGCGGCGGATCGTGTCGTTGGCGCGCATCACGCGGTCCTTGAAGCGGGCGACCTGGTCGGCGGCCGAAACCGCGAGTCCCGTCGAGGCGATGTCGACCGTCAGCGTCTGGCTGGCGAACTGACCGTTCTCGTGCCCGCCCATTCCGTCGGCGACCGCCCACACGCCGATGTCCGGCAGGGCGACGGCGGCATCCTCGTTGGCCTGTCGCACCTTGCCGACATGCGTGGCGTAGCCGGTCTCGAATGCGAGCCTGTATGTCGGCAGGTCCCGTTGTGTCATGCGCGGCGCTCCATCGGCGGCGGGGACGAGAACTGGCCGCACAGGAATGTTGTCAGGATATTCGGATCGGGCAAGCCCGCGCAAAACGATGCGGCCGGCGGGAAGTCCTTCCCGCCGATCGTCCAGAAGAAGCATCCGGCGGCACTGTGGCGGCGCTCTCGATCCGCGAGCAGGGTGGCGAAGGCCGATGTCAGCGAATCGGCCGTATCGGCGGTCACCAGGGTGGCGGAGAAGAGATCGCGAATGGCCGCCTCGCCTGAGGGAGGGTCGATCGTCGTCGGGGAGGGCAGGCTGCCCAGCGTTTCTAGGACCCGATCATAGGCCGCATCCTCGTCCAGCGCATCGAGCAGCATGGCTTCGACTTCGCTGAACCAGGCCGCCTGGGGATCGTCCTGTGGGGCGGGAAAGGCGCTGCCGGCCTCGCCGCAAGCGAAGGCCGTCAAAGGAAAGAAGCGCCCCACCCCGTCAACCGAAGGCATGAAGGAGCCCATTGCCGGCCGGCCGCAGATTTCCGCGCCCAGCCAGAAGCGCCAGATCGGCGCGTGCAGGAACACGTCCTGCCAACCCGCGCCCAGCGCGATGCGGCTCGCTGCGATGCCGCCTTGAATCCAGGGCTCCCATTGCTGGAGGAACGCCTGCGGCGCGGACACGGAGATGAAGTCTCGCTTCATCGGCAGCTTGCCGTAGAGCCCGCAGGACATGACGCCTCAGGGTGCCGAGGTCGGGCAGCGGAATTCGCGCAGTGCCGCCAGCGTGAAGGGATTGGGCAGGGTGGTGACGTGGATCTGGTACGCCGCCTCGTATCCGCCGACATTGAAGCGCGCCGTCACGGCGTCGCCGGCTCGTGTCAGCTTCGCCGTGTCGAGAAGGCGGAACAGCGCCCACGCGCCCTTCTTCTCGGGGTCGGTCCGGCCCGGAACGGCCGGCAGGAAGGTGAGCGACGCAGCGCCCAGCCCGATCGGCCCGGGCCACTGGAAGGTGACGACCGTCGGGGCGGCCGCGGCAGGAGCGGACGGCGGCGATTGGTTGTTGAAGCCGGAGAACGCACCCGGCCTGTCGGTCGTCAGCACGCCGGTATTGATCTCGAGCCTTGCCGTGTCGATGCCCTCGCCGATCATCACGTTCGTCGCGGCGAAGGCGAAGCCTGCCGTGCCTTGCGGAAAGAAGGCCTCGCGGATGTCGTTGGCCCGCTGGAAATCGCGCACCAGTGCAGGCGGCAGCTGCCGCGCGATGGGATTGGCGGCGTTCCACGTCCAGACCGCCTTCGAGCTGTCGATGAATTGCGCGAGGTTGGCGGTGTAGAAGCGGTCGATCACGCCGCTCGGCCCGAACATCCTCTGGAAGTCCTGGATCGAGACGTCCTGCTCGCTGGTCGGCTTGAACGGATACTTGTCGCGGATGAGCTGCGTGCAGGCGTTGGTCACCTGCTCGGCGAGGGTCTGCTGCAGGCGGGCGATGGTCGTGCCGGTCGCGTCGGTGTCGAACGCGCCGACGGCCGCCTGGATCATCGACTGGAACGGATCGGGGAAGCGCGTCGCTGTCGCCTGCAGGTTTCGCAGGCTGTCGCGAAACTTGGCCTGCCCCTCGGCCGCACGCGTCGGATCGTTCAGCATGGCGAGTGCGGCGTGCACCTCGCCCAGGCCGCGCAGCAGCTCGTCGATCCCGCGCTGGCCGCGCGCGCCTTCGGTGAGCTGCTGGTAGGGACGGAAAGCCGCCTCCACGGCCGCCCCCGGCAAGGCGCCGCCGGGAAGGTCGATCCGCGGAGGCGCGACGCCCGCGGACTTGGGATCGGCCTTGGGATCGACCTTGGGCGAGCCCGGCGCCGGCGGACGCTCGCGAGTGAGCTGCGTCTCGTCGCGGATCGCCTCGATGAGCTGGGCGAGCGGCGAGGTCGGCGCGGCGGCGGCCTGCAAGGCCACGTAGCGCGGCTTGTCGGCGGTCAGGAGGCGGATCCGGAGCTGGTTCAGCGCGGTGCGCCAGGCGGCGATGAACTCGCGCTCGTAGCGCTGCGTGATATCGGCGAGGAGGCTCTTGTACTGGTCGGCGAAGGCCTGTTGCTTGGCCACGTCGCCCAGCAGGGCCTGCTCCTGCCGCATCCGCTCGGCGACCTGGGCGAGCCGGCCGAGGAAATCCTGCTGGAAGCCGGCATAGGTGTAGAAGAACGGGACCTTGATCGAATCGAGATCGAGGCCTCCACCGGCTTCGAACACGATATCGGCATCCTGCCCTGCCTTGCGGCGGGCCGACCAGTCGCCATCCTTGTTGCGGCGCGATTCCGCGCGCAGGAGCTCGAAGGCGCGATCGGCGATGCTGATGCGCGCGATCGTCCGTTGCGCTTCCTGGACCAGCGTGCGGTCGACGTCCAGCGCGGCCAGCCCGCCCGGCGGATCGAGGGCGACGAGATGGGTCAGATGCTCCTGCAGCGCGCGCCGGCCGTCCGCATTGCCCGGTCCTCGGAAGAGATTCTCCGACCAGTCGGCAAGCCACCACTGGATGACGCGTTCTCGATCCATCGGCACCACGCCGCCCATCATCAGGTAGACCGGCAGCGCGCCGATCAGGAAGCTGGGGTTGGTGATGTTGTCGCGCATCAGCTCCTCGATGCGGTACATCAGGCGCGGGCGGAGCAGGCGGTAAAGCGCGGTCTCGTAGGTCGAGGTGGCCGACAGGTTGAGGCGCTCGCGCTGGCTCAACCCGAAGGTCTCCGTGACCGGCGTCGGATCGTTGCGCTGGGCATAGCCGGCCGGCATGTTCGCGAGGGCGTGCAATGCCGGCAGCACGCGGGAGAAGTCGCGATCGGCGACCTTCGCCTCCTCGTCCAGCGGACCGGATTTCTTGCGGTAGTCGACGACGAAGTCGTGGATCGAGGCGATCAGGCTGCTGTTGCGGCCGTAGCTCACCCACCACAGGCCGGCGAGGCCGACGCAGACCAGGGCGAGCAGCGCGTAGGCGCCTGTCTTCAGGATCGAGGCCCGGCGCGTCGCCGACCGGTTGGTCGAGACCCAGCCGGCCTCGCCGAAGATGACGTCGGTCAGCAGGTTGGTGAGGAAGAAGCTCTTGCCCTGTCCCGAATAGCGCGCGGCCCCGGAGCCCTGTGCGTTGAAGCTGCGGGCGAGGGCGCCGATCAGGCGGTCGATCGGCGTGCCTTCCTGCGTGCCCGAGGTGAAGTAGAAGCCGCGCAGAGTCGCGTTCGAATGATAGCGCGTCGGCTCGAAGATGCGGGTCAGGAAGTCGTAGATCGGCTCCTTGAGCGAGGCGACCTGGCTGGGGAAGCCGAAGATCTGCACGCGCGACGTCGGATTGGGCTCGTCCTGCAGGCGATCGACCAGTCCCTCGTTGAGGCGCGCGATCAGCGCGTCCATCTCCTTCGGGACCTCCCCGATCATGTTGGCGGTCTTGTCGGCGGTCTGGAACGTGGCGCCCCACACCGCCTTGCGGCCCTGCTCCGGCAGGTTGCCGAAGAACTCCATGAAGCCAGCGATCAGGTCGGCCTTGGTGAAGAAGGCGTAGACGGGAAAATCGACCTTGAGGTGATCGTGCAGCTCGATCAGGCGGGCGCGGATGGCGTCGGCATGCGCCTGCACCTCCATCGGCTCGAGGCTCAGCACGTCCTCGATGCTGATGCAGACCAGCACGCCGTTGATCGGCTGCCGCGGCCGGTTGCGCTTGAGCATCTCGAGGAACGAGAGCCAGCTCTGGCGATCGGCCTTGGCGTCGGAATCGTGCGTCGTATAGCGACCGGCGGTGTCGATCAGCACCGCTTCCTCGGTGAACAGCCAGTCGCAATAGCGCGTGCCGCCGACGCCCTTGACCTCGGGGGCCTTGGAGCCCTTGGCGAGCGGGAAGCTCAAGCCGGAATTGAGCAGGGCCGTCGTCTTGCCGGTGCCCGGCGGGCCGATCATGATGTACCAGGGCAGATCGTAGAGATAGTCGCCCTTGCCGCTGGACGCCTTCTTCAGGGTCGCCAGCGCATCCTTCATCGCATCCGACAGTTGCCGGCTGTCGTCGCCGGGCTCCGCGCCGGCCACGCCGGCGGCCAGCTCCTTCTCCTGCTTGGCCCGCGTATAAAGGGTGTAGCCGAGGTAGCCGAGCGCGGCGAGCGAGACGAGCGCCACGGTGAGCCAGCGTACCAGCTCCGTCTCGAACGGCCGCCAGTCGCCGAACGCCACGAGCGGCAGTGCGAAGACGATCAGCAGCGCGACCGCCACGAGCCCTACCACGTAGCCGCCGATCAGCAGGAGAGAGCTCTTCTTCATGTCATGGTCCTGGATGCGCGATCGGCCATCATCGTCAGGGCTTTCCCAGGGTCTCTTCGCGGGGGATGGAGATTTCCACCCGGCGGTTTCGCCGGCGTCCTTCCTCCGTGTCGTTCGGGGCGAGCGGGACCGTCTCGGCCTTGCCCTCGGGCTTGAGGCGGGTCGGATCGGCAATTCCCGGCTTCAACGAGGCCTCGACGGCCTTCGCCCGCTCGCGCGAGAGCTCGAGGTTGTCGCGCGGAAAGCCCGCCCACTTCTGGAAGGGGACGTTGTCGGTATGTCCGGTGATGCGGATCTCGCCCGGTTCCTTGTCCAGCGCGGCGGCGATCTTGAGGGCGAGCGGCTTGAAGCTCTCCAGCGCTGTCGCCGAGCCGGTCGGGAAGGAGGTCAGGTCGCCGACCCGGATGATGATGGAAGCGCCGTTCTCCATCGCATCGACCTTCTTCTCGGCGATCTCCTTGACCAGCGCGGCGCGGATGCGCTCGAGCTGCGTCGGGCCGGGCGGCTTGGGAGGCTCGATCGGCGGGGGCGGCGGCGGACGTGGGCCGGGGACGGGCGCAGGCACCGGGACCGGTGGGCGATAGATGACAAGAGCCGTTTCGGGAAACAGCCGCCGCATCTCCGTCGTGACGGTCTCGGTGTCGGAAGCGAGCAACAGGCGCATGCCGCCGAACAGCACGAAAACGAGCGAGGCGAGGACGGCGACCGGCGCCCAGAATGGAACGCGGAAGCCGCGGGCGGGAGGCGGGATGTCCTGGCCGCGCCAATGCGGCGACAGCTCGGCGTCTGTGCGTGGCCTGGTCCGGCGCAGCAGTTCGTACAGGGTGCGCTGGATCATCTGCAGCTGTGCGGCGCCGCCGGCCGAGGTGCGATGGATGCCCTGGAAGCCCAGGGCGAGGCAGGCATGCATCAGCTCGAGCAGGGCAAAGTTCGTCGACGGATCGGCCTTGGCGCGCTCGAGCTCCTCGAAGAAGCGCACGCCGCCGGTGCGCTCGCCGAAGAACTTCGCGAGCATGCTGTACTGCGTCCAGTAGTGCCGTTCCTCGCTCGGGATGTTCTGCACGATGTCGTCGGCGGTGGCGCAGAGGACGTACTTGGCCTGGCGGGCCTCGGCTTCGGGCACGCCGGCCCGCCGCACCTTCTGCTCGAACTCCTCGATCGCATCGGCGACCTGGCCCATCAGGTTGGCGAAGTTCGCGCGCATCAGCGAGACGCGCAGCCGTCCGAGCAGGAGAAGGATGGGGCTGGAGGCTTCGAGCAGAACGTTCTCGTTGGCGGCGACCGGTACGTCGCGCTTGAGCACCATGGCCTGCTGGCCCGCGTCCTGCGGCGGCGCCTGCACCGGCGCGGTACGGACCCAATCCTCCGAGCTGGCATCCGGCGCCACGGGCGGCGGAGGGTAGGACAGCCCCGGACCCTGCGGCGGCGGGTAGGCCGGGGCGGGGCTGGGCGGCGCTGCCGGCGAGGGTGTCGCCGTCCTCCGCCCGCCCGGATTGGGGCGGATGATCGTACGGTCGTTTCGCGGGAAAGGAGGGTCGCTCATCGCCGATCTCCCGGGATCGCCCACAGTTCGAGCTCGAGCTCGGGCCAGTCACCGGAAAAGTGCATGGCGATGGCCTGCGCGGTGCTGAAGTCCGGCCAGAGTGGAGAGGTGCGGTCGAGCAGGAAATAGACGTGATCGGCCAGCGCCCGGATCTGGGGCGGCGGTGTCGGCAGGTGCTGCAGCCCGACGCCCGGCAGATGGGCGTGCACGATCTCGTTCATCTTCGTGTTCGGCCCGATCTTGAACAGATGCGGGAACTGCACCTGTATCTCGGTCAACGGCCGGCGCGCCGACACTTCGAGGATGAGATTGGCGGTGCGGAACAGCGACCGGTCGCGGATCGCCGATACGAAGGCATTCTGCGCGCGCTCGACGATCTCCAGGCGGATCGGGCGGGTCGGCGCGACGACCGAGAGGAACGCCTGGATGTCGCGTAGCACCGGCTCGAAGCTGTTGTGCAGGTCGTCATGGTCGTAGGCGACGTAGTCGTGCGCGCGGCGCTCGGGCGATCCGAGGGTCGCAAGCTCGCCGGCGAGCCGGATCAGCGCCTCGTAGAGCCGCTCGGGATGGACGTAGCGCGAGCGGCGGAAATGGCGGAGCGCCGGACTCTCGCGATTGAGGATCTGCAGCATGAAGTAGTCGGTGCTCTGCATGCCGCCGCGTGCGGTCGGGTCGGCGGCGTAGCGGGCGAGTTCGTCCACCTTGTTGTTGATCCAGCCCAGCACGCGGTCGATCCACCCCTCGATCGTCGGATGGGCGCCGGTGAGCAGAGCAGGCGGCACGTATTGCCCGTCGAGCAGCACGGCCTTGTCGCGCACCTCCAGAATGCGCGCGATGCCGAGACAGGTGAAACCGGGCTTGGCGGTCTTGCGCAACTCCAGCGCCAGCCGCGGCAGGGCGAGATCGATCTCCTCCTCGATGCGTAGCGACGAGCTCGAATCGATAAACATTTCCGTGCCCGCCACGTAGCGGCTGGCGCTGTCGGAATCGGCTTCGTCGACCTCGCGCGTATTGGGGCTGATCGTCGGCATGGTCAGCCAGACGAATTGCCCGGAGGCGGCCTCCGGAATGTCGACAGGAGGCGGCAGAGGGCTGTCGGCGGGCGCATCGAACGGTGTTCCGTCAGGAAGTATGCCGGCGGCACGCCTCAGGGCGAACTTGCGTTGTTCCAGGAGGTCGCGGTCGATCTCCACGGCGGAAAACCCCCACGGATAGGGGGTAACGTTCCGAACGCGCGCCTCGAGCAGCCGCTCGTGGTACCGGTCGTTCTGCTGGAAGTGGTGGGGCCGGAGGAACAGCCCTTCCTTCCATAGCACTCTGCTTTGCGACGACATCGACCCCCGCGTACGAAGCGGTTGACCCCCTGCGAAGTATATCGGGAAAACAGCGGGAGAGAAGGAGTCACAGGGAGGCTGCGCCGCTGTCGATTTCGACCCTGTCTCCAGGCCTGGCGCCGCTCATGAAAACGGCACCTTGCCGCTGGCCAAGGTGCCGAAAGAGAGGCGCCGAAAAACATCGAGCGCAGCCGCAAGATACAATCCCGTCGCCGATCGACGGGAAAGGCGGCGAACTAGAAGCCCATCGACAGCCAGATACGGACCTTGCGCGTGGGCTGCTCGGTCGGTTGCACGGGCTTCGGGTTGATGAAAATGCCCTCGGCAACGTTGGCGTTGGGAGGGACCTGGTTGTCCGCAACGACATAGCGAGTATCAGCCACGGGCGGCGCTGCTTGCGCCACGCCGGCTGCCGCGACGAGCAAGGTAACGGCCAGAACCGACAATCGAGCCATGCACATCTCCATCAATATGGTTTCATCTTACCATGAACAGGGCCGCTCGCACAGCAGCGCGGCCACGATTCCTGCACAAATATACGATCTAGCACGCAAACGGTTGCGTGCTTTTTCTGTGGCCGGACAATGACTTAGGCCGTGTCTTTGTTTCGTGCGCGAGACATTTGGGTCGCGCTCTCATCCGCAGTCGTTCATCCTCGTGCGATGTTGGTCACGGCGCCGCCGGTGGCGGTACGGCCGCCGTCGACGACGAACTGGCCACCGGTGGTGTTGGAGGCGAGGTCGGAGCACAGAAACAGCACCATATTTGCGATTTCCTCGACCGTCGTGTAGCGGCCGGTGGGAAGCGAGGCCTGGTATCGTGCCTCGATCGCCTTGGGATCGTCGGGCGAAAGCTGTGCCTCGAGCGAATGTATCATCCGTGTATCGACCGGCCCGGGGCACACCGCATTGACACGGATGCCCTGGCGGGCAACCTCGCCCGCTGCCGTCTTTGTGAGGCCGAGCACGGCATGCTTGGAGGCGACGTAGGCGGGCATACCGGGGGTGCCGACCAGTCCCGCAACCGAGGCTGTATTGACCACCGCGCCGCCGCCCTGGCGGATCATTTCCGGCAGCACGTGGCGCATCCCGAGGAAGACGCCCCGGACATTGACCCCGAGCACCGCGTCGAACACCGCCTCGTCGTACTCGGCGGTCGGCGCGACCCTGCCCTCGATCCCGGCATTGTTGAAGAAGCAGTCGATGCGGCCGTAGCTGTCGACCGTCGCCTTGACGTAGGCCTTTACGTCGTCGGATTTGGAGACATCGGCGGCGACCGCCATTGCCTCGCCGCCGTTCTGGCGAATGATGCCGGCCGTCGCCTCCGCTGCCGTGCCATCGCGATCGACCACCACGACGCGCGCGCCTCGTGCGGCGAAGCCCACGCAGGCCGCGCGTCCGATGCCGTTGCCGCCGCCGGTGACGAGGGCGACCTTTCCGGTGAAATCCATCATTTCCTCCCTTTGTCCGACCATCGGGCAAGTCTAACATCGGCGTGTCATGACAATCACCGTCAAGCCTCGCCCTCGCGCGTTCGGCGCGGGGCCTCTCGGCCTGGATGAGGTGCCGATATCGGGCGATCGCGGTGCCGACCATACCGCCGCGGCGCGCGCGCTGCTGCAGGGACGGACGATCCATCGGGCCGCCATCGCCGGTAACGGACCGGCAACGGCGGTCTGAGCGCCACTTCATGGAGCACGTCGCAGGCCCTTCTCCTTCCGCCTCGGCGCGGATGTCGCCGCCCGCGCTCGTGCTTGCGGTGCTGCTGCACGTCGTGGCGGCGCTCGCCCTGTGGTGGCTGTCGGTCAACCGGCCGATCGTCCGGCCGGTCGAAGAGGCGATCGAGGTAACGATCGAGAAGCCCAAGCCGCCCGATCCGCCGCCACCCGAGCCCAAGCCACAACCGCCGCCACAGCCCAAGGCTCAGCCCGTGCCTCCCCCGGAGGGCATGCCCCCGCCCGCCGAGATCACGGCGGACAAGCGGACACAGGTAGCGCCTTCGGGAGACAAGCCGAAGGATATCGCCGGCGCGCCGCCGCGTTCGCTCGACGATCCCGTGCCCCAGCCGCCGCCGCCCGTGCAGGCTGCAGAGCGTCCCAAGCCACCCGAGCCGCCCCCGGCGGCACCGCCCACGGCCGCCCCGCCGAAGGAGCCCGCGCCGCAGGTCGCCGCGGCCGAGGCTCCGCGACCGAAGGAGGTGCTGCCGCCGCCGGAGCAGGCCGCGCCGCAACCTCAGCCATCCGCGCCAGCCGTCACGTCCGTGCCTTCGCCGGCGCCGGCGCCGCCGCCTGCCGCCCAGAAGCCGCAGCCCCCGCCGCGACCGCAGACGCCGCCCGCCGTCACGCCTCACCCGCAAGCGCTACCCACACCACAGATCACGCGGCCACAGGAGCGTCCGCCGGCGATCGCGAATCGCAATACGCCACCGTCGAATTCGCCCTTCGTCAATCCGGCCGACGCCTACGCCCGTGCGCTCACGGGCGACAATTATCGCTGGCAGATCCTCCGCAGGCTCAGCGGCTATCGCTTCTCTGCCCGTCTTCCCAATGGCGAAGCCTATATCGTCGTGAACATCGTCATTGCTCGCGACGGCCGGCTGGTCGGCGCCGGCGTGGTCCGGTCGAGCGGTATCGCGGCGGTCGATCAGGGCGCTCTCGATGCCATCCGCGCCGGCTCTCCGTATACGCCGCTGCCGCCAGATATCCGCGGCGATAGCGCCGCCTTCACCCTGTCGCTGACGGCGGCGCATGTCGCGCCGAGCTATTAGCGGCTGTCGTAGAGGCGGGTGACGATCGCTTCGAGGGCAAGGAAGAGGCCGAACAGCACGATGCCGACGGCGCACAGCACCAGGATCGCCGCCAGCAGCAGGGCCGTCTCGAAGTTGTTGGCCGAGAACAGGATGATGTAGCCCAGCCCGGTCTGGGCGGTGATGAACTCGCCCAGCACCACGCCGATCACCGCGAACGTCACGCCGATCCGCAGGCCGCTGAAGATGTGCGGCAGCGCGAAGGGCAACTCGACCGCGAGCAGGGTGCGCAGGCGGCTCATCAGCAGGGCCTGGCACAGACGGTGATAGTTCGGCGGAGCGGCCTGCAGGCCGGCGATGGTGCCGATCAGCACGGGAAAGAACGCGATGAAGACGGCGAACACAACCTTCGCCGTGAAGCCTGTGCCGAACCAGATGAGGAACACCGGTGCCAGCGCGACCTTGGGGATGAGCTGGAAGAAGACGACGGTCGGATAGATCGCCTGCATGGCGGTGCGCGACACCGAGACGGCGATGCCGAGCAAGATGCCGAGGAGGGCGGCGGCGAGGATGCCGGCGATTGCCGCCCAGAAGGTCGGCTGCGCCTGCTCGAGCAGCACGCTCATCGAGCGCAGCAATGTGTCCCAGACCTTGTCCGGCGCCGGCAGCAGGCGGGCGCTCACCGCACCGCTGCGCGCCAGCAGATCCCAACCGGCGAGCAGCGCGAGCGTGGCGATCGCCGGCGGGGCGACGAGGCGCGCCGCCGCGCCCAGGCGGACCGGCGCGGCGACGGCGCTCATTCGCCCCGCCAGCGACGCACGGCGATTTCGCCGGCATGGACGATGCCGTAGCAGGCGAGGCCGACGACGCAGAGCACGGCGATGGCCGCGAGGATCATCTCGGTCTGCAGCAGCGCCGCGCTCTTGAGGATCAGGAAGCCGAGCCCTTCGGAGGACGAGATGAATTCCGCGACGATGACGCCGATGACGCTGAGCGTGATGGCGATCTTCAGGCCGGCGAACAGGTAGGTCAGCGAGCCGGGCAGCCGGACCAGCCAGAAAGTCCGCCATGTCGAGGCGGTGAGGCCGCGACAGAGCCGGACCAGGGACCGGTCGGTCGCTTCGAGGCCGGCCATCATCGCGATGAAGATCGGAAAGAAGCAGATGAAGGTCGCGATGGTGAGCCGCGACTGCCAGCCGATGCCGGCCCAGACGATGAACAGTGGTGTCCAGGCGATCTTCGGCACGAGCTGGATGACGACGATCAGCGGATAGATCGCATCACGCAGCAGGCGGCTGAAGCTCAGCAGCGAGGCCAGGCCGATGCCCAGCACGGTCGCGATCGCGAAGCCCAGCAGCGTGTCGCGCACCGTCGGCAGCGTTTGCTGCCAGATCGTGCCGGCGTTGGCCAGCAGCGCCTCGAAGACGTCGACCGGCGTGGGAAGGATGACCTTCGGCATCTGCAGCCCCACGGCCGCGAGCTGCCAGAGCAGGAGAAGGCCGGCGCCGAAGGCGACGGGAAGGACGACGCCCCGCGCGCGGTCGAAGCCGAGCGTGACGGGAGCGGGCGCCGGCGGCGCGGTGTCGAGCGTGGAGACCGCCATCAGTGCCGCCGATGCTGGATCTTGCCGCGCAGATGGCCGCAGATCGCGTTGAACTCCGCGGTCTCGCCGATCTCCAGCCCGCGCGGCCGGTCGAACGGGATGCGGATGTCCTCGATGACGCGGCCCGGCCGCTGGCTCATCACCAGCACGCGGTCGCTCAGGAACACCGCCTCGCGGATCGAATGGGTGACGAACAGGGCGGTGCGATGGTGCTCCTGCCAGATCTTCATCAGCACGAGGTTCATCTCGTCGCGCGTGATGGCGTCGAGCGCGCTGAACGGCTCGTCCATCAACAGCAGGTCGGGCTGGTAGACCAGCGCCCGGCAGATCGCCACCCGCTGGCGCATGCCGCCGGAAAGCTGGCGCGGCTTGTGGTCGTGGAAGCCCTCGAGGCCGACCTCGTCGAGCAGTGCCCGGGCGTGCTCGACATGCGGCGCGACCGGCCGGTTCATGGCGCGGAAGGGAAACAGCACGTTCTCCAGCGCGCTCTTCCACGGCAGCAAGGTCGGGTCCTGGAACATGATGCCGGTCTCGGCGCGTGGTGCGGACATCGGCTTGCCGCCAACCCGGATCGCCCCGTCGCTCGGGCCCTCGAGCCCCGCCACCATCATCAGCAGGGTGCTCTTGCCGCAGCCCGAGGGGCCCAGCAGCGAGACGAACTCGCCCGCCTCGATCCGGAACGAGGTCGGGGCCACGGCCTCGACCTGCCGGCTGCTGCCCGCATTGTAGACCTTGCGGACGCTGTCCAGGGCGACGTAGTCGGTCGTCATCCGAGCGCGTACTTGGCGGTGCCCGCCTTGACCTTGGCCCACTCTGCATCGCTGAGCTTCAGCTTGCCGACGAACTCGTTGGTGAACAGCGTGTTCGGGTCGGGCTTCCTGTCGCCGGCCGCGCCCGATGTCTCGAAGATCAGGTCGGTCATGGTGGCGTAGATGGCGGGATCGGAGTAGCCGACGCCCTTCTCCATGGCCTCCTTGCTCATGTAGTTGGCGGCCCAGACGCCCATGCCGATCTCGAGCTGCTCCTTCGCGGTGGAGGCGAGCTTCAGCTCGGGCAGCTCCTTGAACAGCATCTCGATCGTTTCCTGCGGATTGAGCAGGGCGAACTTCACGCCCTCGGCCAGCCCCATGGCCATCGCTTCGCACACGCCCTTCTCCTTCGCGAAGTAGTCCGGCGTGGTGGTCAGCGAGTGGGCATAGAACGGCATTCCGTATTTGCTGTAGAGAAAGACACGCGGATTGACGCCCGACGACACGAGCTTGGGCAGCGCGCTGGCGACGAAGCAGGTGATGCCGTCGCATTGCTTCTCGATCAGCGCGACCTCGCGCACCTTGCTGTCGAGCGCAACAGACTGGATGTCGTTCATGGTCAGGCCGAACTTCTTGAGGAAGGTCGGCAGGAACGGATATTCGCCGGAGGTCAGGGTCGAGCCGAGCTTCTTTCCCTTGAGATCCTTCGGCTCCTTGATCGGCGATTCCGGCCGCACCGCCACGCCCATCGTCGTGTCGTAGTTGAAGCAGCCGAGCGACAGCAGCGACGCGCCTTTCACCGCCTGCTGAATCGAGTTCGGCGTCGCTGGGATGCCGAACTGGTACTTGCCCTGGGTGATCGCCTGCGTCGCGGCGGCCGAGCCGGTGCCCTTCTCGATCGTGACGTCGAGGCCTGCCTTCGCCCAGAACGGCTTGGCGGCATAGGACCAGATATTGGCGCCCTCGGGCAGCCAGCCGAGCGTGTAGGCGATCGGCACCTTCTTCTGTGCGAAGACCGTCCGCGGCAGGACGGCGGCGGCGCCGGACGCGGCGACGAATCCGCGGCGGGACAACGTCCCGATCCTGTTCACATCCTTGCGCATGCGCCCTCCCGAGTACGAGATCCCACACACGCTGCGACGCAATATGTATGCCAGAGAAATCACCGACGCCGCGCTGGCACACGACTTGCTGCCGCCTCTCGAGCATGAGTCTTTCCGCCTCCACGTCCTTCCTGCGCGGCGATTGCCTTTCCGCTCTCGATGCCCGCGTCCGTCGTGAGATCGAGATGACGGCGCATCCGCGCATGGAGTGGATGCAGCCGCGCCTGTTCGAGGGCCGTCCGGCGCTCGACGTGCTGATCGTCGGCGCCGGCCAGTCCGGCCTCGTCACGGCCTATGCCCTGACGCGCGACCGGGTGCGCAACATCCTGCTGATCGATCGCGCGCCGCCGGGCCGTGAAGGGCCATGGGTCACCTACGCGCGCATGCCGACCCTGCGCAGCCCCAAGGAGCAGACCGGGCCCGATCTCGGGCTCGCGAGCCTCACCTTCCAGGCATGGTACGAGGCGCAGCACGGCCCGACCGCCTTTACGGACCTTCATCTCATCCCGGCGGTCGACTGGCACAACTACCTGCAATGGTATCGCCGGGTGCTCGACCTGCCGGTGCGCAACAACGCCGAGGCCGTGGCCATCGCGCCCGGCACGCTCGACGACGGCGGGCGCTGCCTGCTCGTGACGCTGGCGAACGGCGAGGTTCTGGCGGCGCGCAAGCTCGTGCTGGCGACCGGCCAGGACGGCACCGGCGAATGGTGGATGCCCGACTTCGTGCGCGCGCTTCCGTCCGATCGCCGCGCCCACACCGCCGACATGATCGATTTCGGTCGGCTGCGCGGCCGCACCGTGGCGGTCCTCGGCGTGGGCGCGTCGGCGATGGACAATGCCGCCGTCGCGCTGGAGCACGGGGCGACGGCCGAGGTCTTCTGCCGTCGCGAGGCGCCGTCGATGGTGCAGCAATATCGCTGGCTGACCTTCGCGGGTTTCCTCAAGCACCTGGGCGACCTGCCCGACGAATGGCGCTGGCGGATCATGACCCACATCATGCGCTCGCGCGAAGGCTTTCCCGCCGATACCTACAAGCGCGTCCTGGCCTTTGCGGATTTCAGGATGCACGTCGAGCGACCGTGGACGGGCGCGCGGATGGAGGATGGGCGCATCCGCATCGATACGCCGAAAGGGCCGTTTCACGCGGATTATGCGATATGCGGCACCGGCATCCGGCAGGACGTGGCCTTGCGGCCCGAGCTCGCGCGCTTCGCCGACAGCATCGCGACCTGGCGCGACCGCTACGTGCCGCCGCCCGGCGAGGAAGACGACTGGCTGGGCGGCTACCCCTATCTGGCGTCGGACTTCTCGTTCGTCGAGCGCACGCCCGGCGCGGCGCCGTGGCTCGCCGACGTCCATGTCTTCGGCATCGGCGCGACACTGAGCTTCGGACCGTCGGGCAGCAGCATCAACGCGCTCACCTCGTCGATCCCGCGGCTGGTTTCCGGGCTGACGCGCGGCCTGTTCCAGGGCGATCTCGCGCGTCATTGGCAATCGCTGCGCAGCTACGATGTCGAGCAGGCCGCGCTCGACTGGAGCCGCATCGTGAAGGATTGAGAGCATGATGGGCCGCCTGCGCCGCGACTGGACCGAGATGACGACACGGGACTTCCAGCTCACCGATATGTCGAAGGTGATCGCCGTGCTGCCGGTGGCCGCGATCGAGCAGCATGGCCCCCATCTCCCCGTCGAGGTCGATGCCGCGATCAATCGCGGCGTGCTGGCGCGTGCGCGGGACCTGCTGCCGGCCGAGCTGCCGGTGACGTTCCTGCCGGCGATGCCGGTCGGCAAGTCGAACGAGCACATCTCCTATCCCGGCACATTGACCCTCTCGGCCGAGACCCTGATCCGGCTGTGGACCGAGATCGGCGAGAGCGTGAGCCGCGCCGGCGTGCGGAAGCTCGTGCTGTTCAACAGCCATGGCGGCCAGCCGCAGATCGCCGACATCGTTGCCCGCGACCTGCGCGTGCGACGGGACATGTTCGTCGTGACCGCCAGCACCTATGCGCTCGGCCAGCCGCCCGGCCTGTTTCCGCCCGACGAGCTGAGGCACGGCATCCATGGCGGATCGGTCGAGACCTCGATCATGATGCATCTCCGTCCCGATCTCGTGCGCCGCGACGAGCTCGCCAACTTCCGGCCGCGCTCGCTCGACATGGCAGGCGACTATGAGATCCTGGCGCCGGAAGGAAGCATCGGCTTCGGTTGGGAGACGCAGGATCTCAGCCTGCCCGGCGCCTGCGGCGATGCGACGGACGCCGATGCCGCCCGCGGCGCCCGGCTGGTCGAACATGCCGCCACGCGCTTCGTGAAGCTGCTGGCAGAGATCGACCGCTACCCGCTCGATGCCCTTCGGGCGGGACCGCTGCGCAAGAACTGGGCAAGCGCTATACATCCATGAGGAGCGCACCATGCTCGTGACGCAACAGAAGATCCTGCGGCGCTTTTGGTATCCCGTCGTCCCGACCGAGAGGCTGGCGACGGAGCCTCTCCCCTTCACGCTGCTCGGCACCGACCTGGTGCTGTTCCGCGATGCCGCGGGCAAGGCGGCCGCCCTGATCGACCGCTGCTGTCATCGCACGGCGAAGCTCAGCA
>CAMFJT010000049.1 GCA_945957125.1 uncultured Rhodospirillales bacterium | reverse complement strand
CGCTCCTCAGGGTGAGGTGATTGGGTAGCGGGACCGCCATGCTCCAATGTCCGGCCATAAATTCACAAGCTCGGAGTGGCGCGGTCCCAGCGAATTGATCAACCGTCGGCCACGACGGCCCGCTCCAGGAAGCGCTCGAGCGCCAGGTTGCACCAGGGGCGGTTGCCGGCGTCGCCGTGGAAACCGACATGGCCGCCGGTCGAGGGCATCACGGGAAGAAGCCAGGGATTTCCGTATCGAAGGCGACGTTCATTGGGTCTGGAAGCGCGAGCGCGTCATGCAATGGCGCGAGCGCAAGGTCCTGCATCGCGAGCGCTTCTTCCTCGCCCGCGCGGCATCGGTGGCCGTCGATACGTCGGGCCTCGACGAGCGGGAAAAGAGCTGGACCCTCGAACACCGCTGGTGGTCCGCCGACGAAATCGCCGCCTCGTCCGACCGTTTCGAGCCCGGCGGCCTGGCCGCGCGGCTCGCGGCCCTGCTCCGCAACACCCTGTCTTGAGTCTTCCGCTGGGACCGCGCCACTCCGTGGCGCCTCATGCATGAGGTGAGCGCCACGGAGAGCTTGTGAATTTATCGGCCGATGGCAAAAAAAGCGATCTGGCTACCCTCCCACCTCATCCTGAGGAGCGCAGCGAAGCGGAGCGTCTCGAAGGATGGCAACGCGAAGGACGCGGCGAAAACTGCCGCAAGCACGACGTTTAGCTCGGTTGCGCGCGTTGCCACCCTTCGAGACGCTCCGCTCCTCAGGGTGAGGTGATTGGGTCGCGGGACCGCCATGATCCATTGTCCGGCCATAAATTCACAAGCTCGGAGTGGCGCGGTCCCAGCGAATGATCAACCGTCGGCCACGACGGCCCGCTCCAGGAAGCGCTCGAGCGCCAGGTTGCACCAGGGGCGGTTGCCGGCGTCGCCGTGGAAACCGACATGGCCGCCGGTCGAGGGCATCACGGGAAGAAGCCAGGGATTGTCGGACCACTTGAACGCGCGATAGTGCTCGATCGGGATCCAGGGATCGTCGCACGCGGCCAGAACAAGGGTCGGCACTCGGATCTCGGGCATGAAGTTCAGGGGCGCGCACAGGCTGTAATAGTCCTCGGCGCCGCGGAACCCGTAGCGCGGCGAGATGAAGCGATCGTCGTGCTCCATCACGCTGCGCGCCGACCGTACGACCGCCCGCTCGGCGTCGGAGATGCGCGCGCCGGCGCCCAGCGCCTCGGCCTTCATGCCGTTCAGGATGTAGTTGTGATAGAACCAGTTGCGCGGCCTCATCATGTGCCGGGCCGTGCGCACGAGATCGATCGGCGAGCAAATCGTCACCGCCGCACGCAACGGCGAGAACGAGCCTTCCTCGCCGAGATACTTCAGCAGCATCGCCCCGCCGAGCGAGTAGCCGACCGCCACCATGCCATCCTGCGTGACGTCCTCGGGCAGCTGCAGGAGCACACGGCGGAAGTCCGCAGTGCGGCCGACGTGGTAGTGCTCGCTGCAATAGGCTCGCGACGGTCCCGCGCCGCGCACGTTGAGGCGCAGCACCGGATAGCCGAGATCGAGCAGATGGCGCGCCGCGCTCAGGATATAGACGCTGTCCTCGCAGCCGGTCAGGCCATGGATGAGGATGGCGAGCGGACGTCCCTCGGCGCGCTCGGAGGGGCGGTCGAGCATCCCGAGCAGGATGTCGCCGGTCCGGTCGGCCATCGGAAAGCAGATTCGCTCGCTGGTGTGCGGTGACATGTCCGATGCCGACGACTGGATCAGCACCGACAGGGTCTGGAGGTCCGGGCCCCACCACGGGAAACGTGGCTTGAAGGGCGGCAAGTCCAGGGAATCGATGGACGGGGGCACGCCGACTCCGTATTCACAGTTGCTTGGCCATGGAAACGCGGAGTTGGGGGGAGAGTTCCGGCGCGGTGGGTGCGGTTTGCGCCATCGCCGCCGCGGTAGTGTTCAGCACCGGTGGGCTCCTCGTGCGCCAGATCGACCTACCCGCATGGGACGTGTCGTTCTGGCGCTCGGCGCTGATGATCGTCACCATCCTGCCGCTCATGGTCTGGCGCCGCCGCGAGGTCTGGATCGATGCGCGCAATTCCGGCGGGGCGCTGTTCGCCAGCGCCATCGGGATCGCCGGCAGCATGATCGCCTTCATCCTCGCGCTCGGCCTGGCGCCGGTCGCCAACGTGCTGATCGTCTTCGGCGCGACGCCGTTCATCACCGCCCTCGCCGCCCGCCTGGTCCTCGGCGAACCGCTGCATCGCCACACGCTGCTGGCGATGGCCGCGGCGACCGTCGGCCTCGTCCTGTCCGTCGCGGGCTCGCTGGCGGCGGGCGCGCTCGCCGGCATGGCACTCGCCTTCGTCGTCGTGCTGTGCATGAGCGCCAACTACATCGTGGTGCGCCGCCATCGCCATGTCGGCATGACGCCGGCGCTTCTGCTCGCCGGCGTGATCTCCGCCCTGGTCGCGGCGCCCTTCGCCAATCCCCTGGCCGCCGGGCCGGCCGAGTTGCCCTGGCTGCTCGCGCTGGGGCCGGGCCAGCTCGCCGGCGGGCTGCTGCTCTACATGGCGGCGCTCAAGCGGATCCCGGCCGGCCGCGCCGCCCTGCTCGGCCTGCTGGAGCTGGTCCTCGGGCCGATCTGGGTGTGGCTCATCGACGGCGAGAAGCCGGGTGACCTCACCCTGCTGGGCGGCGCCATCGTGATCGGCGCAGCCGCGGCGAATGTGTGGCTGGATTCGCGCCAGCCCACTGGCTAAGACCGTGCCATGACCCAGACTTCCAGCGGCCCTCTCTCGGGCGTCACCGTCATCGACCTGTCGCGCATCCTGGCCGGCCCCTACTGCACCTTCCTCATGGCCGAGATGGGCGCGCGGGTGATCAAGGTCGAGCCGCCCAAGGGCGGCGACGATGCGCGCGCCTACGGGCCGTTCGTCAACGGCAAGTCGACCTATTTCGCGTCGATCAACCGCGGCAAGGAATCGATCGCGCTCGACCTCAAGAACGACGAGCATCGCGCGATCTTCGAGAAGCTGCTGGAGAAGGCCGACGTCGTGGTCGAGAACTTCCGGCCCGGCACGATGGAGAAGCTGGGCTACGGCTGGGAGACGCTGCACCCGAAATATCCCCGGCTGATCTACGCCTCGGCCTCGGGCTTCGGCCATACCGGCCCGAACTCGAAGGACCCCGCCTACGACATGGTCATGCAGGGCATGGGCGGCATCATGAGCATCACCGGCAACGAGGGCCAGCCGCCGTCGCGGGTCGGCATGTCGATCGGCGACATCGGCGCGGGCCTCTACACCGCCGTCGCGGTGAATGCGGCCCTGGTCCATCGCCTGAAGACCGGAGAGAGCACGAAGGTCGACATCGCCATGTTCGACTGCCAGCTCGCGCTGCTCGAGAACGCGATCATGCGCTACACGGTCGAGGGCGAGATCCCCGGCCCGCTCGGCGCGCGCCATCCGACCATCACGCCGTTCCAGGCGTTCAAGACCGCCGACGGCGCGATCATCATCGCGGCCGGCAACGACAGCCTGTTCGTGAAGATGTGCGGCGCGCTCGGCCTCGAAGGCCTTGCCGCCAGCCCCGACTACAAGAGCAATGCGCTGCGCCAGAAGCATCACAAGCAGCTCGAGCTGGCCATCGAGTCGGTGCTCAAGGGCCGGCCCACGGCGCACTGGATCGAGGTCGTGTCCAAGGCCGGCGTGCCGTGCGGCCCGATCAACAACGTCGAGCAGGCGATCGCCCATCCGCAGGTCGCCGCGCGCAATATGCTGGTCGAGGTGCCCGACGGCAGTGGCGGCACGCTGAAGCTCGCGGGCAACCCGCTCAAGATGACGGCCTTCGCCGATCCGCCGACCCGCCGCGCCGCTCCCGATCTCGACGCCGACCGCGCCGCCATCCTCTCGTATATCGGCGGCTGATCCCATGCGGGCGCTCGTGCGCCTCACGGCCGGGCTGGCGAAGCTGCTGGCCGGTCTCGTGCTGGCCTTGCTCGTGTTCTGCGCTGGCGCCTATTTCCAGGTGCGCGGCGCGCTGCCGTCCTATGCCGGCCGCCTCGACAGCAAGGGCCTGAAGGCATCGGTCGAGATCGTTCGCGATCGCAACGCCGTGCCGCACATCATCGCAGGCTCGATCGAGGATGCCGCCTTCGGCCTCGGCTTCGTGCATGCCCAGGACCGCTTCTGGCAAATGGAGCTGATGCGCCGGCTCGGCCAGGGCCGGCTGTCGGAGATCGTGCCGGCCGCGATCGTCGGCAGCGGCGTCGTCGAGACCGACCGTACGATGCGTGGGCTCGGCCTCTATCGAGCGGCGTCGGACAGCGTGGGCGCTCTCTCCCCCGCGATCCGCAGCGTGCTCGACGCCTACGCCGCCGGGGTGAACGCCTGGCTCGCCTCGGACAACCAGCAGTTCGGCCTCGAGCTCACGCTGGTCAAGCTGCTCTCGGGCGGGCGCTATCGACCGGACGCCTGGCAGCCGGCCGATTCGATGGTGTGGGCAAAGATCATGGCGCTCGGCCTCGACGGCAACTGGCGCGGCGAACTGCTGCGGCTGCGGCTTGCGCGGAAGGTCGGCGAGGAGGCCACGAAGTTCCTGATCGATTCGCCTGGCGAGAATCGCGACGCCACGCTGTCGATGGCCAACGAGGCGCTGAACGGGCTCGACCTCGACCGCCTCTATCGCGGCACCGACAACTCCGCGACGCGCAAACGCGAGGCCTCGAACGAATGGGTGCTGTCCGGCGCGCATTCGGTGTCGGGCAAGCCGCTGCTCGCCAACGACCCGCACCTCTCGCTCGGCTTTCCCGGCACCTGGTACCTCGCGCGGCTGGTCGGCCCGGGTTTCGACATCCGCGGCGCCACCTCGCCGGGCTCGCCCGGCATCGTGCTCGGCCACAACGGCACCGTCGGCTGGGGCTTCACCACCACCAATCTCGATAGCCAGGACCTGTTCGTCGAGCGCGTCGATCCGACCGATCCGGGCCGCTACCTCACGCCCGACGGCGCGCGGCCGTTCGGCGTGCGCGAGGAGACGATCAACGTGCTGTGGGGTGACCCGGTCCGTCTTCGCGTGCGCAGCACCCGTCACGGCGTGGTGATCGACGACTTCGTGCGCAATGCCGACGACTACTCTCCGACCGGCCACGTGCTCGCCCTTCAGGCGACCGCGCTGGACGGCGGCGACACGACGCTCGAAGGGTTGCTGCGCATCAGCCAGGCGCAGAACTGGAACGACTTCCTCGCCGCCGCGCGCCGTGTCGTCACGCCGATGCAGAACGTGGTCTATGCAGACACTGCCGGGAACATCGGGCTGGTCTCGCCCGCGCGCGTGCCGATCCGGCGCAAGGGCGACGGCTCGGTGCCCTCGCCCGGCTGGACCGGCGAGTACGACTGGGCCGGCTTCGTGCCGTTCGACGACCTGCCGCGGGTGTACAACCCGGCGAGCGGCATCATCGTCAACGCCAACGCGCGGCTGGTGCCCGACGACTATCGCTACTTCATCACGCGGGACTGGGCGGCCCCCTATCGCCAGCGCCGCGCCAACCAGCTCCTGCGCGAGGTCGAGCGCCACCCGGTCTACGGCATGATCGCCATCCAGGCCGACAACCTCACGCCCGACGCGGCGGAGATGCTACCGCTGCTGCTGAAGCCCCAGCCGCGCAACGCACGTGCGGCCAGGGTGCGCGAGATGATGGGCCACTGGAACCGCTTCATGCTGGCACGCCGGCCCGAGCCGCTGATCTACGACGCCTGGATCTGGGAGTTGCAGCGCGGCCTGCTCGTCGGCCGGCTGGGCGACGAACTCTATTACGATCTCGCCGCGCCCAACCTCGAGCTCATCCAGCGCATCCTGCGCGACAAGCCCGACTGGTGCGACAACCCGCGCACTGCCGCTGTCGAGAGCTGCGACGACGCGATCGCCGCCGCGCTCGAGCGCGCGCTCGACTGGATCGCGCGCCGGCAGGGAGCCGACATCGAGAGCTGGCAATGGGGCGTCGAGCATCCCGCCGCCCATCGACATCCGCTGTTCGACACGGTGCCGCTGCTGCGCGACGTGGCATCCGTCCGCTTCCCCTCCGACGGCGGCGCGAACACGCTCAATCGCGCCACGCCGAGCTATCGCGGGACGATGCCGTTCGAGGCCGTGCACGGCGCGGGCTATCGCGCCGTCTACGATTTCAGCGATCTCGACAACAGCCGCTTCGCCATCCCGCTCGGCGAGTCGGGCAACATGCTGTCGCGCTGGTCGCACAGCTTCCTCGACGGCTGGAAGGCCTTGCGTTACGTGGAGATCGCGGGCACCCGCGCGGAGCTGGCCCGCAACGCCGTCGGCATCATCACGCTCAATCCCGCCGCCCGTTGACGGGCGGGCGGGTAGATACAATATTGCCGCTATGCGCGCCCTTCGCAGCTTCACCAATCGAATGCGCCGTGCCCTCCGGCAGGACGGGACGGAACGCTGACGCGCGGGCGCTGAACGCCTGATCGCTCTCTCCGGCCCTTCCTGCGCGAAGGGCTTTTTCATGTCCGCGAACGACACGAACGGAGAGGTCGATGACCCGATTCCTGATCACCAGTGCGCTGCCCTACGTCAACGGCGTCAAGCATCTCGGCAACCTCGCGGGCTCGCTGCTGCCCGCCGACATCCATGCCCGCTTCCGGCGGCAGACCGGACACGAGGTGCTGTTCGTCTGCGGCACCGACGAGCACGGCACGCCGGCCGAGCTGGCGGCCCGGGCGGCGGGCCTGCCGGTTGCCCTCTATTGCGCTCGCCAGCACACGCTGCAGGCGCAGATCTACCGCAGGTTCGGCCTGTCTTTCGATCACTTCTCCCGCACTTCCGGCGCGGCCAACCGGGCGCTGACGCAGGAGATCTTCCGCGCGCTCGACGCCGCCGGCTTCATCGAGCCGCGCACCGTCCGCCAGGCCTGGTCGCCGACCGACGGCCGCTTCCTGCCCGACCGCTACGTCGTCGGCACCTGCCCGCACTGCGGCAGCCCCGGCGCGCGCGGCGACCAGTGCGAGGCCTGCACCCGGCTGCTCGACTCGGACGAGCTCATCGCGCCGCGCTCTGCGATCTCGAGCGCCGCCGATATCGAGTTCCGCGAAACGCGGCACCTGTTCCTCAAGCTGCCGGCGCTGGAAGGCCGCCTGCGCGACTGGCTCGCCACCCGCCGCGACTGGCCGCCGCTGGTCCGCTCGATCGCGCGCAAATGGCTCGACGAGGGCCTGCGCGAGCGCTGCATCACGCGCGATCTCGAGTGGGGCGTGCCGGTGCCCAAGGCGGGCTTCGGGGACAAGGTGTTCTACGTCTGGTTCGACGCGCCGATCGGCTACATCGCCGCCACGCAGGAAGCGCGCGCGGACTGGCGCGACTGGTGGCAGGCGGGCGACGTGCAATACCTGCAATTCCTCGCCAAGGACAACGTGCCGTTCCACGCCATCAGCTTCCCCGCGACGCTGCTCGGCTCGGGCCTGCCCTACAGGCCGGTCGACACGATCAAGGGCTTCAACTGGCTGACCTACGAGGGCGGCAAGTTCTCGACCAGCGGCCGGCGCGGCCTCTTCACCGACACCGCGCTGGAAGCCTGCCCCGCCGACTGCTGGCGCTGGTGGCTCGCCGCCAACGCACCGGAAACCAGCGACACCGATTTCACGGTCGAGCGCTTCGTCGAGGGCGTGAACAAGGACCTGGGCGACGTGTTCGGCAACCTCGTCAATCGCTGCCTGTCCTTCGCCGCCGCCCGCTTCGATGCGACGGTGCCCGAGCCCGGCGAACGCGGCCCGCTTGAGCGCCAGCTCGCCGCCGATCTCGACGCACACCTCGTCCGCCTTCGCGCGCACCACGAGGCTCTGTCGTTCCGCAAGGCCGCCGACGAAACGCGCGCGATCTGGAAACGGGCGAATGCCTATCTCAGCGAGGCCGCCCCGTGGACGGCGATCAGGACGGACCGGGCACGCGCCGCCACGGTCGTCCATACCGGCCTGAACCTGGTGCGGACCGCCGCCCTCGTCGCCTGGCCGTTCATCCCCTTCGCGGCAGAAGAGGTGCTGGATTGCCTCGGCGAGCCGGTCGCCTGGCCGACCAGCGCCGACGCGCTTCCCGCCGGGCGGAAGATCCGCGTGCCGCCCGTGCTGTTCCCGAAGATCAGCGCGGCCTGTCTCCCGCCAGCGTGACGCGATGCATCACGCGGCGGAAGCCGTGATAGTCGTTGATCGGATTGTGCATGGCGCAGCGATTGTCCCAGAAGGCGAGCGAGCCGACCTTCCAGGAGAAGCGGCAGGTGAACTCGGGCTTCACCTGGTGCTCCCAGAGGAACTGCAGCAGCGGCAGGCTCTCCTTCTCGGTCCAGCCCTTGATGTGCGCGGTGTGTGCCACCGAGGTGAACAGCGCCTTGCGGCCGGTCTCCGGATGGGTGCGCACCAGCGGATGCTCGGCCTCGAGGTTCTTCGGCGTCGCGCCCGAACCGGCATTGCGCAGCGCGTCCTCGCGCGTCTTGGAGACGTCGGCCTTGGCCGAGGCGCTGACGCCGACCAACCCGTCGAGCGTCTGGCGCAACCCGTCCGACAGCGTCTCGTAGGCGAGATACTGGTTGGCGAACAGCGTGTCGCCGCCATAGGGCGGCACCTCGCGCGCCAGCAGCATGCTGCCCATCGGCGGCTCCTGCAGGTAGGTCGTGTCGGAATGCCAGATGCCGCCGAAATTGTTGCGCTCGTGCTCGAGCTTCACGACCGGCGTGATGAAGGGCGATTCGGGCAGACCCTTGAGCTGCGGATACTCGACCGGCTCGCCGAACCTGCGCGCGAAGGCGAGCTGCTGCGACGGCGTCGCCTTCTGGTCGCGCAGGAAGATCACCAGATGGTCGAGCAGCGCGTGGCGCACCTCCGACACCACCTCGGCGTCGAGATCGCGCGCCATGTCGACGCCGCCGATCTCCGCACCCAGCGCACCTGCGATCGGCCTGACCTCGATGTGGCGATAGTTCTTCATGGTCTCATCCCTTGGCCCATGGCGGGGCCCTCTTGCCCTTGAACGCCTCGATGCCTTCCTTCGCCTGCGGCCGGCGCAGCAGCCCGACCAGGCTGGCTGCGGCATCGTCGAGCACGGCGCGATCATCCGCCGTGGCACAGGACAGCACCAGGCGCTTAACCGTCGCAACCGCGCGCGGCTCCTGCCGCAGAACGTCGTCGAGCACCGCTTTCAGCGTCCGCTCGATGTCCGCCGCCTCGGTGCACAGATGGCTGCCGAGCCCCAGCCGTCGCGCCTCGACGGCGTCGACGATCCGGCCGGTGACGGCAAGATCGCGCGCCGGCCCCTCGCCCACCCGCCTGACCACGAACGGGATGATCTGCGAGGGGATGAAGCCGACCTTCGGCTCCGGCATGCCGAAGCGCGCGCTCTGGTGCAGGATGACCACGTCGGAGCAGCACGCCATGCCGAAGCCGCCACCCACTGCCGAGCCCTCGACCACCGCCACCGTGGCCTGCGGCAGGCCGTCCAGCGCCAGCAGCGCGTCGCCGAACTGACGATAGGCCGCGACCAGCGGATCGGCCTGCCCCTCGGCCGGAGCGGGCGGCATGGCGGCCATCGCATCGAGATCGCCGCCCGCGCAGAAATGCCCGCCGGCGCCGCGCAGCACGAGCACGCGGCACGACGGATCGTCGCGCAGACGACTGAACGCGTCCTCCAGCTCGAGCATCATGGCGTGGGTTAGCGCATTGCGCCGCTCGGGCCGATTGAGGGTCAGCCGTGCGACCGCCCCGTCGCGCGCGAGCGTGATGTTGGCATAGTCGGCCATGCCGGTTTCTTACCACCGCCGTCCCACGCGCCGCGAGGGATCGCTACCGGCAGCCGAAACGGCGTTCAGGTCTTCCGCTGGGGGCGCCAGCTCTTGCCTATTCGCTTCTTGCCCTGCGACAAGCCGCTTTCATGATGTCGAGTGTCATGCTCTTGCCGGAGCGCGGGCGTCCCCAGCGGAAGACATCCTGGCTTTCTGGTGCCGTGACAGTGCGGGCGGCATGGGCGAAGGTGAGGCGATGAAGTGGTTCGTTGTCTTTCTGCTCGCGGCGTTCGGCATCCATGGGGCGGCGGCGGCCGCGGACTGGTCGACGGTGTCGACGCCCTCTCCCGGTCCCACCCAGTCGATCGGCTTCTACAGTGCCGGCTGTCTCCAGGGAGCCCAACCGCTGCCGCTCGACGCACCCGGCTACGAGGCGATCCGGATCAGCCGCAATCGCTATTGGGGCCAGCCGGTGATGGTCGACTACATCCAGACATTGGCAAACAGGATGCACGCCGCCGGCCAGGCCCATCTTTACATCGGCGATATTGGGCAGCCCCGCGGTGGCCCCGCGCCCACCGGCCATGCCAGCCACCAGGTGGGGCTGGATGCCGACATCTGGTTCGAGCGCCAGCCCGGCGCACGCCGTGTTCCGGCCGACCGCGAGAACCCGCGGCTGCGCTCGCTGGTCAGGGCCGACGACACCGGCATCGACGACACCGTCTACACGCCGGCGCATGTCGCCCTGCTGCGTACGGCGGCGGAAATGCCCAACGTCGACCGGATCTTCGTGAACAAGTTCATCAAGCAGCGCATCTGCCAGACCGCGACCGGCAATCGCACATGGCTCAACAAGCTGGTCGTCTGGCTGGGGCACGACGAGCATTTCCATGTCCGGCTCCACTGCCCGCCGGGCAACCCGCAATGCCAGCCCCAGGCGGCCTACTACGCCGACGACGGCTGCGGCGAGCCTCTGGACCTGTGGTTCCGGGCACCCCCGGTCAGCCTGCCGCCACCCGGCGCGCCACAGAAACCCTACCGCCCCAAGCTCCCGGCTGCCTGCAACGCCATACTGAGTGCGCCGTGATGTTCGCCCGCGAGAACCATCTCCGCCCGCGCGGCGGGCACGACCATGCGCGCGTGACCTTCGTCGAGCTGTTCTTCGACCTGGTGTTCGTCTTCGCGGTGACCCAGCTCTCGCACGGGCTGCTGGCGCACATGACGCCGCTCGGCGCGGTCGAGACCGGCCTGCTGATGATGGCGGTCTGGTGGGTGTGGATCTACACCTCGTGGATCACCAATTGGCTCGATCCCGAACGGCCGGTCGTGCGGCTGATGCTGTTCGTGCTGATGGCAGCCGGGCTGGTGATGTCGGCTTCGATCCCGCAGGCCTTCGGCGCGCGCGGGGCAGCGTTCGCCGGCGCCTACGTCTTCATGCAGGTCGGCCGCAGCCTGTTCATGCTGTGGGCCCTGAAGCGCCACGATAAGGGCAACTATCGCAACTTCCTGCGGATCACCACGTGGCTGGCCATCGCCGGTATCTTCTGGCTCGCCGGCACGCAGGTCGAAGGCGGGCAGCGGATCGCGCTGTGGGCCATCGCCGTCGGCATCGAGTATCTCTCGCCCGCGGTCGGCATGTGGGTGCCCGGGCTCGGCCGCTCGACACCGCAGGACTGGAAGATCGACGGCGCCCACCTCGCCGAGCGCTGCGCGCTGTTCGTCATCATCGCGCTGGGCGAATCGCTGCTCGTCACCGGAGCGACCTTCGCAGACAAGCCGTGGAGCGGCCCGACGGTGGCAGCCTTCGTCGTCGCGTTCATCGGCAGCGTCGCGATGTGGGCGGTCTACTTCAACGTCGGCGCCGAGCGCGGCAGCCACCATATGAGCTCGGCCAGCGAGCCGGGCCGCCTGGCGCGCAGCGGCTATACCTACCTGCACATCCTGATCGTGGCCGGCATCATCGTCTGCGCGGTCGCCGACGAGCTGGCACTGGCCCATCCCGACGGCCATATCGAGCTCGGAGCCGCGCTGGCAATCCTCGGCGGCCCGGCTCTCTATCTCGTGGGGACCGCGCTGTTCAAGCGGCTGACCGCACCGAACATTCCTCTTTCCCACCTGGTCGGACTTGCCCTGCTGGCGCTGTCGGCCGGTACCGTCGGCTTCGCCACGCCCTTGCAGCTCGCCGCCGGCACGACCGCGATCATGGTCGTGGTCGCGTTGTGGGAATGGGCGTCGTTCAGGCCGCAGCGGTGATCGGAGCGCAAGGGGAAGTGGCGCCTCCGGAGTGAGTCCGTTATCGTGGTTGCACCCCTGATGCACAGGGGAATGGCCGTCCCCGCATCGGACAGGATGACAGAGACCCCGCTCCCTTCGGCCCCCTGGCGGCCCTGCTTCGCCAATCCGCTTCTCAACCTCGCAGCCTATCTGGGCCTGCTGGTGGGCACGGCCGTCTACGTCGTCAAGGCGGACGCTCACTTCGTCTATCCCGCCGTGTTCGTCCTCGCCTCGGTCTGGTACGGCGCGAGCTGTGTCTGGCTGACGCTCGACGGCCGGGACGGCATCGACGCCCATGTCGCCTCCGACGCGATCATCACCTGCGGCATCGCTTCCCTGATCCTGCACGTCGCCGTGGCGGGCACCCGGGTCGACCTCGAACTCGCGCATAACGGTGGGTTTTCCGCACAAATCGTGCGCCAGGTCGCCCGCGTCTTCGCCGAGGGGCTGGTGTGCGCCGCCGCCGCCCCGGTCATCGCCATGGTCCTGCGCTTCGTCGAAGCCCGGGCATCGACAAGCGCGGCCTCGGGCGCCCCTCCCGACATGGCGCAGTCGCTCGGCGATCTCTCGCAACGCGCGGCCGGCATGGCGCGAAGCATGGGCGCGCTCGCCAGCGCGATCGACGCCAGCGCCGAGGGCTATCAAGGGGCGGCCTCCCGCGTGTCCATCAGCCTCGAGGCGCTCGCCACGAGCGTCCAGGCCCATTCGACGACGATCGTCGGGCAGCTCGCCGAGCTCGAAGCGCGCCTGCGGGCACTCAACGACTCGATGGCACGATCGTCCGACGACTTCGCCAGGATCGGCACCCGCATGGACGAGTTCTCGGGCAAGCTACGCGCCGGCAGCGTCCTGCTCGACGGCCTGCGCGAGCTGATCGGCAGCGTCGATCGCTTCATCCGGCCCGACGGCGATGGCAAGGCTCGCGCCCGCGACCCCTAGGCGGCGCGACCGCCTGCGGACGCTGCACCTGCAGCTGGGCCAGGAGGTCATCTACCTGCTGATGACGATCTTCGCGCTCGCATCGCTGATCCTGGCATTGCACGCGACACGACCGGCCGCGCCGACACCCGTGAGCGATGCCGATGCCGGCCGGCAGATTTCCGATCTCGCCGAGCGCAACAGCCGGCTCCAGCTCGATGTCGACGCGCTGAAGCTGCGGGAAACGCAGCTCGTGGAGGAAATCAAGAAGCTGAACGACCGGCCGCCGATCATCGATCTGGAGGAGCGCGACGGCTACAAGTTCGAATCCGGCGATGCCTCGCTGACGGCAGCGTTCCGCGAGAAGCTCACCCGCGAGAAGGTGCCCGAGCTGATCCGCTACGCCGACACCTACAAGGTCAACGTCATCGAGGTGATTGGCCATACCGACGAGATCCCGGTCGGCACCAGGGCTTCGAACCTCGACTACCTGCTGATCCCCTTCCTGCGATCCGGCGCGGGGCCGGAGCCGACGCAGCCGCTGCAGGCCACGGACAATGCCGGCCTCGGCATGGCGCGCGCCGCCGCGGTCGCCCGGCACCTGCTCGCGGACCCCGGCCTCAAGGCACTGAACATGCAGATCCTGCCACTGTCCGGCGCCCAGGTCATCGACGTCCGCGATTCCCTGTCGGCAGGCACCGGCCAGAAGGAGGACCGCAACCGGCGCCGGATCGAGATCCGCGTCCGCCGCGCGAACTGAAGGACGTATCGCTGGACCGCGCGCATCCTGCGCGCTGATGGGCATGAGCGCGCAGGATGCGCGCGGTCCGATGAGTGTCTCCCCTCAGGACCGGCTCAGCCCAGTGCGATCTTCAGCCGCTCGTAGGCGTCCTTGAGGATCCGGTACCGGTCGTTCCGCTCGCGATAGTCGGGCTGGCCTTGCACGGGATGGGTTTCGCTCGCCTTGCCGATGAACGCTCGACGCAGGGCACCCAGCTCCGGTGACGATCCCGGCGGGAAGTCGAAGATCGACAGCAACTCGTCGCGCGACAGGCTGGCGGCCTCGCGTCCCGCCAGATCGGGGCGGGTCCCTGCGCTCTCCCGCTTGCGCCGCGCTTCCTCCTCGCGGCGCGCCTGCCAGGCGCGATGCCGGCGCTCGTTGGCGGCCGCGGCATTGCGCACCCACACTTCCAGCTCGTCGCACAGGACGTCCAGCCGCTCGACACGCCGTTCGCAATCCTCCAGCCGCGCCCCCGCGTCGCCCGATGCCTCCGCCATCAAGGCGCGCCGCGTCTCGGCCAGATCGGCGAGCAAGGACGTCCAGATCGCCTGATCCTGCGGCGACAGCGTTTCCCAATGCTCTCGCGCCAGCGCTTCGATCCGCTCCTTGCGATCCGTCGCATTCCTGTAGCGCCACATCAGGCGGGCGTACTGGCGTGAGATCGCGAGCGCCGCCGCCGCCTCGTTTCCGTCCGCGCGGGTGGCCCTCTCGCGCAGGGCGGAGACCCCACGGATATGCATCGCGAAGGCCGCGAAGCGCGGCTCGGGCGATCGCTCGAACAGCGCCACGGCCTCGTTGAGCGTCACGAACAGGTCGAGAAGGTCGCGGACGACGTCGTGCTCGCCATAGTAGGCATACCGGTCCAGCACGTCGCGCTGGCGCTGCGAGACCCGATCCGTCGATTCCTCGACCTGGCAGGCGAACCGCACGAAGTTCCTGAAGGCCGCGAGCTCGGCCGGTTCGCGCCGGCGGACCAGCGTCGGATCGAAACGGCTGCTCGATATGAACGAGACGAGCGCCCGCGCCGGATCGCCCAGCCGGTCGAGCAGTGCCCAATAGCCTTTCGGGATCTGGTCCAGCCCGAGCCATTCGAACAGCTCGCGCGCCGCCCGTTGCCGCAAGGCCTGAAGGATCGGATCCCCGAGGACCGGCCGAGCCGGTTCAGCCGGCCGCTGCCTCGCCGGTTGCTCGACCTGCGCGCTGCCACGCTCGATCGTCGGGGCTGGGCCCGCGCCGGCAAAGACCGGCTCGACGAGATGCCACTTGCGAAGCGATCGATACCAGAGGGACTTCACGCCCTCGACCACGGCGAACCACCACGCGGCCGTCGCGGGACCGTCGCGCATGGCCTACTCGCCCTGCCCCAGCAGCGTCCCTGCCCTTCGTGACAGCCGGAAGAACCACTGGAAGATCTGGAAGCCGATCACGAGGTAGACGACCGACAGGCCGAAGGCGACAGCGAGGCTGTCCCAATGCACGGCCTTCTCGATCATGATCGCGCGCATGCCCTCGAAGACGTAGGCCGGCGGCAGGCCCGCCGCGATCACCTGCAACCATCCGGGCAGCACGCTCACCGGATAATACACGCCGCTGACCGGCATCAGGATGAAGACGGCGGCCCACGCGAAGCTCTCCGCGCTCTGGCCGACGCGCATGATCAGGCCCGACATGGCCAGCCCGATCGACCACGAGAACATCTGCAGGATGAAGAAGAACGCCACCAGCGGCAGGCCGAGCGTGTAGACGTTGTAGCCGAAGAACGCCCAGGCCAGGAGCGACACCGGGATCATGCCCAGCAGGGTGCGCAACAGCGCGGCGATGATGATGCCCGTGGCCATCTCCCACGAACGGATGGGGCTCACGAACAGGTGGCCGAGATTGCGCGACCACATCTCCTCGAGGAAGGCAATCGAGAGCGAGAGGTTGCCGCGCACGACCACCTCCCACAACAGCAGGCCCGAGAGCAGCACGCCCGCGGCCTGCGCCACGAACGAGGCCTGCGGCAGCAGGTACTGGGTCATGAAGCCCCACATCACCATCTGCACGGCCGGCCAATAGATCGAATCGACCAGGCGCATCACCGAACTGCGCCAGATGTGGATGTGACGCAGGACGAGAGCGTAGATGCGCTGCAGGGAATCGTGGACCGGGCCGCTCACGGCGCGGCTCCCTTGCGCAAGGAATCGAGCCCCCGGCCGCGGCCGCGCGCCACGTCGAGGAACACCTCCTCCATGTCCTCGCGGCCGAACCGCTCGATCAGCTCGCGCGGGGAGCCGCGCTCGAAGACGCGGCCAGCCTGCAGCAGGATCACGTCGTCGCACAGCCGCTCGACCTCGCCCATGTTGTGCGAGGCGAGCAGGATCGTGGCGTGCCTCTCGGCCTGGTAGTCCTCGAGGTAGCCGCGCACCCAGTCGGCCGTATCGGGATCGAGCGAGGCAGTCGGCTCGTCGAGCAGCAGCACGTCGGGTCGGTTGATCAGCGCCTTGGCCAGCGCCACGCGGGTCTTCTGGCCGGCCGAGAGCTTGCCCGCCTGGCGATCGAGAAACGGCGCGATCTGCATGTGACCGGCGATCTCCTCGACCCGGCCGGCAAGATCCTTGACGCCGTAGAGGCGGCCGTAGAACGCGAGGTTCTGGCGCACCGTCAGGCGATGCGGCAGGTCGACATAGGGCGAGGAGAAGTTCATGCGCGGCAGCGCATCGTAGCGCCGGCGGCGCATGTCGACACCGAGCACGCGGATCTCGCCGGCCGTGGGCTCGAGCAGGCCGAGCAGCATGGCGATGGTCGTGGTCTTGCCCGCGCCATTGCCGCCCAGCAGGCCGAGCACGGTGCCGCGCGGCGTCGAGAAGGTCAGGTCGTCGACCGCGACGACCTCGCCGTACGTCTTGCGCAGGTGCCGGACCTCGAGGGATGGGCCGATGGCCTCGCTCACGCTTCTCTCCTCCGATCGGAATCAGGGCTGTTGCATATCGCCTTTCCCTCCCCCGTCTTCGGGGCTAGGGCATCTACACATCTGCCCGGTCGACTTCCTCCCTGCGCGCAGCGCGGGGAGGTGGCGCGGTAATCCGCGACGGAGGGGTCATGAGCAACGCGCTCGACGCTCTCCGACCGTGCACCGATACCCTACTAGCCCATGACCCCTCCGTCCCTTCGGGGCACATCCCCGCGCTGCGCGCAGGGAGGAAAGGGAGATGTGTAGATGCCCTAGCGTCTTCGGGGGAGGCGAAATCTGTATGCTCGCATCAGGGCATCACAATGCCTCGAGCGCCGCTTCGATGCGGTCGAGGCCCTTGCTGAGGCGCTCCGCGCCCGCCGCGAAGCAGAGGCGGATGTTGCCCTGGCCGCCGGCGGCGAAGGCCTCGCCCGGCGCGAGGCCGACCTTGTGGTCCTGGGCGAGCTTCTTGCAGAACGCCATGGTGTCGTCGACGCCGTCGACCGAGAAGAAGCTGTAGAAGGCCGCCTCTGGCCGCGCGATCGTCACCCGCGGATTGGCCGACAGGCGCTGGAACACCAGCTCGCCGCCGGCGCGGCAGCGTTCGACCATCTGCGCGATGAAGTCGTCGCCCTTCTCCAGCGCCGCGATCGCGCCGCGCTGCAGGAAGGCCGGCAGGCCCGAGGTGTTGATCTGCACCAGCTTGGCGAGCTGGTCGCCCAGCGCCGGCGGATGGGTCAGCCAGCCGATGCGCCAGCCGGTCATCGCCCACGGCTTGGAGAAGCTGTTCAGCACCAGCAGCGCATCGTCGGGCTCGGCCAGCTCGAGGAACGAGGGCGCCACGGGCCGCGTGTAGATCAGGCGGGCATAGACCTCGTCGGCCATGATCCACAGGCCGCGCCGGCGCGCGAAGTCGAGCAGCGCGCGCTGCTGGCCGGCGTCCATGGTCCAGCCGGTCGGATTGCCGGGCGAGTTCACGAAGATGGCGCGCGTGCGCGAATCGACGGCGTCGAACACCTTCTGCATGTCGAGCGTCCAGGCACCTTCCCTCGTGCGATCCAGCGCCACGTATTTCGGCTCGCCGCGCACCAGGCGCGTAGCGGAGGTGATGTTCGGCCAGATCGGCGAGACGATCACGATGTTGTCGCCCGGATCGAGCAGGAGCTGGCAGCACAGCAGGATCGCCTGCATGCCGCCGGTCGTGACCGAGATCCGGTCGGCAGCGCAGCGGATGCCGTAGAGCCGTTCCGTGTAGGCCGACAGGGCCGCGCGCAGCTCGGGCAGGCCGCGCTGCCACGTGTAGAAGGTCTCGCCGGCCTGCAGCGCGTCGGCCGCCGCGTCGCGCACGAATTGCGGCGTCACCAGGTCGCCCTCGCCGAACCACAGCGGCACGACGTCGGGATCGCCGAATACCGTCATCGCCACTTCGGAGATGCCTGTCTCGGTCAGGTCGTGGGCGATGGAACGGCTGAGCGAGGCGCCGAGCCCAGGCGGCAGGAAACGACGGTCGATGTCCATGCGTTGCAGGTAGCCCATTGGGCTCGGCTTCGCCAGCCGCTGGCGCCCGACTATTGTTGGCGGCAAGGCCGAGCCTGGCTTATCGTTTGCGCTTGTCATCCACTGGAGGTCATCGATGAAGCACGCCGTCGTCGGACTGCTGATCGCCTTCTCCACCGCCGCCTGCGTGCACAGCGGCGCCGTCGAGCAGGTCCATGCCGGGATGAGCCGCGAGGAGGTCTCCGCCCTGATGGGGCCACCCGACGGTTCGACCAACACCGCTGGGCGCGAATGCCAGATGTATACCGTGGCCAAGGATTTCTGGAGCCGCGTGCCCTGGAACATGACCGACCGGTATTACGTCTGCTACAGCGACGGCCGGGTCGAGACGTTCGGGCTGTCGACGTGAGCGAGGACGATTATGCGCGCCGCAGCTACGGCGCGATTCCCGTCGGCACCGGCGAGAAGCCCGGCATCGTCGTGGTCGATTTCCAGGTCGGCTTCACCGATCCGCAATATCCGCTCGGCGGCGCGCCGCTGGTGGTGCGGGCGCTGCACAATACCGCGAAGCTGCTGAAGGTGGCGCGCCGGCATGGCGTGCCGGTGGCGGTGTGCAACACCGCTTACCTCAACGAGCGCGAGATGCCCTACTGGAAGATCACCGCCGTGCGCGAGACCTTCCTGCACAGCCATCCCAGCACCCGGCTCGATCCGCTGATCTTTGATCCGTCCTACGACGTGCAGGTCACCAAGAAGGGCCCGTCGATCTTCTTCGAGACCGGCGTGGCCAACTATTTCACCAAGGAGCGCGTCGACACGGTGATCGTGACCGGCTGCAACACCTCCGGATGCATCCGGGGGACCGCGCTCGACAGCTTCAGCCTGCGCTATCGCACGCTGGTGCCCGAGGATTGCGTCGGCGACATCGAGGAGCAGCCCCATCGCGACAACCTGCGCGACATAGGCCGGCGATACGTCGACGTGGTCGATCTCGCCTTCTGCACCGACTATCTCGAAAGCTGGGCGCGCCGCAACACTGCGTGACCCATCCTCGGTTGCAGGGCCGCTCAGAAGGCGGGAGCCTGCTTCGGACGCTCGAGCTGCGCGGCGAGGTCGCCACAGGTGCTTCGTTCGACGCCGATGGCGATCACCTGGCTGCCCTTGCGCAGGCAGCCGTTCCGCCAATCGCCAGCAAAGGTTTCGCCGGCGAGGATTGCGGTGCCCGGGCCGTTGGGGACGTCGTTCACGTAGTGCCCTTCGAAGCGGGTCTCGTCGTTCCAGACATAGCGCCCGAACCCTTCGCGCCGGCCATCGCGGTAGCTGCCCTCGAAGCGGTCGATCCGCTGGCCGTGCTCGAACCATTGCACGGTACCGAGGCCGTCCTTCTTCCCGCCGCTGCAGCGTCCGCTCCACACCGCTCGGTCCTGCGGGTCGGGATGCCAGTCCCACATGCGGCAGCCCGCCTGCGGGTCGAGCAGCCAGTCGCCCTCCTCACACGGCTGGGTCCAGCTGACTTGCAGCGAATCCGGCTCCTCCGACGGGCAGTCCGACGGCGGAGGCGCCATGGCGAGCTGTTGCGCGAAGGCCGGCGCGCCGGCGAGCTGGGCGGCGGCAATCAACAGGACCGAAGCGTAAATCGATATGCGCATTCCCCAGACGCCCCCTATACCCGATATAGGGAGCAATGCCGGCCACGTCAGAAAGTTGCCGGCCAATCTTGCGGAGTTATCCCATGACGATGCTGATCGCCGGCCTCGTGGTCTTCCTCGGTATCCATACCTTCACGACATTGCGCGAGCCCCGCGCCGCGCTGATCGGCCGGATCGGCGAAGGCCCTTACAAGGGCCTTTTCTCGCTGGCGGCAGCGGTCGGCCTGGTCCTCATCGCGTGGGGGTTCGGCCGCTATCGCGCGAACGGTTACGTGCCGGTCTGGGATCCGCCCTTCGCGCTTCGCCACCTGGCCCTCACGCTGATGTGGTTCTCGTTCGTGGCCCTGGCGGCCGCCTATGCCCCGGCGGGCAAGATCAAGGGAATGCTGCGTCATCCGATGCTGGTCGCGGTGAAGATCTGGGCGCTGGCCCACCTGCTGGCCAACGGCGACCTGGGATCGCTGCTGCTGTTCGGCTCCCTCCTCGCCTGGGCGGTCTATGACCGCATCGCGCTCAAGCGTCGCGGCGATGCCGGCGCGCCGCGCTCCGGCTTCACCGCGGGCGATGCCATCGCCGTCGTCGTCGGCAGTGCCGCCTACGGCGCGATGTTCTGGCTGCATCCCTGGCTGATCGGCGTGCCGATCCTGTAGGAGGCGCGGTCAGGGGCCGGCCTTGATGCCGGCCTCCTCGATCACCTTGGCCCATTTCGGGATGTCGCGGACGATCGCGGCCCTGGTCTCCTCGCCCGTGCTGCCGACCGGATCGAGGCCCATGACGGCGAACTTCTTCACCATCTCCTGATCGGCCAGCACTTCCATCGACGCCGCCCTCACCTTGTCGACGATCGCCTTCGACGTGCCCTTGGGCGCCAGCAGCGCGAACCACGAGGTGGCCTCGAAGCCGGGAAAGCCCTGCTCCGCCACGGTCGGCAGGTTGGCCGAGTTGGGCGAGCGCTGGAGCGCCGTCACGGCGAGGCCGCGCACCCGTCCGTCGCGCACGAAGGGCATCGCCGCGCCGGCGTTCTGGATGCCGACCGGGACCGTGCCGCTCATCGTGTCGGTGAGGTTGGCGCCGCGATAGGGGATGTGCTCCATTTTGATGTCGGCCAGCCGGCAGAGCAGCGCGCCCGCCACGTGCTGCGGCGTGCCGACGCCGGGCGATCCGTAGCTCAGCTTGCCGGGATTGGCCTTGGCGTGGGCGATCAGCTCGGCCAGCGTCTTCACCGGCAGGTCGTTGTTCACGAAGACGATGCTCGGCATCACCAGCGCGGTCGAGATGTGCTCGAAGTCGTTGACCGGGTCGAACGGCAGCTTCTGCAGGCTGGGCAGGATGGTGATCGAGGCGTTGCCCGACCACATCAGCGTGTAGCCGTCGGGTGCCGCCTTGGCCACCTTGTCGGTGCCGATCGCCCCGGAGTTGCCGGCGACGTTCTCGACGATCACGGGCTGGCCCCAGGCTTCGCCGAACCTCTGCGCGAACATGCGCGCGGTGACGTCGGTCGCGCTGCCGGCGGTGAAGCCGACCACGAGCTTCACCGGCTTGTCCGGCCAGCCCGCCGTCTGCGCGCCGGCAGGCGCTGCCGCCGCGCCGAGCAGCAGGCCGCCGAAGGTACGGCGTGAAAACGAATCCATTCTTTCTTTCCTCCCTCGTTGTTTGACCTGAAATCACCCATCTGAAACGATGTCTCATGCGCTTCGAGATTCTCGGAACGATCCGGGCGATCGAGACGATCGCCGTCGGCACGGGGATCCGGGAAATTGCGAGGCTGCGAAAGATGTACGGTCACGCCCGATGGAGAAAGCGCAAAGGAATTGCAGAGATAAGGCTACTCGCAGGCGGGACAATCGTCACGGCGGAGATTCACTGGTACGAAGCCAGCAATCTCGGCAAGAAGGAATTCAAGATCAAACGCTTCCTGTAGGAGACGGCCATGGCCAGAGCGGCCAAGCGACTTGCGATATGCGTCGACAATACCGGCTACGAGGCCTCGCTCGAGCGCCGCAAGATCTATGTCGTGCTTCCCGATGCCCACGCCGAGAAGCTCGGGCAAGTGAGGGTGATCGACGAATCCGGCGAGGACTATCTCTACAGCAAGAACGCCTTTTTGGAGGTCACGCTGCCTCAGGCCGTGCGGCGCGCCGTACTGATGGCGGCTTGATCCGCTATATCCGCTCCAGCACCGGCAAGAGGTACTTGCGGAACTGCGCGGGGTTCTCCGACATCGGGAAATGGCCGAGGCCTTCCATCACCTGGAAGGACGTGGCCTTCACCAGCTTCGCCAGCTCGGCGGTGAGCGCGGGCGTGGCCGAGAGGTCGTACTCGCCGGTCAGCAGGTGCAGCGGGCAGCGCTCGGTGTCGAGACCGTCGAGCAGGCCGTTGCGCAGGTCGCCGTCGGCGAAATAGTAGTTCAGGTCGCCGAGGAACACGCCGGGGCCGCCCTGCATGTAGTGCCACAGGGTCTCCCACCTTTCCGGCGAGGTCGGCGCGATCAGGCATGCCACAGAGCCGGCGGCGGCTTCCTGGCCGTGCACGTCGGGCCGATGCAGCACACCGAGGTCGCGCAGGCGGGTGTCGGCGCCGGGATCGGCATGGGTCGCCGACTGCAAGCCGATGGCGGCGCGGAAATAGTCGCCGTGGCGCAGCGCCAGGTGGAGCACGGCGCGGCCGCCGATCGAGCAGCCCATCACCGCCGGCCGCTCGAGCCCGAGCGCGCGGCAGAAGGCCATGACGGTGTCGACATAGAGATCGGTCGTGAGCTGGTAGGCCTCGCGCTCGAAGCCCGGCGGCGGCGAGGACTTGCCGTGCCACGGCAGGTCGAAGACGAGGACGCGGAAGCGGCGCGTGATCTCGGCATCGTTGAGCAGCGCGCGATACTGCCGACCGTCCGCGCCGGCGGTATGCAGGCAGACCAGCGGGATGCCCTGCCCCGCCTCCTCGAAGTAGATGCGATGCGGCCGGCCGCCGAGGTCGAGCCGCAGGTAGCGGCCGACGACGGGCTCGATGACCGGCGCGCCCCCGGCGGGCCGAACCTCGGCGGGTGCTTCGGGACGCAGCGCGGCGAAGAGCTGCTCCAGGAACAGCAGGTTGCGGCCGAACGCCAGCATGTCGCCCTCGACCTGCAGCGTGCCCATGCGGACCATGCCGACGATGCTCTGAAAGCCCACCGGCGGCACCGCGGCGGCGTACGCCGCCCAGGTCTCCGGGGTGGCGATCAGGGTGATGGCCGCGCCGGACGAAGCCCCTGCCGTCACGGCGATCGCCTCGCCGACCCGGATCGTCGCCGCCTCCTCGCCGCTACGCACGACGACCGTGAGCGCGGCCAGCCTGGCGCGCCGCTGCAGGGCGGGACGATCGTCGAGCGCGTTCGCCAATCGGTCGAACGAGATCATGTCAGCTCCGCTTCGGCTGGTGGAACTCGAAGGGCGGATAGTCCTTGGTGATGTCGGACAGCACCTCGATCATCGCCGGCGCATTGGAGGCGATCGCCTCGCGCAGCGCGGCCTCGAGCTGGTCGGCGGTCTCGACCTTCCAGGCGCCGACGCCGAACGATTTGGCGTAGAGCTGGAAGTCCGGGTTGGTCAGCAGCGAGCCCGAATGCCGCCCCTCGTACAGCCGCTGCTGGTCGCGCAGGACGTTGCCGTAGGATGCATTGTTGACCACGACGGTGACCAGGTTGATGCCGTACTGCATCGCCGTCGCGAGGTCGGAGCCGCCGAACAGGAAACCGCCGTCGCCGGTGATCGAGACGACCGGCCGATCCGGATTGCCGACCTTCACGCCCAGGGCCGTCGGGAAGCCGTAGCCCAGCGTGCCTGAGAAGCCCGACGTGATGAAACGGCGCGGCTGGTGCGCCGGATAGCCGTACCAGGCGATGTATCCGACCTGCGTCACCTCGTCGACGACGATGCCGTCGTCGGGCAGGACCTTGCGGATCGCCTCGACCAGCGACCATTGCGGCTGCGCCTTCTGGATCTGCGCCAGCGCCGCGGCCTTCGCCTCGGCCACCGCCCGGCCCCACTTGGGCCGCTCGTTGCGCTCGACCAGCGCGGTCAGCGCCCGCGCGCCCTCGGCGGCATCGGCCACGATCGGCACGGTTACGCCAAGCCGGCGATGCTCGGCCGGATCGATGTCGATGCGCGCCATCTTCAGCCCCGCCGGGGCCGGCGCCCAGCGCGCCACGGGAACGTCGAGCCGCGTGCCGATGCCGATCAGCAGGTCGACATGATCGTAAATCTTGAAACCCGCCACCGTGGTCAGCGACAGCGGATGGCGCGAATCGACCACGCCCTTGCCGGTGCGGAAGGCGACCACCGGCGCGCCGATCTTCTCTGCGAGCGCCAATACCTCCGGCCCCGCCTCGTTCGCCCCGCCGCCGACCCAGATCATCGGCGCCTTCGCCTCGTTCACGAGCTTGGCGAGCGCGGCGATCTTCTCGCCATCGGGCACCGGCGCGGGCCGCTTGCCGAGCGGTTCGACCGGCGTCACGTCGGCGACCGCCGGAAACATGTCGAGCGGCATCTCGACCGCGACGGGGCCCGGCCGGCCCGACACCATCGCTTGGAAGGCGCGCGCCATGACCTGGGGCGCGTCGGTCGGATGCTCGATGCGCTCGGCGAACTTCAGCAGGCTCTTGAGGGTGGCGAGCTGGTCCGGCATCTCGTGGAGCTGGCCGCGGCCACGCCCGATCATGGCGCTCGACACCTGGCCGGTGATGCACAGGAGCGGCGCATTGACGCCCCATGCCGTCAGCATGGCGCCCATCGCGTTCATCACGCCGGGCCCCGGCACGACGGTGAAGGCCGACGGCTTGCCGGTCGACTGGGCATAGCCCAGCGCCATGTAGGCCGTGGTCTGCTCGTGCCGCGCATTGAGCACGCGCAGCCGGTTGGCGTTGCGCGCGAAGGCGTCGAACAGGCCGTACATCTGCACGCCGGGCAGTCCGAAGATGGTGTCGATCCCGTGGCGCAGGAGGGAGTCGACGATGGCGTCTCCGCCGGTCATGCGAGGCATTCGATGTTTCCCGTTCGTTACGATGCCGCCGAGTGCCGCGTTCCCCTGGCAGGAGGCGTCTCCGGCGGCCCTGCGAAGCACTGTGCGATGCTCATCCAATGCTTGGCAATCTCGCCTTCGACGGCAAGGTTCGTGTCGGCGATGTTCCGCGTCTGAGTCACCACTGTGCAGAACGCGACCGCGTCGCCCGCCACGCTGTCGCTCTCGCATCCGGCGTTCCACTCCCAGGTCTCTCCGCCGGGAGCCGTCAGACGCACATGGGGAAGCATGGGCGGCACCGGCAGGTTTCGCACGCGATAGGTCCAGCCGAAGGTGCGCACGCCGATCTCTGCGATGTTGCGCAGCCGCGCCGACGGCGCCGGCCGCGCGACGCCCATCACGTCGTAAATCGCCTGTGCATGCGACCAGATCTCCATCTGCCGCGCGGTCGCGAACATGCGCAGGCCCATGTCGGGGCCGGCCCATTTCAGCCGGGCATCGACGGGCTTGGCGGCGAGCGCATCGCACAGCTCGCGCAGTGTCGTACGCCAATGCTCACGGAGCGAGTCACCGGTGAGTCCCGCCAGACGCTGCCGCGTCTCCTCGAGCCGGCTCAGGCCCGTCGCCCGCCGGGCCTGGATGTCGGCGACAAGTGCGGCGAAAGTCGCCTCCCCCGTCGCCGAGGCGAGCCCCATGCGGTCGCCCATATGGAGATGCTGCACGATGTCGTCGATCGTCCAGTCCTTGAACAGCGTGGCACGTCGCCAGTCGCCGGGCTTCAGCGTTACGAGCAGCCGGTCGAACTCGTCCGCCTCGGCGCGAAGATCGTCGATCTGCTGCAGCGTCATCAGGTCCGTCCCGCCAGCGCCCGATTCTCGAGGCGACTGAGCAGGCGTACCACCGGCCAGAGGATCAGGAAATAGATCACCGCCGCCATGACGATCGGCGTGGCGTTGAAGGTGACGCTCTGCGCCTGGCGGGCCTGGTAGAGCAGCTCGGGCACCGCGACGACGCTGCCGAGCGAGGTGAGCTTCACCACCTCCAGCGTGTTGGACAGCAGGTCGGGCAGCACGTTGCGCACCGCTTGCGGCAGCACGATGTAAGTCATCGACTGCAGGCCGCTCAGCCCGGTAGACCGCGCCGCCTCGACCTGGCCGCGCGGGATCGACTCGATGCCGGCGCGCAGGATCTCGCCGTAATAGGCGCCGGTATTGAGGAAGAAGGCGATTGCCACGCAGGCGAAGCCGCCGAGCTCCACCCCCGCGAAGGGCAGGCCGGCGAAGAGCAGAACCAGCAGGACGAGCGGCGGGAAGGCGCGAAAGAAATCGACCCAGGCCATCAGCGGCCAGCGCACCAGCGGATTGCGCGATTGGGCGAAGACCGCGAGCAACAGCCCGCCGAGCAGGCCGAGCGGCACGACGAGCAGCGACAGCAGGATCGTGTTGAGCAGCCCCGCCAGCACGATCGGCAGCGCCGCCTCGGCGATCTCCCGATTGAAAAAGGACTGGACTATCTCTTCCATGAAAACCGAGTCTCGACCCAGCGCGCGGCCACGACGACCGGCAGGAACAGCACGAGGTAGGCCGCCGCGCCCATCATCAGCGGCGAGGGATTGTACGAGTTCGACATCGCCGAGCTGGCCATGCCGAGGATCTCGTGCAGCGCGACCACGGTTCCGAGTGCGGTGCCCTTGGTGATGGCGATGGTGCGGTTGGTGAGCGGCGCGATGGTGAGCCGCAACGCCTGCGGCAGGATCACGTGCAGCAGCGTCTGGCCGAAGCCGAGGCCGGTCGAGCGCGCCGCCTCCCACTGGCCTTTGGGTGTCGAGACGATGCCGGCCCAGAAGATCTCCTCGGCGAACGCCATCAGCACCAGCGCGAGCGACATCCAGGTCGACACGAAGGCGGAGGGCGAGAAGCCCGCGGAGGGCAGGCCGAAATAGATCAGCACGATCACCACCAGCGGCGGCAGCGAGCGGAACAGGTCGACGACGAAGACGATCAGCCAGTTGAGCGGCCGGATGCCGAGGGCGCGCAGCAGCGCGAGCACCAGCCCGGCCAGCAGCCCGCTCGCGATGACGGCGGCCGCCAGCTCGATCGTCAGCACCATGCCGGCGAGGATGTCCGGCAGGTACTTCTCCATCACCCTGGCGTTGAAGAACGCGTCGGTGAACCGGTCCCAGCTCGTCATGGCGAAATCCCGTCGTCCCGACCGGAGCCGAGCGGAGCGAGGCGTAGCGGAGGGACCTCCTCATGCAACGCCCGCCGGGAAGAACAGGTCCCTCGACTACGCTTCGCTTCGCTCGGGACGACGGGCATGCTCACGGCCGGCGCACCATCGTCAATGCCTCTGGATCTGGCCGATGAAGGCGCGGGTGCGGCCGTGAGTCGGGCTCTCGAAGATCTGCGCCGGGGGTCCCTGCTCGACGATCAGGCCGTCGTCCATGAAGACCACGCGGTCGGCGGCGGCGCGGGCGAAGCCCATCTCGTGGCTGACCACGATCATGGTCATGCCGCTCTCGCGCAGGCCGCGCATGACGGCGAGCACCGAGCCGACCAGCTCCGGATCGAGCGCCGAGGTCGGCTCGTCGAACAGCATTACCCGCGGTTCCAGCGCGATCGCCCGGGCGATGGCGACGCGCTGCTGCTGGCCGCCCGACAGCTCGGCCGGCCGGTGCCCGGCGCGGTCGGCGAGGCCGACCCGCTCCAGCGCCGCGCGCCCCAGCACCTCGGCTTCGGCGCGCGACTTTCCCACAACCTTGCGCAGCGCGAGCGTGACGTTGCCGAGCGCCGTCATGTGCGGATAGAGGTTGAAGGACTGGAACACCATGCCGATGCGCTGGCGGGCATGGTTGATGTCCGTCTTCGAGCTCAGCATGTCGATGCCGTCGACGACGATGCTGCCCGAGCTCGGCGCCTCGAGCCGGTTGAGGCAGCGCAGCAGGGTCGATTTGCCCGACCCCGACGGGCCGATCACGAACACCAGCTCGCGCTCGGCGACGTCGAGATCGACGCCCTTCAGCACGTGAAGGGGGCCGAAATGCTTGTGGATGGCCTTGGCCGAGACGATCGGCGGCATCAGCCGCATTTCAGCTCGTGCGGCGTCGGATCGTAGCCCGGCATGCCCGGCACGCCGTAGCCCGGCGTGATCACCACCGACAGGTCGTCCGCGGCCGGCTTCTTGTTGAACCACTTCTCGTAATAAGTGGCGAGCGTGCCGTCCTTCTTCATGCAGTCCAGCGCATCCTGGATCTGGTTGCGGAGCTGGACGTTGTCCTTGCGCACCGGTGCCGCCCAGTGCGCGCGCGTCTCGGCGAGCTCGAGGTCGGCCACGAACTGGGGGTTCTTCGAGGCGGTGTAGACGATCACCGTGTTGCCGCCGAGCGTGGCGTAGGCGCGGCCGGAGAGCACCGCCTGCGTGGCGTCGGGCTGCGTGTCGTAGGCCTGCACCTCGAAGCCGATCTCCTGCCCCTTCTGCTTGCTCAGCGTCTCGTACGGCGTGCCCTTGTTGACGGCCACCGCCTTGCCCTTGAGGTCCTCCCAGCCCTTGATCGGCGCCGAGCCCTTCTTGATGCCGAACTGGAAGGCGGTCCACAGGTAGCCCGACGTGAACAGCATCTGCTCGGCGCGCTCCTTCGTGACCGTCGTCGGCGCGGCGATGAAATCGTAGCGACCGGACTGCATGCCGGGGATCAGCGTCGAGAAGCTCACCGAATCGATCGTGATGTCGCGCTTCATGCGCCGGGCGACCTCGGTGAAGACGTCGATCTGGAAGCCCTGGGTGCCGCCGCCGAGCTTCGGGAAGGCGTGCGGCGCGAAGGTGCCGTCGACGCCGGTCTTGAGCGGCGGATCGGCCGCCAGCAGCGGCGACGCGCAGAGCAGAACGGCCGCGGCGAACGCCGTGAAACCTCTAATCATCTTGATCGCTCCCTCGTGAATCCCCAGCCCGCGACGTTAGAACAGCGGTTGTTGGATAGCAATTTAGGGACCATGTTTGCGGCCATGGAACGCATCCTGGTGATCAACCCGAACTCGACGCAGGCCGTCACCGACGGCATCGACCGCGCCATGGATCCGCTGCGCATGAGCGGCGGCCCCCGGATCGAATGCGTGACCCTCCGGGAGGGACCGCCCGGCATCCAGACCCAGGCCGACGTCGAGAGCGTCGTAGCGCCGATCAGCGCCACGGTGAAGAGCCGCGACAACGACTGCTCCGCCTTCGTGATCGCCTGCTATTCCGATCCCGGCCTGCATGCCGCGCGCGAGGTCACGACCAAGCCGGTGCTGGGCATCGCCGAATGCGGCATTCTCACCGCCATGACGCTGGGCCAGCGCTTCGGCGTGATCTCGATCCTGAAGAAGTCGATCCCTCGCCACCTGCGCTATGTCGGCCAGATGGGCGTGGCCGACCGCATGGCCGGCGACCGCGCGATCGGGCTCGGCGTGGTCGAGCTGTCGGACGAGGCACGCACCTTCAGCCGCATGGCAGAGGTCGCCGCCGAGTTGCGCGACGAGGACGGCGCCGACGTGCTGATCATGGGCTGTGCCGGCATGGCCCGCTATCGCGACCGCCTGCAGCGCCATGTCGGCCTGCCGGTGGTCGAACCCTCGCAGGCTGCCGTCTCGATGGCCATCGGCCGCAGCCGCCTGCACTGGTAGCCCGCTGGGACCGCGCCATTCCGTAGCGCTCATGATCATGAGCGCCACGGAGTGGCGCGGTCCCAGCGATGAGCCCGACTACTCCGCCGCTTTCGCCGGCACGACGGGCGCGGCGGGAAACTCCATGCGGTCGTCGGTGCGGCAGTAGCGGTCGGCGAACATGCGGCCGACCGGGTGGTAGCGCTCCATGTGGACCCGCATCGCCCTGGGGTCCCACAGCTCGTCGCGGATGTGGAAGCGCAGGCCCTCGCCGATCACGAGCTGG
>CAMFJT010000048.1 GCA_945957125.1 uncultured Rhodospirillales bacterium | reverse complement strand
GCGATCAGCCGCTTGGTGTCGTACCAGCCCTGGCTGGCGCCGAGCGATGCCGCGAGCAGCCACGGTCCCGCCTGCCGCTTCAATGCCAGGCCGATGGCGCCGGCATTGCCGGTCGTGCTGACCCGGCCGTCGGTGCCCGACAGCCAGCTCTGCTGGTAGGCCAGCGAGCCGCCGAGGAACCAGTCGGGCGCGATCTCCCACTGCGTGCCGACCTGATAGTTCATCAGGCTGTTGTTGAAGCCGGCCATGCCGCCCGACGCGGTCTGGCTGGTCAGCCGGCCGCCGACACGCGCCCAGGTGCACGAGGTCTCGCCGACCAGCGCACTGTCGTTCTCGAACACCGGGCAGCTCATCAGGTTGTTCGAGAAATCCTGCACGTTGTCCCGGCCGCGCGCCGCCGAGGCCAGGGCAACGCCGGGCGACAGCCTGCTGAGCGCATCGGCATAGCCGCCACCGGCCGCCAGACCCTGCAGCGCCACGAACAGCGTGTCGAACGTGCCGCCGCCGGAGTTCCAGATGTCCTGCAGGCCCCTGGCGACCGCCGCCTGCTGCGCATTGAGGCCGAACGAGGCGCCGCCGAAATTGGCGCCCGCGGCCGATACCGACAAAGCGTTGCCCGTCTGCTGGAGCTGGAAGCTGAACAGGCCCGGACCGTTGTCCGGCGTGAGCTTGCCGGTGATGCCGCCGTCGGCCGTCAGCACGACCAGCGACCGGTTCGGGCGGATGGAGCCGAGAGTGAAGCCGATACGGCCATCGAGGGTCGCGCTGCCGGTGATCTCCAGGCGGTCGGCCCTGCCGGTGGCGAAGCTCACGTTGGGACGGAAGGAGCCGGTCGAGGTCTGCTCGAAATTGCCGTCGACCACGATCCGCGCCGCGCCGTTGGCCGCGCTCGGGGCGATGAGGCCGGCGTTGACGAGGTCGCCCTTCAGCGTGCCCTGCAGGATGAGCTGGCCGCCGGCCTGGTTCTGGAAAAGGCCCTGGTACAGTACCGTGCCGAGCTCGTAGGAGCCCTCGACGATGCCGCTGTTGTAGACATGGTTCCAGCCGTAGCCGGATGCAAAGATGGCAAGGCCCGAATTCGCCCGCACCACGCCCGTGGCGCCGATATTCACGTTGTTCTGGCCGTTGTCGGTGACGATGCGGATGCCGGCGCCATTTCCCGCCCCGCCCGAGACGGTACCGTTCACGTTGATCGTCACCGCGCCGCTGATCGGATAGTCGACGTTCTTCTGGTTATCCTGCCCCGCCGTCTGGGCGAGGATTCCGAACGCATTAGCGCCGGTGGCGATCACCGCACCGCTCTGGTTGATGGTGATCGATCCGCCGGCGCCATTCGATCCGGCACCCCCAGTGGTGCCGGAGAGCAGCGTGGTGCCGTCGCTCGACGACATGATGCCGCCACCGGCGCCGACGCTCTGGGCGAAGATGCCGTGGGCCGACGCGCCGCTGGTCGCGATCAGGGTGTTGCCGGTGGTGATCGTGACGGCGCCGCCATTGCCGTTGGTTTCCGCGGCGCCGGAGAACGAGCCCTGCACCAGCGCGGAAAAGCGCGCCGCGCCACCCGGCACGCCCGCCACGCCGCCGCCGCCGCCCACCGACTGGGCGAACAGCCCGAAGCTGTCGGCGCCGGTGGTGCGGATGACGCTGCCGTCGGCGAACGCCACGTTCACGGCGCCGCCATTGGCGGTCGCTCCCTCGATGGCGCCACCGAGCGTATAGGTGCCGGCGAGCCCGACATTCTGCGCCGCGATGCCGCCGCCGCCGCCCACGCTCTGGGCGATGAAACCGAAGGCACCGGCCCCCGAGGTGGCGATATGGAACAGGGGCGGCGCAGTGGTATCGGTTTGAACCGTGCCGCCCGAACCGCCGATGGCGCCGCCGGCGGCAAGGCTCGCGGTGAAGCCCCCCAGGGGCGCGGCATCGATGCTCGCGCCGATGCCGTAGCCCTGCTCGGCGATCCCGCCGCCGCCGCCGACGGATTGCAGGACCACGCCGTGGGCGAGGTCGCCGGCGGTGGTGATCGAGGTGGCGCCGGTCCCGCTCTGGGCGAGCGTGACGATTCCGCCGTCGGCGCCGACGCCACCCTTGCCGCCGTCGAGCAGGCCGAGGGACAACGCGCTCGAGGCATTGAACTGCGCCGATCCGGCGAGGCCGCCGCCGCCGCCGACGCTCTGCCCCAGGATGCCGCTCGCGGCGTAGCCCTGGGTGGTGATGGTAGTGTCGCCGGTGGCGATGCGCACGGCGCCACCATGGCTGCCGCTGCCGCCGTCGCCGCCCATGGAGACGTCGAACTGCAGCTTGAGGAAGTTGCCGATGCCCTTGGAGCCGCCCGCCGCCGCTGCGCCGCCAGCGCCGCCGCCGCCACCCACCGACTGGGCCACCACGGCCTTGGCGTAGTCTCCCGCGGTCGAGATGGTGGCGTCGTCGAGCGTGACGTTCACCGCCCCGCCGATGCCGCCGCTGCCGCCGGTGGCGCCGAAGGAGAGGTTGAAGTTGAGGCTCGGCAGATAGGCCGAGACCGTCGCCCACTTGGTCTCGTCGTTCTCGACGGCCTTCTTGAAGGCGAGGATGTAGCTCAGCAGGGCATTGTCGCCGAGCTTCTTGGCATCCAGCAGGCCGTCGGCGATGGAAGTCGGCAGGTAGGGATTATCCGAGGACGCGCCGGAGCCGGAACTGCCGGCGACACCGCCGCCGCCGCCCACGCTCTGGGCGAGGACGCCCGTGGCGGCCTCGCCCGTGGTGGTGATCCGGCCGTTGGAAACCACCTCGACCGTCCCGCCGTTGCCGCCGGCCCCGCCGTCGGCCCCGACCTTGACGTTGAACTTCGAGATCAGGCTGCCCGCCAGCGGCGGGGTGACGACACCGCCGCCCAGGACCTTGTTGACGGTGTCGATCGACGGCAGGCCGGCCTGGAACGACCCTCCGGCCGAGGTGCCGCCGCCGCCGCCCACCGACTGCGCGAGGATGCCGTAGGCAGTGTCGCCGGAGGTGGCGATGGCGGCGTCGGAGAACTGGGTGACCTGGACATGGTTGCCCGCGCCGCCGATCGCGCCCTGGGCGCCCATGGTAAGGCCCATGGTGATGGCCGAGGACGACGACGTGGCGTTCTGGGTCGAGCCCGCGCCGATGCCGGCATTGCCGCCGCCGCCGCCGATCGATTGGGCGGCGACCGCGAAAGCGTAGTCGCCGAGGGTCTGGATGGTGGAGGCCGGCGTGCCCACGGCGTCCTGGACGAAATTGGTGCCGCCCAAGGTCACGTTCGCCGCGCCGCCATAGCCGCCGCCGCTACCGTTGCCGCCATTGGAATAGGTGAGGTCGAGATTGTAGTTCTTGCGCCCCGAGAGGGTACTCACGTCCTTGAGGCCGTAGGTCGCCGAGGACGAGGACGAATCGCCGCCATTGCCGCCGCCGCCACCGACCGACTGGGCCTCGACGCCGAACGAGCCGTTGCCGTAGGTGAGGATATGGCTGCCTCCGGCCACGTTCACCGTGGCGGTCCCGCCATTGCCCGCGGCGCCGCCCGCGCCGCCCACCGCGAAGGAGCCCGAGAAGCCGATGCTCCCCGCCACCGGGTCGAATGGGTTGGGGATGTCCGCCACATAGGATTTGGCGGTCGCCGACCCGCCGGCGCCGCCGCCGCCGCCGACGGACTGGGCGACGACGCCGGCCGAATCGACCGGCAGGGGCGTGAGCACGGCGAGGTTCGGCGCGTTCGCCGGATCCGTGGCGCCTTGGGTGGCGAGGCCGGTGACGATCCGCGTGCCGGAGAGGTTGACCGTGGCCGCGCCGCCGTCGCCGGCCGCACCGCCCGAGCCACCCACCGCAAGCGACGCGCCGAAGCCGACGCCGCCGACGATGGAGTAGCCCCCGCCGCCGGTGCCGCCGCCCTTGCCGACCGACTGGGCGATGATGCCCACGGCGCTCGACCCGTAAGTGACGACGTTTGCGCCCGCCGAACTGCTGACGGTCGAGGAGCCGCCGTTGCCGCCGCTGCCGCCCTGGCCGCCGATGGAAAGGCCGATCTCCGCGCTGTAGGAGGTGGCGCTTCCGGCGACGCCGCCGCCGCCGCCGACCGATTGGGCGACCACGCCGGCGCCATTGTCGCTGACGGTGCTCACCGTGCTGGCGAGGGTGACGGCCACGGTTCCGCCCGCCCCGCCGGCGCTGCCCGAGCCGCCGATGGCGAGAGCGCCGGTGGCGTCGGCGCCGACCCCGCCGCCGCCACCGACCGACTGGGCAATCGCGCCGATGGCTCCGCTCCCGCTGACGGTGACGGCGCCGCCAATACCGAGCGTCACGTCCCCGCCGTTGCCGGTCGTGCTGCCCGAACCGCCGATGGAAACGATGGTGATGGTGGTGCCGCCCCCGGTGCCGCCGCCGCCGCCCACCGACTGGGCGACGATCCCGTGGGCACTGGCGCCCTCGGCCGCGACGGTGCCGTTGCTGGTGAGGGTGACGTTGCCGCCGTTGCCACCGGCGCCGCCGGAGCCGCCGATGGCAACGATCCCCGAGCCGCCGCCCGCCGTTCCGCCACCCGCGCCGATGGACTGGACGAGAAGGCCGATGGAGCGATCCGCCTCGGTCTGGATCGAGCCCCGTGCGGTGGCGGTGATAGCGCCGCCGTTGCCGCCGGTGCCGCCCGTGCCGCCGATGCCGGTGATGAGGCTCGGAGGGAGATCGGTCGCATCGCCGCCGCCGCCGCCGACCGACTGGATGATCGCGCCCTGGCTGTCGGTGCCGATGGTGAGGATGCTGCCGCTGACGGTCGCGGTGATGGTGCCGGCGGCTTGCGCCGAGCCGCCGCTGCCGCCCACCGCGATAATGCCATCTCCAAAGCCGCCATAGCCGCCGCCCCCGCTCAGCGACTGGACAACCACGCCGGGCGAGGATGCGCCGGCGGTCTCGATGCCGCCGGCCACCGTGACGGAGGTGGCGCCGACCGCGCCCGCCGAACCGCCGCTGCCGCCCTGGCCGTAGAGGACAACGTAGCTGTCGCCGCCGCTGCCACCGCCACCCGACTGGTTCTGCGCCACGATGCCGGGAGACTGGTCACCCCGGGTTGAGATCGATCCCTGGCTGATGACGTTCATCGTGCCGGTGGAGCCTCCGTTCCCGGCCCCACCGGGGTTGCCGGAGAGCGAGCTGGAGCTGCCGCCGCTGCCGGCGTGGCCGCTGATGGACTGCGCCACGATACCGGGCGATTTCGAGCCGTACGTCGTGATGCCGGAATTGGCGTTCGTGACCACCTGCACCATGCCAGTGCCACCGCCGTTGCCGCCGCTGCCGCCGTCGGCGCTGAGCGGGTCTCCCGAATGGCCGCCCGTGCCACCGACGCCGCCGATGGAAGCGGCCCAGATGCCCGGCGAGGCCGCGCCCTGGGTGATGATGTTGTCGGTCGGTATATGGCTGCCGGCGAGGGAAACGTCGATGCGCCCGCCCGCGCCGCCGGCCCCGCCCGCACCGCCGTCGCCGATCAGGCCGCCGCCGTAGAGGGCGCCGTCGCCGCCGTTGCCGCCGATGCTCAGCGCATAGATACCCGGCGAGGAAGCGAGATTGGTGCGGATTGCCGTCAGGGCGCCGAAGCTGACATCGAGGCTACCGCCCGCGCCGCCCGAGCCGCCGCTGCCGCCGGCACCGGAGAAGCCCAGGTGGTTGTACACGGCGCCATTGCCGCCGCCGCCGCCGAACGACAGGACGGCGACGGCGGGCGATTGCAGGGCCGCGGTGGAGAGGGTGGAGAGCTTGTCGCCGGCCACGGTCACCTCGACCGTGCCCGCGCTACCGCCCTGGCCGCCGTTGCCGCCTTGGTTCTGAGTGTTGGAGCCGATGGCACCGTCGCCGCCACGTCCCCCATAGGTCTGGGCGAGGATGGCCGGAGTCAGGGCGGCCGCGACGCCGGAACCGCCCGCGTCGAGCCCGCTGGAGGTGATGCTCACGTTGGTATCGACGAGGCCGACGGTCACACCCTGGGTCGAGCCGCCGGCGCCCCCGGACGAGCCGGTGCCGTTGCCCGCCCCGGCGCTGCCGCCCCAGGAGGAGGCGAAGATGCCGGCGCCGACCAGATAGCTGCTTCCCTTGAACGGGCCCGAGCCGAGGGGCGGAAGCGCGGCCAGGGGGTCGAACGAGCCCGCGCGGGATGTCGGCGTATTGGCCTGGTCGAAGCTGATGGTGGCGCCCAGCGTATTGATGGTGACGACGCCGGCGGCGCCACCCGAGCCGCCGGAGACGATCGCGTTGGCCTGGTTCTCGTCGGTGCCGTTGCCGGCCTTGGACACCGCCCCGAGCACGAACGACGGATTGATCTGCGCGGCGCCCCAATTGATGGCGAGACTGGCGTCGGCACGGACAATGAGATTCGCCGCGTCGGCATTCCCGCCCCAGAGGCCGCTCACCCCCGCCCCTGGATGGCTGCCCGTGGACTGCGCCAGGACGCCCCTGACGCCGGAACTCGTGCTCGGCCCGTACTGCACGCCGCTATACATCGTGACCGGCGCCTCGAGGGCAAAGGCCGCCGAGCCGCCCGCACCGGCAGCCCCGCCGATGGTGCTGTAGATCGGCACGCCGTCCTTGGTGCCGGTCTGGTACGCATTGCCGCCGCTCCCGCCGTTGCTCAGCGCCGAGAACCAGATGCTCTGGAAGCCGGCATCGCTATAGGTGCGCGGCGTGTCCCAGAGCACCTGAATCGGACCGCCGCTCGTGCCGCTGGTGGGCGTCTGGCTGGAGTTTGTGGCGCTGGTGCCGTTCGTCCCGTTGTTCGAGTTCAGGTTCTGGGTTTGCGCGAAAGCGGCTCCGCTGGCGAAGCTGGTCAGGCAAGTGGCGCCGAGCAGGCTCAGGTAGAATGGCGACCGCCGACGACCCGTGCGGCGTGTGCTGCGGGGAGTGGGCAGCGGGAGGTCGTGACGATCGTGTTTCATTGGTGGGCCCCTCGCCATGCACCCGGCGACCCAAGGCAACCGCAGCACTCGAAAAAATGCTAAATTTGCCCTTACGGAGAGGCAACGCGCGTTCGATGAAGCGGCGTGAATGCTCGATGAACGCACTCCATCGAGGCGTTTGCCCGGGCGCAGAGTTCCTTCGGCCGCGCGATGCGGATGGCCTTCAGGCGGCTGGCCGGCTGGTTTCCCGCAACCGCCGCGTGGCGGCCCGGCCCAGATCGAGCGCCCGCCTTTCCGGCCCGACGAGCAGCCGCGCTTGGCCGCCATCGAGACTTTGCACCACCTGCACCTGCTCGAGATTGACGATGACCGAGCGCCCCAGCCGGCGGAACGGCGGATCCGGCAGATCGGCCTCGAACTCGCCGAGCAGGCGGCACACCAGGCGATCCCTGTCGCCGCTGACGGCCATGCGGGTGAAATCGCCCTCGGCCTCCAGGAACAGCAGGCTATCCCGTGGCAGCAGAAGCTGCTGGCCGGGCAGCGAGATGCGCAGCCGCGTCTCGCGCGCCGGCAGCAGCGACCGTCGTTTACGTACCCTTTGCAGGGCGATGGCGAGTCGCTCGGGCTCCACCGGCTTCACGAGGAAGTCCGCTGCCGCGACGTCGAAGGCATCCACCGCGTAGCGGCTGTAAGCGGTGACGAAGATCACGTCCGGTCGCGGCTCGAGCCCGGCGATGGCCTGAAAGCCTTTACCGTCGCCCAGCTCCACGTCGAGGAAGACGAGGTCAGGGCGCATCTCGGCCAGGGCCGGGCGCGCTTCGTGGAGGCTCCCGGCCTCCGCTGCCACAACCACGTCGCCGTGCGTCGCCAGGAGGCGTCGCAGGCCACGCCGCGCCGGCAGCTCGTCGTCGACGATCATCACGCGAAGCATATCGGCTCCTGCATCCGCAGGCGCGCGACCACCAGCGGTCCTTCCTGGGCAACGCTCAACCGATGGCCGCCGGGATAGTGCAGCTCGAGCCGGCGCCGGATGTTGGCGAGGCCGAGGCCCGAGGCCGGGCGAGGCCGCGGCGCATACGCGCCGGGATTGGTGACGACGACGGCGAGGCCGTCGCCTTCGAGGCGGGCCGACACCCTGATCTGCAGGGGCGCGCCGGTGGTGGGACGCAGGCCGTGGCGCACCGCGTTTTCCAGAAGCGCTTGCAGGATGAGATGGGGCACCGGGAAGTCCACGGCGAGCGGATCGAGGTCGACGGCGCAGGTGAGGCTATTGTCGAAGCGCAACTCCTGGATGCGCAGGTAGGAACGGGCCGCCTCGATCTCGTCCTCCAGGCGGCAGACCGAACGTTTCTGGTTGTCGAGGCAATAGCGCATGTAGCCGGCGATACGGCGCACCATCTCCAGCGCCGTGTCCGGGTTCTCCGGGATTTCGGTGGCCACCGTATTGAGGGCGTTGAACAGGAAATGCGGGTCGATCTCGACGCGCAGCTGCTGCAGCTCGGCGCGCACGGCCGCCGACTGCGCTTCGCCGCGCTTGAGCATCTCGGCGCGCTTGGCGAGATCCGCGGAGAGCCAGGTATAGCCGAGCGCCCAGCCCAGGAAGATGGTCGTATAGTAGAACACAGGCACGCCGCGGCCGCCGAACGCCACCTGGAACTCACCCGTGGCGAAAGCCAGGGCGCGCAGTCCCTCCGCTACCGCCATCTGGAAGAGCCCGCCGAAAAAGGCGGCCAGGACCACCAGAACGATGACCGTGCGCCGCGATAGCGCGTGCAATCGCAGTCTTATCACCTCGTGAGCGACACCGGTGAGCAGGAAACCACAGGTGTCGAGAGCCAGGGTCACGATCACCGCATCGCGGATATTGCCGAAGAACAGCGTGCGCGTGACCACACCGAGCACCGCGATGAAAGCCCAGATGGTGAGGTTGATCCGCCAGAACAGGGGCGAGACGGCAGGAAATATGCCGCCGGACCCCGTTCGCGGTTTCGTGGACATCATTCCCCAAGCCCCCGGCCGCCGAGACGCGTCCGCCCGACCCACATTCCGAAGGACGCACCGGATTGTTAGGTCAGCGCGACGCGACTGCCAAGAGAGCGAGGGGCCGCTTCAACCATCCGCCTGCGTACCGAGTTCCGCCGGGGGCACGACCCTCAGCGGCCGTGCGCCACCTGCAGGCGCTTCTCGCGCAGGCGGCTCCATTGCGAAAGCCCGAAGCAGACGAACCAGTAGATGGCGCCGGCGAAGACGTAGGCTTCCATGTTCATGCCGACCCAGGCCGGATCGGCAAGCGCGGCCTGCGCGATGCCCAGCAGGTCGAAGATCGACACGATCAGCACCAGGGTCGTGTTCTTGAACAGGGCGATGAACTCGTTGGTCATGGCCGGGAGCGCGATACGCAGCGCCTGCGGCAGCACGATCATGCGCTGGATCCGCCAATAGCCGAGCCCGAGCGCCTGCGCGGCCTCGGACTGGCCCTCGGGCAACGCCTGCAGGCCACCGCGCACGGCTTCGGCCATGTAGGCGGCGATCACGAAGGCGAGGCCGATCACGGCGCGCGCCAGCCGGTCGACGTCGAAGCCGGTCGGCACGATCAGCGGCAGCAGCAGCGAGGCGAGGAAGATCACGGTGATGATCGGCACGCCGCGCCAGAACTCGATGAACACGACCGAGATGAAGCGGATCAGCGGCAGCCGCGAGCGGCGGCCGAGCGCCAGCAGGATGCCCAGCGGGACGGCGATCAGGCCGGCATAGACGGTGAGGAAGAGCGTCAGCATCAGCCCGCCCCATTCGCGCGTCTCGACGACCGCGAGGCCCGTGCCCCATCCGCCATGGAGCAGCACGATCCCGAGCGGCGGCAGGACGATCGCGGTGGCCAGCGTCACGGCGCTGCGATAGGGCAGGCCGCGCCACGACAGCACGACGGTCGCGAGCACCCAGAGCGCGCCGACGAGATCGACGCGCCAGCGTTCGGCCAACGGATACTGGCCGTACATGAACTGGCCGAAGCGCATGCGCACGAACACCCAGCAGGCGCCGGCCCCCTTGCAGTCGTCCCGGCTGGTGCCGTTCCAGGTGGCGTCGAGCAGCAGCCAGTGGACCAGCGGCACGGAGATCCGCCACACGACGTAGAGGCAGACGAGCGTGATCGCCGCATCGAGCGGCGTCGCGAACAGGCGCTGGCGCCACGCGGCGATCATCGCGTCACCAGCCGGTGGCGCGCGTTGTACCAGTTCATGAAGAGCGACACCGCGAGGCTGAGCGTCAGGTAGATCGCCAGCGTGATGGCGATGATCTCGATCGACTGACCGGTCGAGACCAGCGCCGAGCCCATGAACACCGCGACGATCTCCGGATAGGCGATCGCGGCGCCGAACGAGGAGTTCTTGATCAGGTTGAGATACTGGCTGGTGATCGGCGGGATGATCACCGGCATGGCCTGCGGGATCACGACCAGCCGCACGATCCGGCCCTGGCCGAGGCCGAGCGCGCGCGCCGCGTCGATCTGGCCCTGCCGCACCGACTGGATGCCGCCGCGCACGACCTCGGCGATGAAGCCCGCGGTGTAGGTCGAGAGGGCGGCGAACAGCGCCACGAACTCCGGCACCAGCACGAACCCGCCGCGGTAGTTGAAGCCGCGCAACGTGGGCACGTCCCACGTGGTGAGCATGCCCGCGACGACGAACGCCATCACCGGCAGCACGCCGCAGACCACGAGGCCGACCAGCCAGGTCGGGAAGTCGCGGCCCGTCCGCGCCTGTCGCGCCTTGGCCCAGCGAGCAATCGCCCATTGGACGGCGAACAGCACGATCGTGGCGAGCAGCGCGAGCCGCAGGCCCGTCGCGTCATTCGGCGTGGGGATGGACAGGCCGCGCCGGTTCAGGAAGGCGATGTCGAGGAGATTCAGGCTCTCGCGCGGCGTGGGCAGCGCGGCGAGCACGCCGAAGTACCAGAACAGCACGAAGAACAGCAGCGGGATGTTGCGCACGAACTCGATGTAGAAGCCCGCCAGGGTCGACAGCAGCCAGTTGCGCGACAGCCGCAGCAGCCCGACCGAGAAGCCGATGATCGTCGCCGCCGCGATCGACACGGCCGACACCAGCAGCGTGTTGACGACGCCGGTCCACAGCAGCGCCAGGATCGTATCGCTCGGCTTGTAGCCGGTGAGGTTGAACGGCACCTCGATGCCGGAATCGCGCCACAGGAACTGGAAGCCCGAGGCGATGCCGGCCTTCACCATGTTCTCCGAGGCGTTGCCGACGAAGAACCAGACGAGGGCGACCAGCGCCACGGTCGCCGCCCCCTGCCACAGGATGTCGCGAACCTTGCGGTCGCGGAGGAACGTCATCACCGCCGGGAGCGCGGCTCTCCAGAGCCGCTCTTCCACAGTGCAGAGACATCCGATGAGCGGCTCTGGAGAGCCGCGCTCCCAGCGGTGAGGAGCGTGTCTCCGGTGATCACTGGAACGGCGGGGTGAAGAGCAGGCCGCCCTTGGTCCACAGCTCGTTGCTGCCGCGCTTGAGCTTGAGCGCCGAGCCCATGCCGACGGTGCGCTCGTAGCTCTCGCCGTAGTTCCCGACCTGCTTGACGATGTTGTAGGCCCAGTCGTTGGACAGGCCCATCATCTCGCCGAACTTGCCCTCGGCGCCGAGCAGCCGGCGGACCTCCGAGTTGGTCGACTTGGCCTTCATCTCGTCGACGTTCTTGGACGTGACGCCGAGCGCCTCGGCGGCGATCTGCGCGTTCAGCACCCAGCGCACGACGAGCTGCCAGCGCTCGTCGCCCCAGCGCGTGGTCGGGCCCTGCGGATCGTTGGAGATCACCTCGGTCAGGATCTGATGCTCGGCCGGGTCCTTGAACTTGATGCGCTGGCCGGCCAGCGCGCCGACGCCGGCGGTATAGGCGTCGCAGCGGCCCTGGTCGTAGGCCGAGATCGCGTCGTCGTTCTTCTGGAAGTTGACGATCGTGACCTTGAGGTTGCGTTCGCGGAACCAGTCGGCCGCCGTCTTCTCCTCGGTCGAGCCGGCGGCGACGCAGATCGTGGCGTCGGCGAGATCGGCGACCTTGGCCACCTTCGCCTTGGTGCGCACCACGAAGGTCTGGCCCTCGTAGAAGTTGATGCCCTGGAAGTTCACGCCGAGCGTGGCGTTGCGCGAGAAGGTGATGGTGGTGTTGCGCGCCAGCAGGTCGACTTGTCCCGACTGCAGCATCGGCCAGCGCTGCTGCACCGAGGTCGGCGTGTACTTGACCTTGGTCGCGTCGCCGAGCACCGCCGCCGCCAGCGACTTGCAGTAGTCGACATCGAGGCCCGCCCACTCGCCCTTGTCGTTGGCAAAGGAGAAGCCCGGCAGGCCGAGATGCACGCCGCATTCGATGTGGCCGCGCGCCTTGACGGCATCGAGCGTCGGGCTGGGCGCCAGTTGCTGCGCGCCGGCAGAGGTCGCCGCGAGGCACGCCGCCACTGCGGCAAGACCGTAGAACTTCATGTGAAACTTCCCCTCAACAGTCGCTGCCCGATACCGTACAAGCCGGGACGTGACCAGTAAATTGCACATCGAAACGAGAGGCGTCCCCGGCCTGCCCAACCTGCACAGCCATGCCTTCCAGCGCGCCATGGCCGGCCTGACCGAGCGCCGCGGCAGCGCCAGCGATTCCTTCTGGACCTGGCGCGAGCAGATGTATCGCTTTGTCGAGCGGCTGACACCGGACGACCTCGAGGCGATCGCCGCCTACGCCTACATGGAGATGCTCGAGGCCGGCTTCACCTGGGTGGCCGAGTTCCACTACCTGCATCACCAGCCCGACGGCCGGCCCTACGACAACGTGGCCGAGATGTCGGAGCGGATCGTGGCCGCGGCCGAGGAGATCGGGATCGGCCTGACCCTCCTGCCCGTCCTCTATCGCCAGAGCGGCTTCGGCGGGAAGCCGCCGAGCGACGCCCAGCGCCGTTTCCTCAACGACCGCGATTCCTATGCGCGCCTCATGGAGACGAAGGTGCCCGGCGGCCGCATCGGCATCGCGCCCCATTCGCTGCGTGCCGTGACGCTCGACGACCTGAAATGGGCCGCCGCGACCTGGCGCGGGCAGCCGGCGCATATCCATGTCAGCGAGCAGACCCGCGAGGTCGAGGACTGCCTCGCCGCGCACGGCCGCCGGCCGATCGACCTGCTGATGGACACCGTCGAAGTCGACCGGCACTGGTGCCTGGTCCATGCAACCCACGCCGATGCAGGCGAGCGCGCGCGCATCGCGACGGCGCAGGCGGTGGTCGGCCTCTGCCCGATCACCGAGGCCAATCTCGGCGACGGCCTGTTCGACGTGCCGGACTTCCTGTCGCAAGGGGGCCGCTTCGGTGTCGGCTCCGACTCGAACGTCCGTATCTCGGTGGCCGACGAGCTACGCACCCTGGAATATGGCCAGCGCCTCGTTCATCGCCAGCGCAACGTCCTCGGCGACGCGAACCGCTCAACCGGCCGCCGGCTGTTCGACGCCGCGCTGGCCGGCGGCAGGCAGGCGGTCGGCGCGGCAGCGAACGACCTCGTCACCATTGATCGCAGCGACTTCCGGGACGACACGATCCTCGATCACTGGATCTTTTCGGCTGACAACAAAGCGGTCGAGTCCGTTCGCCGCAACGGTCTCACGCTGGTTCAGGAAGGGCGGCACCGCAACCGCGACCGGATCGTTGCGCGCTATCGCAAGACCCTCGCCGCCTTCTCTTGATGCTGTGGCTGGCACTCGCCACAGTACCTGATGGGACGATATTCAATTGGGGATTGTTGCTCGATGTGGAAGCGCCTTGTCGCGATCGGCTGCTGCCTTTTCGCCAGCGGCTGCAATGTGCCACTCGACGTTCGTGCCGTCACATCCGATGGAGAGTCCTTCACGGGAACGGTCATGGGTGGCACCAACCAAGGGTCCATGAACCTGACGAACGGCAATGGAACGGACTGTGTAGGCCAGTACTCGAGCGGGGCTGGCATCCTGACCTGCAGCAACGGCGAGCGTGCCCAGATCCAGTACGCGATGGTAAGGCTCGCGGTGGGCTACGGATCTGGAGTGACGACAAACGGGCGCGGCCTCCGCTTCACCTTCGGGATGTCGCCCGACGAAAGCGCGCCCTATCTCCGCAGCTCAGGTCCGGCAAGCGGCGGTGGCAGCAACCCTGCCGCAGTCGCAGGCAAGTCGTCCAGCGGGACCGGGTTCTTCATCACCCGGCAAGGTCACGTTCTCACCAATGCTCACGTAGTGAACGGCTGCAAGACCATCACGGTCCAGCAGCCGGGCGGACCGGCGATTTCAGCGACCGCCGTGGCGATGGACAAGCAGAACGACCTGGCACTGCTGCAAGCGGGCGCCGCGGCCCCGACAACTGCTCCCCTGCGCGGCGGCCGGTCAGTCCGTCCCGGAGAGGCTATCGTCGTCTATGGATTTCCGCTGAGCGGGATCATGTCGTCGGGCGGTGTCCTGACGACCGGTGTCGTCAACGCGCTGTCGGGCACTGGAGACGACTCTCGATTTCTGCAGATTTCGGCACCTGTCCAACCCGGCAACAGCGGCGGGCCGGTACTCGACATTGCCGGCACCGTCGTCGGCGTTACGAGCAAGAGCATCAGCACGAACAACGCAGCCCAAGCTTTCGGTGCGACGCCCCAGAACGTGAACTACGCCATCAAGACCGAAGTGGTCCGCACCTTCCTGTCGACGGCGGGCGTCGCAACCGACAGCGGCACGGGGGGCCGGGAGATGAGCGCGGCCGACGTCGGCGAGCGCGCTCGTACGTTCACCGTCCATATCGAGTGCAAGGGGTGACGACTCAGATTTTCATCAGCGCGTAGAGCACGCGGCTGAGCGCGCTGTCGGAATCAGCGAGTTGCCGCGGCTCCTCGAAGTGATTGGCCGAGAAAATCTCCCCACCGCCGGCCAGCCGGCCCATGCCCTGCAGGGCCGCGGTGAGCACCTTGCCCTGCCGGCGGAACTCCGGGCTGTCGCCGACCGACCAGGCGACGGCAACGGGGCACCGGATGCGGCCGAGATGTCGCATGGCGCTTGCGGCCGCCAGCTCCTCGGGGGTGATCTTCACGTATTTGCTGCGTGCCGAGAGCATCGGCGCATGCAGCTCGTACATGCCGCTGATCAGCAGCGCACCCTTGAGCGTTTCGTTGCCGAGCAACACGCAGCTCGCGAGATGCGCGCCGGACGAATGGCCGGCGAGAAAGACACGATCGGGATCGCCGCCGAAGCTCGCGGCATTGCGCACCGTCCAGGCGACAGCCTCGCGGCACTGCTCGACCATCTGCGGCAGCGGCACCACACCGACATTGTCGAACTCCGGAACGACGAGCGCCGCGCCGCGGCCCGTGACCGCCGGCGCGGGATAGGCGCAGTCCCGGCGCGAGCCGCGCAGCCAGGCGCCGCCGTGCAGGTAGACGACGACCGGCACGCCAGACGCCCCCTTCGGCGCAAAAATGTCGAGGAACTGCGCTTCGCTCCCGCCGTAGCGCTCGGTACGCGGCGGCATCGATCGGCGCACGGCCTCGCAATCCTTTCGGATCTCGACCTGTATGGCGTCGCGCTGCGGCGCCCAATGGAGCTGGTCATAGGCCTGGTCGAGCTCGGCCTGGGTGTAGTCGAGGAAGACCCTGTCGCTGTCGTTCGGCATCGCGTGACGCAACACGACAGACGGCGGCAGCGCAAGCCCGTTGTCCGGTCCGGAGCGTCTCAGCAGGCATGCCGGCGCACGTGCGCCAGCAGAAGTTCGTTGACCCGCTCGGGAACCTGGTCCGCCGCATAGTGGCCGACGCCCGGCAAGATCTCGAACTGGTACGGCGCATCGACGAACTCGCCGGTGCCCTCGGCCGCGACACGACCAACCGTGTCGTCGGCATCGCCCCAAAGATAGAGCGTGGGCACCCTGATCGGACCGAGCGGCTGGCGCGGGCCGCTCGAACGATACCAGGCCAAGGCCGCCTCGAGCGCAGGCTCGTTGCCCAGCACGGACATATGGGCGTCGGTCGCTGCCCTGGGCATACCCTGACGCATGTGCCGCGAGCGCAGCCATGCGCAATCGTCCGCCAGCAGCTTCGGTACGGCATCGGGCTCGAGAAACGCCGTATGGTGGCCCGATCGCCGCTTCTGCTCGCCGTCGGGCAGGGCGAGCGCGCGCAGGAACGACGCGGGATGGGGCCGCGACAGCATGGTGAGTGAGCACAGCCGCTCGGGATACCGTGCCGCGATGATCCACGAGAGGCTCCCGCCCCAATCATGGCCGACGAGGTGAAAGCGCTTGGCGCCATGCCCCGCGGCGGCGGCAATGTCGAGCGCGTCGCCAACCAGCCTGTCGATGCGGTAGGCGTCGAGATCCATCGGGTCGGGTCGCGCTCCCGGCGAATAGCCGCGCTGGTTCGGGGCGATCGCGAAGTAGCCTGCTTCCGCCAGCGCCGTCACCTGCCGTGCCCAGAAATGCCGCGAGACGCCGAAGCCGTGCAGCAGCAGGACGAGCGCGTCGCTCGGCGCGCCTGACACCGAGCAGTCAAATTCAAGTCCAGGCGCCGTCTTGATCTTGCGGACATCCATTCGAGTGCACTCCCACGACGGCCCGGTCGCTAGCCGATCGATCCCACGAGCCGGTAGACGCCGCGCTCGAAGGCATCGTAGACGGCCAAAGCCGCCGCGTCGGCGAACGGCAGGTACTGCATCATGATCACGCCGGCGACGCCGCGCGCGGGATCGATCCAGAAGTACGTGTTGTTGATGCCGCCCCAGCTCAGGCTGCCGGGCGAACGCTTGCCGGGCACCTGGTCGGCGGTGATGAGGAAGCCGAGCCCCCACTTGTCGCGGCCGTCCGCGATGAAGGTGAAATCGGCGCTGCGCGGCAGTGTGCTCTCCTGCGCGGGCACCGAAAGCGCACCGATATGGTTCCGGCCCATCAGCGCGACCGTGCCCGCCTCGAGCACGCGCGCGCCGTCGAGCGCGCCGCCGTTCAGGAACATGCGCAGGAAGCGCCCGTAGTCGCTCGCGGTCGAGGCGAGACCGCCGCCGCCGATCGGCGCCTCGATGGTGAGGCCGGGCTGCGGCGTCTGCCGCTCGATGGCGCCGTCCATGCGCTCGCCGGCCCGCCACTGTTGCGCAACCAGCCGCGGCCCCTTCGCCTCCGGCACGCTGTAGGACGTGTCGTCCATCCCGAGCGGGGCAAAGACATGCCGGCGGAAATAATCTTCGAGCTTCCGACCGGACACCGCTTCCACCAGCGCGCCGACGACATCGGTGCTGGTGCTGTAGTGCCAGCGCTCGCCCGGGTCGAACAGCAACGGTCCGCCGAACGGATAGCTTTCCCCGGTGCGCGGCCTGAAATCGCGCCAGGTCGCGCTGGTGAAGGGGTAGGCCAGCCCGGAGGTATGGGTCAGGAAGTGCCGGACCGTCGCCAGCCTCGAGGCCGGGCGGAGCCGATAGTCCCCGCTCGCGGCATCGAACGACTCGAAGACTTTCGCCCCGACGAGCTCCGGCAGGTATTTCTCGGCCGGATCGTCGAGGCCGAGGCGACCCTGCTCGACGAGCTGCATCAACGCCACCGACGTGATCGGCTTGGTCATCGAGGCGATGCGAAACAGCGCGTCGGGCGTCATCGGCCGGCCGGTGGCGACGTCCGCCACGCCGAAGGCGCCCTGATACAGTACGCGCTCACGGTCGGTGAGCAGCGCCACGGCACCCGGCACGTCCGTGCGCTCGACGGCATTGCGCAGAGTCGCGTCGAGGGCTGCTTTCCCTGGCGAATCCTGTGCGCTCATTGTCGTCATGATTGCGGCATCCTTCTCTTCGGACGGTATCACGGCCCTCGCGGCGCCGAACAGGCTCGATGCGGCGGCTCCGGAACCGCGAGACGATAGAACGATGCCGCGTTCCGCCAGAAGAAGCGGTCGCGATCGGCCTGCGAGCGGTCGGAGAGCATGCGGTCGAGGGAGCGGACGAGCGTGTCGTAGTCGATCCGCAAGCCGGCAACGGGGAAATTGCTGGCGAAGAAGCATCGTTCCAGGCCGAAGATCGCGATCGCTTCCAGGACGATCCGCCGGTTCGATTCGTACTCCCAGGCGCTGTCCTTCAGGCCGAACTCGGAGACCTTGACGTGGACGTTGGGCTCGCGCGCCACCGCCTCCATGCCTCGACGCCAGGCGGCGAGGCCTTCCTCGCTGCGATCCCAGGGGAAACCGGTATGGTTCAGCACGATCGGGGTGCGCGGGAACTGCCGCGCCACCTCGGCGGCCTCGGCGAGGTGCCAGGAGGGCACGCGGAGATCCCACGACAGGCCGTACTTCTCGAGAAGGGCGAAGCCACGCAGCCACCTGTCGTCCTGCATCGTGCCCGGCGCGCCGGGCGTCCCCGCCCCGGGGCGAAGGCTGGTCACCGGTTTCGACCGGATGCCGCGCACCAGAGGAAACTGCGCCTGCGCGGCGATGATCTCCTCCGCATTGTCGGTATCGAACCAGGCGTGCGCGACGATGGCGCCGGGAAAGCCGCAGCGGGCGTTCACCTCGGTCAGCCATTGCGTTTCCGCGACCTGGCGCGAGCGATCCATCTCGGCCTCGCAATGCACCGTCGTCAGGACATTGTGCGCGCCCGAATCCCGCAGGTAGTCTTCCGGCAGGTAGTCGCGCCTGATCGCGTCGTAGGGCCCGAGGAAGAAGTGTGGCTCGGGCTGGTCGGCGAGGAACGGATAGCGGTTCGCCTTCAGGTCCCAGAGATGATGATGGGCGTCGATCAGCGTGACCGCTCCGGCCGCCTCGTTCCATTCTCCCCTGATGGTCGTCATGATCTCTCCCGTCGGTGGGCGGTCGCCGCGAGAGTACCGCAAGATTCCAGGAGGACAGAATGAAGCTCACCGGCAAGATCGCCCTGGTCACGGGAGGCTCGCGCGGCATCGGCCGCGCCACGGCCCTCGCCTTCGCCGCCGAGGGTGCGGACATCGCCTTTTGCCATCTGCACGACGAGGCCAAGGCCGACGAGACCGCCGGCGAGATCCGCGCCCTGGGCCGGCGCGCCCTGCACCGATCGGTCGACGTCGCCGATATCGCCGCCGGGCGCGCTTTCGCCGACCAAACGGCGCGCGAGCTGGGACCGGTCGACATCCTGTTCAACAATGCCGGCATGAATATCCGCAAGCCGTTCGAGGCCTATACCGAGGAGGAGTTCGACCGGCTCATCTCCGTCCACCTGAAGGGCATGTTCTTCATGGCGCAGGCGGTCTATCCCGCGATGATCGCGCGCGGACAGGGCTGCATCATCAACGTCGCCTCGCAGCGCGGCCTGAAGGGCGCGGTCAATTCGGCACCCTACTCCGCCGCCAAGGCCGCCATCATGGGCTTCACCCGCGCGCTGGCGTGGGAAGCGACGCCGAAGGGCATTCGCGTCAACGCCATCGCGCCGGGCCCGATCGTCACCGACCTGACGGCGACCATGACGCCTGCCGACCGTCAGGCCTTCATCGACGCCCTGCCGGTGGGTCGCTTCGGCCGCCCGGAGGAAATCGCGGCGACCGCGCTGCTGCTGGCCGGCCCGGACGGCGGGTTCTATGTCGGCGCGACGCTGTCGCCCAACGGCGGCGACGTGATGTATTGACGAGGCTTCGCCGCGAAGCGGCAAGCCTCGAGCCGAGAGGGATGATCCGCCATGCTCGCAGACCGATACGGCCTCGCCTTGTCGACGACTTCCGTCGCTGCGCAAGACGCCTATGTCGAAGGCTGCGAGCTGGCGCTGACCTTCTATCCCGGTGCACTCAACGCGTATGAGCACGCCATCGCAGCCGACCGCGGCTTTGCCCTGGCCCATTCAGGCACGGCCCAGGTGCTGCTTCGCGAAGGCGACGTGCCGGCCGCAAAGGCCGCGCTGGCGGCAGCCAGCCGCCTTGCCGCCGGCCTGACGCCGCGCGAAGCCAGCCACATCGCATTCCTCGAGCTGACGTTCGCCGGGAGGACAGGCGACGCGATCGCCGCCTTGCGCGCACATCTGGCGGCATGGCCGCGCGATGCGCTCGTGCTCTCGATGGCGGCGAACCCCAACGGCCTGATCGGCGCCTCCGGCCGCATCGGGCAGAAGCGTGAGATCGCCGCGCTGATGGACGGCCTCGCCCGACACTACGGCGAGGATCCCTGGTTCCTGTCGCAGCATGCCATGGCGCTGTCCGAGGACGGTCAGCTCGCGGCGGCGCGCGCGAAGATCGAACGATCGGTGGCGGCGAAGGCCGACAACGCGCATGGCGCGCACGGGTTCGCGCATGTCTGTTACGAGAGCGGCGAGCCGGACGCGGCGCGAGCCCATCTGTCCTCATGGCTCGCAACCTATCCGCATGACGGGTTCTTCCATGGCCATCTGACCTGGCATCTCGCGCTCATCGAGATCCAGCTCGGCCATTGGGTCGAGGCCTCGCGGCTCTACGCGGACGCCATCGCGCTCGACCGGCACAGCGGTGGACCGCAGCAGAGAGTCTCGGACGGGGCCGCCTTCCTCTGGCGCTCCGAACTCGCCGGCCATCCACGCGACGCCGCCGCGTGGCGCGCGCTGTACGACTATGCAAAGGACGCGCTGCCGCAGCCGGGCAACGGTCTCGCGGACCTGCACGTGATCCTGGCGCTCGCGGTGATGCATGACGAAGCCGGGTTGGAAGCTCGCTTCTGCCGGATGGCGGCGCTGGCGGGCGAGGGCCGTTATCCGTCCGGGTCCTACCTGCCCTCGCTGTCGCGCGGAATTCTGGCATTCGAACGCGGCGATTTCGTCATGGCGATCGAAGCGCTCGCCCCGCTTGCCGGGCAGGACGAGCGCATCGGCGGCAGCCGCGCGCAGCATGACCTCATCGACTTCACCCTGCTGAGGGCCTGCCTCGACGCTGGGCGGCCGGAAGAAGCCCGCCGCGTGCTTGCCGCGCGGCGTCCCGGCGCCTCGGGCATCGCGGTCCAAGGGGCGTCGGCCGTGCATTGAGCCGCGAGGCGGCGCACGTTGCGACCAAGCCGGACGACCCGCTGCCGATGCAGGCGCGTGTCGGCGGCTTCATCCGGATCGAGGCCGGCAGCCTCGCCGAGGCGGAAGCCCTGCCCGCCGGCAATCCGGTGTACGAGAACGGCGGCACCGTCGAGATCAGGGAACTGCCCAGAACGAGCTGACGGTGTGCTAGAACCGCCGTCGGATCGGAGGAAACATGGTCGCGAGCATCGGGCACTATATCGACAACAAGCCGACGGCCGGCAGCAGCGGGCGCACGGGCGAGATCACCAATCCCGCGACCGGCGAGGTCACGGCCACCGTCGCCTTCGCCTCGGTCGAGGAGGTCGATGCCGCCGTGCAGGTCGCCAAGAAGGCGCAGCGCGCCTGGGCCGCGACGCCGCCGCTGCGCCGCCAGCGCGTGATGTTCAACCTCAAGGCGCTGATCGAGAAGCGCATGGACGATCTCGCGCGCCATCTCTCGCTCGAGCACGGCAAGACGTTCGACGACGCCAAGGGCGAGGTCGGACGCGGGCTCGAGGTCGTCGAGTTCGCCTGCAGCATCGCCCATCACATGCGCGGCGACTTCACCGAGCAGGTCGCAACCGACATGGACACATGGTCGGTCCGCCAGCCGCTCGGCGTGGTGGCCGGCATCACGCCGTTCAACTTCCCGATCATGATCCCGTGCTGGATGGGCGCGATGGCCGTCGCTACCGGCAATGCCTTCATCCTCAAGCCGTCGGAGAAGGACCCGAGCGCGCCGATGCTCCTGGCCGAGCTCTATGCCGAGGCGGGCGCGCCGGCCGGCATCTTCCAGGTGATCAACGGCGACAAGGTGGCGGTCGATGCGCTGCTGAAGCACCCCGACGTGCCGGCGATCTCGTTCGTGGGTTCCACCGCGATCGGCGAGTACGTCTATCATACCGGCACGCAGATGAATAAGCGCGTGCAAGCGCTGTGCGGCGCCAAGAACCATATGGTGGTGATGCCCGATGCCGACCTCGACCAGGTGACGGACGCGCTGATGGGCGCCGCCTACGGCGCCGCCGGCGAGCGTTGCATGGCGATCTCGGTCGCCGTCGCGGTCGGCGGCGTCGGCGACCGGCTGATCGAGAAGCTCGCCCCGCGCGTGCAGGGGCTGAAGGTCGGGCCGGGCCTCGACCCGCAGTCGGAGATGGGGCCGCTGGTCACCCGCCAGCACCGCGACAAGGTGATGGGCTATGTCGACCAGGGCGTGAAGGAAGGCGCCAAGCTGGTCGTCGACGGCCGCGGGCTGAAGCTGCAGGGCTACGAGAACGGCAACTTCATGGGCGGCTGCCTGTTCGACGAGGTGAAGCCCGAGATGACGATCTACAAGGACGAGATCTTCGGCCCGGTCCTCTCGGTCGTGCGCAGCGAGACATTCGACGAGGCGATCAAGCTGGTCAACGACCACGCCTACGGCAACGGCACGGCGATCTTCACACGAGACGGCGACGCCGCCCGCGCCTTCGCCAGCAACGTGCAGATCGGCATGGTCGGCATCAACGTGCCCATCCCGGTGCCGGTCGCCTATCACAGCTTCGGCGGCTGGAAGGCCTCGGTGTTCGGCGACCACGGCATCTACGGCATGGAAGGCGTGCGCTTCTACACCAAGCTCAAGACCGTGACCGCGCGCTGGCCGACCGGCATCCGCTCCGGCGCGGAGTTCAACTTCCGGGCGCGGTAGCTCCGGCTCATGCTCCTCCCCCGCAGGGGGAGGATACAGGAGGGGGAAGGCCGCAGGCCGCGCCGGTTGCCGTCCCCCTCCCCAGCCCTCCCCCTTCGGGGGAGGGAGATTTCGATGAGGCACCATGTCCGAACCGTTCCCGCTTGAACCCTCGCTCTGGGCGGCGACCGCGCCCGCCGCGGTACCGACGCCGCCGCTGCTGGAGTCCGTCACGACCGACGTCTGCATCGTGGGCGCGGGCTATGCCGGCCTGTCGACGGCGCTGCATCTCGCCGAGCGCGGGATAAAGGCCGTGGTGCTGGAGGCGAAGGAGCCGGGCTTCGGCGGCTCGGGGCGCAACGGCGGCCAGGTCATTCCCGGCCTGAAATTCGACCCCGACGAGCTCGAGACCATGTTCGGCAAGGAGCGCGGCCCGCGGCTCGTCGATTTCGTCGGGCGCACCGCCGACGTGGTGTGGGAGCTGATCGACAAGCATGGGATGGACGTGCCCAACACGCGCAACGGCTGGATCCAGAGCGCCATCTCGAACGCGGCGGTCGGGCCGATCGAATCCCGCGCGGCGCAGTGGCAGAAGCGCGGCGCGCCGGTGCAGGTGCTCGATCGACGAGAGACGGCGCAGCATGTGGGCCACGAGCAGTATGTGGCGTCCTGGATCGACCGTCGCGGCGGGGTGGTCCAGCCGCTGGCCTATGCCCGCGGCCTCGCGAAGGCCGCTATCGCGGCCGGCGCGGCGGTCCACGGCGACACCCAGGCCACCGCCCTCGAACGCAAGGGCAGCCAGTGGATCGTGACGACCGCACGCGGCGCCACGGTTACGGCCGACCGCGTCGTTCTGGCGACCAACGGCTATACCGGCGATCTCTGGCCGCACCTGCGCCAGACCATCATCGCGGCGAATTCCTTCCAGGTCGCGACCAAGCCGTTATCCGACAATGTCCGCAAGTCGATCCTGCCGGGCGGCCAGTCGACCTCCGATTCGCGCCGCATCGGGCTCTATTATCGGCTCGATCACACCGGCCGATTCCTGCTGGGCGGCCGCGGCACGATGCGCGAACCCAGGCGTGCGGAGGACTGGGCACACATCGAGACGATGATGGAAAAGATGTTCCCGCAGCTCAAGGGCGCCGGCATCGACTTCCGCTGGGGCGGCAGGGTGGCGCTGACGCGCGATCACCTGCCCCACCTGCACGAGCCCGCGCCCGGCCTGCTGATCGACATCGGCTGCATGGGTCGCGGCGTGGCGCTGCAATCGGCGATGGGGCGCGCGATGGCAACCTACATCGCATCGGGCGATCCCCTGGCACTGCCGATACCGCCGAGCAAGGTGAGCCCGCTGCCGTTCCACGGCCTGAACAAGCTCTACTTCCAGGCGTTCGTCACGTGGTACCGCTTCCTAGACCGTCGAGACGCCGACGCGGCGTGAGCGGGGAGCGATGCTCCCGGCCACGCCGCTCGAGGAATCTTTTGCCCAGCAGCCACCCCCGTCGCCCCGGCCGCACCCGAGTGGAGCGAGGCGGAAGGGCTTGTTCCCGCGACATCCGCCAGGATGAGCAGATCCCTCGATCCTGCTTCACCGCGCTCGGGACAACGGGGAACGAGCGCTACTTCTTCTCGATGTTCCAGAAGATCGTGACCGGCGATTCGAGCGCGCCGTTCACGTTCTTGCGCATCGCCGCCGGCACGGTCCATTGGCCGACGAAGGCGTGCGTGGGGTTCTCCGACACGCGCACCTGCATGGCCTCGGCCAGTGCCTTGCGCTTGGCCGGGTCGCTCTCGTCGGCGAAGGCGGCGCGCAGCTTCAGGAGCTCGTCGTCCTTCGGCCAGCCGAACCAGGCGTTCTCGCCCACCGCGTTGATGTAGGTGTTGGCCAGCGGATCGACGATGTCGACCGCGGCCGACGAGGTCAGGAACACGTTCCAGCCGCCCTTGTCCGGCGCATCCTTGCGCGAGCGGCGCGAGACCAGCGTGGTCCAGTCCATCGAGATCATGTCGACCTTCATGCCGGCACGTTCCATCAGCGACTTGGCGACCGGCGCGAGGTTGGCGAGGATCTGCAGGTCGGTGGAGTGCATCAGGATGACCGGCTTGCCGTCGTAGCCGCCCTCCTTCAAGAGTTCCTTCGCCTTTGCGAAGTTGCTTTCGTACTTGTCGTCGAACCCCTTGGTCGTGGCATAGGGCGTGTCGCACATGAACATCGCCTTGCACACCTTGTAGTACCGCTCGTCGCCGATCACGCCGTCGAGAAAGTCCTTCTGGTTGAAGGCGTAGAGCAGAGCCTGGCGCACCTTGGGATTGTCGAACGGCGGGAAGAGCTGGTTGAAGCGGAAGATGTACTGGTTGCCCCATTTGTTGAGCGTGACCAGCTTCACGTCCGGGCTCGCCTCCATCATCTTCAAGAGGTCGTGCTGCGGCGTCTCGATCATGTCGATCTCGCCCTTGATGAGGGCGCTGGTCGCGGTCTGCTGGTCGGGGATGGCGACCCATTCGACGCGGTCGACCTTGGCGATCTTGCCGCCGGCGAGACCGGAGGCCGGCTCCGGCCGCGGCTTGTATTTCGGGTTCTTGACGTAGACCGTCTTGTCGCCCGGCTTCCATTCGTCCTTCTTGAAGATGAACGGGCCGGAGCCGGTATAGTCCTCGATCTGCTTGCCGGCGTCGGTCTCGGCGACCTTCTTCGGCATGATGAAGGCATTGCCCGACGGCTTGCCCAGCGCCTGCAGCATGATGCCGGTCGGCGCCTTGAGCGTGATCTGGAAGGTCTTGGGATCGAGCGCCTTGATGTCGGCGACCTTGGACCACAGCGCCTGGCCGAGCGGATCGCGCACCGCCCAGCGCTTGAGCGAGGGGATCACGTCCTCCGATGTGACCGGATTGCCGTCATGGAACTCCAGCCCGTCGCGCAGGGTGAAGGTCCAGACCAGCTTGTCGTCGGAGGTCGTCCACTTGTCGACCATCTGCGGCTTGACCTCGAGGTTGCCGTCCAGCGCGAACAGCGTGTCGTAGATCATGTAGCCGTGGTTGCGCACGATGTACGCGGTGGTCCAGATCGGATCGAGGATCTTGAGATCCGAGTGGTTGACGACGCGGAACGTCGTCTGTGCGCTGGCCTGTCCCAGCCCGGCCGCCCCCAGCACGCATGCCGCGAGCAATCCCAGTGTCCGCTTGCCCATCCGTTGCCTCCCATGCTCTGCCTCTTGACCGGCAGATTGGGGGGCATCCTCCGCTATTTCTCCCCGATGTTCCAGAATACTGCCACGGCAAGCGACGGAGCGAGCGCCGCCGGCGGCACCCGCACCCTGCCGATCCTTACGCAGCCCTCCGGGTGGAGGACGCTCCTTTCGCCTCCTCGATCATCATCTGCGCGGCCTTGTCGGCGATCATGATCGTCGGCGTGTTGGTGTTGCCCGAGGTGATGGTCGGCATCACCGAGGCATCCACGACGCGCAGCCCGTCGAGCCCCATGACCCGCAACCGCTCGTCGACGACGGCCATCGGGTCGGACGGCAGACCCATCTTCGCCGTGCCGATGGGATGGAAGATCGTGGTGCCTATATCGCCCGCCGCCTTGGCCAGGGAGGCGTCGTCGTCGCCGACCGACGGCCCGGGAAGATATTCCTCCGGATGGTAGCGCTGCAGCGCCGGCTGCTTCATCAGCCGGCGGGTGACGCGGATGGCGTCGGCCGCCACGCGGCGATCCTCTGGCGTCGAGAGATAGTTGGGCGCGATCATCGGCTTGGCCGACGGATCGGCCGAGCGCAGCCGGATCGTACCGCGCGAGGTCGGCCGCAGGTTGCAGGCGCTGACGGTGATGGCGGGAAAGCGATGCAATGGCTCACCGAACTTGTCGAGCGAGAGCGGTTGGACGTGGAACTCGATGTTGGCGCGCTCGTGGTCGGACGACGACATCGTGAAGATCCCGAGCTGCGAGGGCGCCATGGTCAGCGGACCTTTCTGCAGCACGGCATATTCCATGCCCATCAACGCGCGCCTGGCGAGCGAGTGGTAGGTCGTGTTGAGGGTCTTCACGCCCGAGACCTTGAAGATCGCGCGCTGCTGCAGATGATCCTGCAAATTGCGCCCCACGCCCGGCACGTCCTTCACCACGGCGATGCCGTGCTCATCCAGCCAACCGGCCGGGCCGATGCCGGAGAGCTGCAGGATCTGCGGCGAGCCGACCGCGCCGGCCGCGAGGATGACCTCGCCGCGGGCACACGCCTGGACCGACCGTCCGCCCTGCCGGAACTGCACGCCGACGGCGCGCTTCCCCTCGACCAGGACCTTCTCGACCAGCACGCCGGTCTCCAGCCGCAGGTTCGGCCGGCCGAGCACGGGCTTGAGGAAGGCGCGCGCCGTCGACATTCGCAGCCCGCGCTTCTGGTTGACGTGGAAATAGCCCACGCCGTTGTTGTCGCCGGTATTGAAGTCGGCGGTGCGCGGGATGCCCATCTCGTTGGCCGCCGCGATCACCGCGTCGAGCACGTCCCAGCGCACGCGCGGCTGCTCGACCCGCCATTCGCCGCTGCCGCCATGATGCTCGGTATCGCCGAGGAAATGGCCGTCGAGCCGCTTGAAGATCGGCAGCACGTCGTCCCAGCCCCAGCCGGTGAGGCCGAGCTGGCGCCAGTGGTCGTAGTCGGCGGCCTGGCCGCGCATCGAGATCATGCCGTTGATCGCCGAGCAGCCGCCGATCACCTTGCCGCGCGGATAATTGAGCGCGCGGCCGTTCAGCCCCGGCTCCTTCTCGGTCTGGAACATCCAGTCGGCGCGCGGGTTGCCCATCGCGAACAGGTAGCCGACCGGGATGTGGAACCAGATCCAGTTGTCCTTGCCGCCGGCCTCCAGCAGCAGCACGCGCGTCTTGGGATCGGCCGACAGCCGGTTGGCCAGCACGCATCCGGCAGAGCCAGCGCCCGCGATGATGTAGTCGTAGTCGCCTTCGAGCCGGGCGACGCTGTCCGCAGCCATGACACACTCCTGGCGAGGCTCCGCCTCAGACCGACAAGATGTGCAGAATGTCTCGCACAGCCATCCCTGTCATCCCAGGCCATTCGCATATGACCCATTTTCGTCGTCCCGAGCGGAGCGAAGCGTCGTCGAGGGACCTGTTCATCCCGGCAAGTGATACATGAGGAGGCCCCTCCGCTACGCCTCGCTCCGCTCGGCTCCGGTCGGGACGACGGGGACTCGCTCATATGCGAACGCCCTGCCTGTCATCCCGAGAGGTCATGTGTTCTTGATTTCAACGGTCGTTCCGCTCGCGGCTCGCCGCTCCAGCAGGAACAAGCCGGCAATCCGCTCACGGCGGCACAGCCGAGCCGACGACTCACTGGGCGGGAAAGTCATCGTGTCCATGGCGACGGCCACTATCGCACAACGCCTTGGCAGCACCGGAACAGACTGCCCGCCTCAAATCTGCGAATAGCCCGTGCCGACCGTGTCGATGCCGCGGCCGACGCCTTTCTCGATCCAGCCGCGCTCCTGCAGGATCTGCTGGCTGTAGGTGACCCGGCCGTTGACCGACTCCGCCGGCTCGCTGGCGAGCAGCAGGGCGGCGCGGGCCATCATGAGCGGCGGCTCACCGCGCGGGTCGTCGAGGCTGGCCATCAGCTTGTGATAGACGGTGCCGGCGGTCGGCACGGTGCGCGAGGGTGACACGCAGCTCACGGCGATGCCGCCATGGTGCGCCACCTCCTGTGCCAGGCCCTGGGTGAAGCGCTCGAGCGCGGCCTTGGTCGCGCCGTACATTACGCCGCCGCGCACCGTCTGGTCGGCATAAGGGCCACGCCCCGGCCCGATCGCCGAGCCCGAGCCGATATTGACGATCGCGCCGCGGCCGGCGGCGAGCATGTCGGGCAATACCGCCTTCGAGAGAATGAACGGAGCGTGGACGTTGACCGCGAAGGCCTTGATCCAACGGCCGGTCGGATAGTCGGCGGTCGGGATGTAGTAGTTGAGCGCGGCGTTGTTCACGAGTGTGTCGATCCGGCCATAGGCGGTGCGCGCAGCCTCGACCAGCCGCAGGCACTCGGCCTCCGAGGAGATGTCGGCGGCTATGGCGGTCGCCTCGCCGCCCTTGTCGCGGATCGCCGCCACCGTGCCGTTGAGCGAGCCGTCGAGCCGGTGATCACCCTCGTTGAGGGTACGCGCCACACAGACCACGCGAGCGCCCTCGCCAGCGAACAGATCGGCGATCGCCCGGCCGATGCCGCGGCTCGCGCCGGTCACGACCGCAACCCGTCCGGTCATCTTCCCCATGCCGATCTCCCGTTGACTGTCGAAACCTGACCCTTGCCCGGACCGGCCGCAAGCGCGCACAATTCGACAACCAAGGGAGCGACGCCATGAAATACAATCGGATTTCGGCCGACTGCCACCTCGACATGCCCTGGATGCCGCCCGACCTGTTCACGTCGATGGCGCCGCGCGACATGAAGGACCGCATGCCCTTCGTGGTCGACACCGACGAAGGACCGAAATGGATGGCGAAGAACGGCGCCACCTTCGGGTTCAAGAACGGCGTCGGCCCGGCCGGCAGCAAATACCAGAAAGGCAAGCATCACCGGGTCGACGTGATGGCCGAGACCGGCCTCTACGAGGACGGCGCGAAGGACATCCGCCGCTGCTCCGACCCGCACCTGCGCATCAAGGACATGGATCGCGACGGCGTCGATGCCGAGGTGATCTACGGCATCCTGGGCGCGGCGAGCCGGCTCAACGACAAGGATGCGTCGAACGAGATGCTGCGCATCTACAACGACTGGCTGAAGGACTTCTGCAGCCACTATCCCGACCGCCACATCGGGCTGGCCTGCCTGCCCTACGGCGACATCGACGGCGCGGTGCAGGAGATCTATCGGGTGGCCAAGATGGGCATCCGCGGCCTCGAGCTGTCCTGCTCGTGGGACATGGAGCCGATGTGGCACCCGATGTGGGAGCCGTTGTGGAAGGCGGTCAACGACGTGCAGCTCCCGCTGCACTTCCACACCTTCCCGACCATCCCGCCCGGCACCATCGAGAAGCATGGCGGACGGGTCGGCCGCTCGGTGTTCTTCACCGTGGTGTCCGGCTTCCAGATGAACCTGGTGAACATACTGGCGGCGATCATGGCGGCCAACGTGCTGGAACGCTATCCGCACATTCGCATCGCCTTCGGAGAATCGGGCTGCGGCTGGATCCCCTACGCGCTCGACCGCATGGACTTCGAATGGG
>CAMFJT010000047.1 GCA_945957125.1 uncultured Rhodospirillales bacterium | reverse complement strand
CGATCACCGATTCGGGCAGGCGGAAGTGCGGGATCTGCGTGCGGATGAAGCCGCCGAGCTTGGGATCCTGATCGTAGATCACGATCTCGTAGCCCAGCACCGCGAGGTCGCGCGCCACCGTTAGGGAGGAGGGGCCGCCGCCGATGCAGGCCACTCGCTTGCCGTTCCTGGCCGGCGCCTTCGGCATCCGGGCCACGATATCCTCATCGTCCTTGTAGTCGGCCGCGACGCGCTTGAGGCGGCAGATCGCGACCGGCTCCTTCTTGCCCTTGACCACCGTCTCGTCCTCGACACGGCTGCGCCTGCAGGCCGGCTCGCAGGGGCGATCGCACGTCCGGCCCAGGATTCCCGGGAAGACGTTCGATTTCCAGTTGATCATGTACGCGTCGGAATAGCGTCCATGCGCGATCAGTCGGATGTATTCGGGCACCGGCGTGTGCGCGGGGCAGGCCCATTGGCAATCCACGACCTTGTGGAAATAGTCGGGATTCGAGATGTCTGTCGGCTTCAAGCTAACTACTCCGCCGCTGCGTCTGCAGAGGCCGATCTGGCTGAATGACGGTTCAAGATACGCTACTCGGGGTGCGCATTGGGGGGATTAGCACCCATGTCGTCAAGATTTCCATTTGTTTGTGAAATTGCTGCAGCACCGCAAAACCATAATTAAAACATGGCTTTTCATCGAAGGGCGGGACGTTTGCGGAACTGGCTGGGTGTCGTGCCCGTGGCACGGTGAAACATCGCGCTGAAGGCGCTCACGCTCTCGTAGCCGAGATCGAGCGCCACCTGGGTCACCGGCTCGCCGCCGCCCAGCCGCCCCATGGCGTCCAGAACACGCGCCTGCTGGCGCCACGCGCCAAAGCTGAGACCGGTTTCGGACTGGAAGTGGCGGGCGAGGGTGCGGGCGCTGGTGTTGATCGCCTCCGCCCAAACCTCCAGCGGCCGCTGGTCGGCGGGTGACGCCAGCAACGTCTCGCACAACGCCCTTAGCCTGTCGTCGCGCGGCATCGGAAGCTGAAGGGGCAGGGATTGCAGGCCGCGCAGCTCTGAAATGATCAGAGCCACGACGTGGCCGGCCGGACCGCTCTCGTCGTACTGCACCGGCAACTCGGTGGCCCGCACGATCAGCTCGCGCAAGAGCGGCGAGACCGACATCACATGGCACGTTCCGGGCATGAAGGTGGCCACGTCCTCGCGGACATAAAGGGTGCGCATGGTCGTGGCGCTCAGCATGACGATGGCATGGTCGATGCCGCCCGGCATCCACAGCGCGCGCTGCGGCGGGACGACCCAGACGCCGTCGTCGGTGGCGACTCGCATGGTGCCGGCAGTGGCGTGGATGAGCTGCGCCCGTTCGTGACGATGGGGCAGGATCTGGAAGCCGGCCGGGAAGTCCTTCGGCATGGCCGCCACGGCGCGCGGCACGCGCTGGTAGTCTGCCGGATCGGTCGAACGGCTGATTTGGCTGTCCTGCAACATAGTTTGGCATTCTAGCGCAAGACCGCCAGAACGCTGCGATTTATTCTTACCTCATGAAACTCAGCAGCCCGACTTCCCTCCTGCTCAATCTCGGCCACGCGATGGACCACTGGGTCATCGCCATCTTTCTCTACACGGTGAGCGTGATCGCCGGCGTGTGGGGCACCGACTGGAAGGAGCTGACGCCCTTCGCGTTCGGCGCATCCTTCATGTTCGGGGCCGGCTCGATCGTGTCGGGCAAGCTCGGCGATTCGTGGGGCCGCCGCTCCATGATGATCATCTTCTTCGCGGGACTCGGCGTCTCCTGCCTGCTGATCGCCCTGTCCCAGAACAAGTGGCAGATCGGCATGGCGCTGACGCTGATGGGCGCGTTCGCCTCGATCTACCATCCGGTCGGCATCCCGATGATCGTGCAGGGCGCCGAGAAGCCGGGCTTCGTGATCGGCGTCAACGGGCTGGTCGGCAATCTCGGCATCGCCATCGGCGCCAGCCTGTCGGTGCTGCTGGCCACGCGCTACGGCTGGCAGATGGCTTATATCGTGCCCGGCGTGGTGAGCCTCATCGCCGCCGCCCTGTTCGCGATCCTGGTGCCGAAGGAGCAGGAGGCGCCGGCGAAGCGCAAGGCCAAGATGCTCGACCTGCCGCCCAGCGTCATGGCCAAGGTCTTCTTCATCATGACCTGCGCGGCGGTCACCGGCTCGATCGTGTTCAACTTCACGACCAACTCCAACGGCGAGATGCTGAAGTCGCGCATCGCCGAGCTGGCGGAGAATCCCTGGCTGCTGAGCGTCGTGCTGTTCTGCGTGTTCACGGTGGCCTCGCTCGCCCAGCTCGTGGTCGGCGCGCTGATCGACCGCTATCCGCTGAAGACCATCTACCTGCCGATCCTGATCGCCCAGGTGCCGCTGTTCCTGCTCGCCGCGTATGTCGACGGCTGGGCGCTGGTCGGGGTGACGACGCTGTTCATGGTGTTCGTGTTCGGCGCCATCCCGTTCACCGACGCCATGATCGTGCGCTATGTCGACGATCGCATGCGCAGCCGCGTCACCGGCATGCGGCTGGCGATCGGCTTCGGCGTCAGCTCGCTGGTGGTCGCCGCGATCGGACCATCGGTCAAGGCGGCGGGCTTCCCGACCCTGCTGATGACGCTGTCTATCGTGGCGCTGTGCACCGTGATCGCCATCTCGTTCCTGCCCAGCGAGCGGCAGGAGGCCATGGCGGCGCTGAAGCCCGCGGAGTAAAGACTCCCCCTCATGTTCCTCTCGCCCGCCAGGGGGAGAGGAGTTGTGAGGAAGAGGGAGAAGCAAGATGATCAAGCGTCGGGACGTGCTGACGGGCGTTGTCGGCTCGACGATCGTGGGTGCGTCTGCCGTCAGGGCGCAGGCGTGGCCGAGCCAGCAGGTCAAGATCGTGGTGCCCTACATCCCGGGCGGCGCGACCGACACGGCCGGACGCATCGTGGCCGAGAAGATGACGGCGCTGCTCGGCCAGCAGGTGATCGTCGAGAACCGCGGCGGCGGCAACACCATCATCGGCATGGAGCTGGTCGCCAAGTCCAAGCCCGACGGCCATACGCTCCTGCTCGGCACGACGACGCTGGCGACCAACGCCGCGCTCGGCCTCAAGCAGCCCTACGATCCGCTGAAGGACTTCCAGCCGATCTCGACCGTGGCCGACATCCCCGACATCGTCGCCGTCCATCCCTCGGTGCCGGTCAAGACCCTGCCCGAGCTGGTCGAATGGGTGAACAAGCAGCCCCAGATCGTGCGCTACGGCACGTCGGGCGTCGGCAACCAGCCGCACCTGTGGGCGGAGCTGCTGCGCTCGCGCCTCAAGCTCAAGATGGAGAACGTGGCCTACAAGGGCGTCGCCGACACGCTGCGCGACGTGCTGGCCGGCCACGTGCCGATCATCATCGACGTCGTGCTGCCGACCGGCAACCACGTCGCCGCGGGGCGGCTGACCGGCCTCGCGCTCGCTGCCGCCGAGCGTTCGAGCATCTGTCCGACCGTGCCGACAGTCGGCGAGCTCGGCATGAAGGACATGGAGAGCGCGGTGTTCTACGGCCTGGTCGCCCCCGCCGGCGTGCCGCGCCCGATCGTCGATCGCCTCAACGCGCTGGTGCGCCAGATCGTCAAGGACCCAGAGGTCATCAAGCGCTACAACGATCTCGGCTTCGTCATGACCGGCAGCACGCCGGAAGAATACGCCGCGAAGCTCCAGTTCGAGACCGAGCGCTGGACGAAGGTCGTCAAGGACAACGGCATCAAGGTCGAGGGCTGATCGTGTCAGCCCGGTCGGCGCGGGGGGTCGATCGGGGTGGCAATCATCGAGGGACGCGTACGGCAGCGATCGAACAGCGCGTCGAGCTTCGGGCGCCCGCGCCACGGCATCACGCCCCGGGCGTCGCAGAAGGCGACGGGACAGAAGAACGAGATGTCCATGATCGAGAACCAGCCCGGAGCGAAGCCCTCGTCGGTGACCTGCGTCTCGAGCCAGTCGAGGCAACTTTCGACCCTCGCCTTTTGCCGCGCCATGTAGGCGGAACTCGCCGGTGTGATGCCGTCGGGCTGCATCAGGCGAAGATTGACGATGCTCGCGGCGCAGGTCGCAATCGTGGCCAGGACGGTCATGTCCTGCCAGTGTCGCTCCGGCCGGGCCACCCAGGGCGACAGCGGCGGTTGCGCTCCATCGCCGGCCGGCCGTGCCGCAGGATAGGTGCGCAGCAGGTAATCGACGATCAGGTCGGACTCCCACAGGCGCAGCGGCCCGTCCTCCAGGACGGGGACCGCGATCGTCGGTCCCGGCGGGGATGATGTCGGACGAAGGCCGTCGAGGATGTCGGCTTCGTAGGTCAGCCCCAACTCGGCGAGGACCACGCGCACCTTGCGCGCGAATGGCGAACCGTTGCTGAAGTAGAGTTTCATCTCGTTGCTCCTGCAATCGTGCTGGCGGCGCAGAGCGAGAGCTTGCGTGCTGCCGTGATCGGCGCAAAGTGCCGCGCTCGACCTACAAGGAAAAGCAAAAATGGCAGCAGGCTCCGCCGTCCCCGTTCCGGCCTCCCATCTCGACGTGGCGCGCGACGCCGAAGCGGCGACGCGGGCCGCCAACTCCGCCATGGCGGCGAAGCTGCCGTTCGACGACACGCGGGATTTCGAGGCGGCCCGGCGCGGCCTGATCGCGCCGATGCCCGAGGGGATCGTGACGACCGGCCATGGCACGGTGCTTTGGAACCTCGGCGAATACGCCTTCATCGACGGCGAGCTGGCGCCGGCGACGGTCAATCCCAGCCTGTGGCGCATGGCGCGGCTCAACCTCGCCAACGGCCTGTTCAAGGTCGCCGAGCGGGTCTACCAGCTCCGGGGCTTCGACATCGCCAACATGACGGTGCTCGAAGGCGATACCGGCCTGATCCTGATCGATCCGCTGACGACCGCCGAAGTTTCCCGCGCGGCGCTCGCGCACTATCGCGCGCACCGGCCGGACAAGCCCGTGGTCGCGGTGATCTACACCCACAGCCATATCGACCATTATGGCGGCGTGCGCGGCGTGATCGACGAGGCGGACGTGAAGGCGGGAAAGGTGGCCGTCATCGCGCCTGCGGGCTTCATGGAGGCGATCTCGGGCGAGAACGTGCTGGCCGGCCTGCCGATGATGCGCCGCGCGCAATTCCAGTTCGGCGCCATGCTGCCGCGCGGCGCGCGCGGCCAGGTCGATGCCGGGCTGGGCAAGGCCGTGGCGCGCGGCACGACGGGGCTGATCGCGCCGACGCGCAGCATCGTCGAGCCGGTCGAGACCCACACGGTCGACGGTATCGAGATCGTCTTCCAGCTTGCGCCGGAGACCGAGGCACCGGCCGAGATGCACATGTTCTATCCCGGGCTCGGCGTGCTCAACATGGCGGAGAATGCCTGCCCGCTGCTGCACAACTTCATCCCGCTGCGCGGCTCGGTGGCGCGCGATCCGCGCATCTGGGCGAAGTACATCGACGACGCCATCGCGATGTACGTGCCGCACACCGAGGTGATGATCGGCCAGCACCACTGGCCGACCTGGGGGCGCGAAGCGATCGTCGATTATCTCGAGGCGCAGCGCGACCTCTACAAGCACATCCACGACCAGACGCTGCGCTACATGGGCAGGGGCTGGCGGCCGGCCGAGATCGCCGAGGTCGTCGAGCTGCCCCCGGGGCTGGCGGAGCGCTGGTCGGTGCGCGGCTACTACGGCACGGTCAGCCACAACGTGAAGGCGGTCTACCAGCGCTATCTCTCCTGGTACGACGGCAATCCGTGCAACCTCAATCCGTTGCCGCCGGCGCCGGCGGCGAAGAAGTTCGTCGAGTACATGGGCGGCGCCGCGGCCGTCGTCGCGCGCGCAAGGACGGACTTCGCGAAAGGTGAGTTCCGCTGGGTCGCGCAGGTGATGAAGGAGGTCGTCTACGCCGAGCCGGACAATGCCGAGGCTCGCGCGCTCTGCGCCGACGCGCTCGAGCAGATGGGCTACCAGGCCGAATCGGCGACCTGGCGCAACGCCTTCCTGTATGGCGCGCAGGAGCTGCGGCACGGGGTGTTCAAGATGCCGGCCCGCATCATGCTCGCCGCGGACACGCTGGCCGGGCTGAGCTCCGACATCTTCTTCGACATGCTGGCGATCCGCCTCGATCCGGCTAAGGCGGCCGGACAGGCGATGGTGCTCAACTGGCACTTCACCGACCGCAACGAGAAGCTCGTCCTGACGCTGTCCAACTGCACGCTCTCCCAGCGCGCGGGGGCGTTGTCGAACCGCGCGACCGCGACCGTCGTCACGACGCGCGCGACGCTCGACGCCCTGATCCTCGGCAAGCTCGCCATCCCGGAGGCGCTGTCGTCGGGCGCCTTGAAGATCGAGGGCGACGCGTCGCGGCTCGCCGCGCTGTTCGGCATGCTCGATCCGCCGTCAACCCTGATGTTCGACATCCTCACGCCGGGAGAAGGCCGCTTGTAGGCCGCTCCCCGCTTGACATCGTGCGGTCTGCCCCCTGTGATGGCGGCAACGAATAACAAGCCGTCACAGGGAGAAGAGCAGCATGCGTATGGGTGGGCTGGGGCGTGCGTTCGCCGGCGCGCTGGCGATGGGCGCGGCATTGGGCTTGGCGATGGCCGCCCAGGCGCAGGATAAGAAGTTCAAGATCGGCGTGATCTTCGATCTCACCGGCCCGTTGGCCGGCGGCGGTTCCGAGCTGCAGTATCTCGGCGTCAAGATCATGAACGACTACTTCATCAAGCAGGGGCCGATCGAGGGCTACACGATCGAGGCGGTCTATGCCGATGCGCAGAGCAAGCCCGACATCGCGATCAACGAAGCCGTGCGCCTGATGGAGCAGGAAAAGGTCGACATGGTCGCCGGCATCTACTCGTCGGCGCAATGCGTGCCGATCGCCTCGCGCGTGGAGCAGGCGAAGAAGTTCCTGTGGCTGACCACCTGCATCTCCACCGGCGTGGTCGAGGACAAGCACTACAAGTACGTGTTCCGGCCGCAGGCGAGCGGCCAGCAATACGGCCTGACCACGACCGACATGGTGGCGAACATCGCCAAGCCCAACTTCGGCAAGGAGCCGAAGGACATGCGGGTGGCGATCATCCACGAGGACGGCGCCTACGGCGTCGACGTTGCCAGGGGCAACGAGATGGGCGCCAAGAAGGCCGGCATGAACATCGTGCTGAAGGAAGGCTACTCGGCGACTGCGCCCGATCTCTCGGCGCTGGTCACCAAGCTCAAGCGCGCCCGTCCCGACGTGGTCTTCCACACCGGCTACAACCCCGACATCTCGCTGCTGCTGCGCCAGTCGCGCGAGCAGGGCTTCAAGACCGGCGGCATCATCGGCCAGGGTGCGGGCTACGGCGTCTACGAGAAGCTCGCCGACAGCCTGGGCGGGCACGCCCAGTACTTCTTCAACACCGACCCGGTCTCGATCTGGCTGGCCAATCCGAAGGCGATCGATCCGAAGCTGCAGCCGATCGTCAAGATGGTCGGCGAGGAGTTCGACAAGGCCAAGCCGGGCCAGACCATCCGGTCGGCCCATGTCGGCATCGGCGCCAGCAACATGTACGTGTTCTTCACGCAGGTGCTGCCGGTCGCGATCAAGAAGTACGGCGGCGTCGACGCCGAGGCGCTGCGCAAGGCCGCGCTGGACGTCGATATTCCCGAGGGCGGCACCATGCTGGGCTTCGGCGTCAAGTTCGCGCCGACGGAATCGCCGATCGCGGGCCAGAACGAGCGCTCCTATCCCGTGGTCATCCAGTATGTCGACGACAAGCCGTATGTCGTGTGGCCGAAGAGCCTGGCGCAGCGCGATGTCGTGCTGCCGTGGCCGGCCGGCATGACCTACAGCTACAAGTAGCCGGTGCTGGTCGTCGAAGGGCTGGTGAAGCGCTTCGGCGGCTTCACCGCCGTCAACAACGTGTCTTTCCGCGTCGACCAGGGCGAGATACTCGGCCTGATCGGGCCCAACGGCTCGGGCAAGAGCACGATCTTCAACCTGCTCTCGGGCACGCTCGTGCCCTCCGCGGGCTCGATCAAGTTCGGTGGCACCGAGCTGGCGGGGATGCCTCCCCACCGCATCATCAACGGCGGCATCGGGCGCACCTTCCAGATCCCGCGGCCGTTCCGGCGCCTCAGCCTGTTCGAGAACGTGGCGCTCGCCGGCTACTACGGCCAGGGCCGGCACAGCCGCGCCAAGGCCGACGAAGCGGCAGAACGCGCGCTCGAAATGGTCGGGTTGCCGACTGATCGCAAGGTCAGCGTGGACGGCCTGGGTGCGGCCGGGCTGAAGAAGCTCGAGCTTGCCAAGGCGCTGGCGACGGGGCCGAAGCTGCTGCTCGCCGACGAGAGCCTGGGCGGGCTGGACGAGGCGGAAATGGACCAGGCGGCGGAGATGCTGCGCAAGATCCGCGCCGAGCTCGGCATCACCATCATCTGGGTCGAGCACATCATGGGGGTGCTGATGCGCGTGGTCGACCGCGTCATGGTGCTGGACCACGGCGAGAAGATCGCCGAGGGCCTGCCGGCGATCGTGTCGAGCGATCCGCGCGTGGTCGAGGTCTATCTCGGCACGGAGGCGGACGCCACGCAGGCAGCTGCTGCCGAAGCGCGGCGTTGAGCGGGTGAGGGCATGCTCGAGCTGAAATCGGTCGATGCGGGCTACGGCACCTTCCAGGCGCTGTTCGGCGTCACGCTCGAGGTGCGGGCGGGGGAGGCGGTCGGCGTCATCGGCCCCAACGGTGCTGGCAAGACGACCCTGATGCGGGTGATCTCGGGCCTGATCCGGCCGCGCGCCGGCACCGTCACCATGGAAGGCACCGACGTGCTGCGCACGCCGGAGCATCGCATCGTAAGCCTCGGCATCGCGCACGTGCCGGAGAACCGCCGGCTGTTCCCGCGGCTGACCGTCGAGGACAACCTCAAGATGGGCGCCTTCATGCCCGAGGCGCGGCGGCACTATGCCGAGCGGCTGGCCTTCGTGTTCGATCTCTTTCCGCGCATGAAGGAGCGGCGCCACCAGCTCGCCGGAACGATGTCGGGCGGCGAGCAGCAGATGTGCGCGATCGGCCGGGCGCTGATGAGCAAGCCCAAGCTCCTGCTGCTCGACGAGCCGTCGGCCGGTCTCGCGCCGGTGGTGGTCCAGCAGGTCTTCGAGCTGGTCAAGCGTATCCGCGCCAGCGGCCTCACCGTGCTGATCGTCGAGCAGAACGTGCAGCAGGTCCTCCACACGGTCGACCGCGCCTATCTCCTCGAAGCCGGCACCATCCGCGCCTCCGGCAGCTCGGCCGAGCTGATGGCGACCGACACGATCAAGCAGGCTTATCTCGGTGTTTGACGCACACGACCGCCTCGTTCTTCCCCCTCCCCCGTCTTCGGGGGAGGTGTCAGCGTCTGACGCTGACGGAGGGGGCGTGACGCGAGATGGTGCGTCACACCCCTCCGTCGCGGATTACCGCGCCACCTCCCCCGAAGACGGGGGAGGGGAATGAGATGAGGAAGACGAAAGGGTAGCGATGCAATCCTTCCTCGAGATCTTCGACATCTACCTGCTCGAGGCCGTGATCAACGGCATCCTGTTCGGTGGCGTGCTGGCGCTGCTGGCGCTCGGGCTGAACCTGATCTTCGGTGTGATCGACGTCACCTGGATCTGCTACGCCGAGCTGGTGATGATCGGCATGTACGGCATGTACTACCTGGTGTCGGTCTTCCACGTCTCGTACTGGATCGCCGCCCCGCTCTGCATCCTGCTGGTCGCGGGGATGGGCGCGCTGCTGCACATCCTGGTGATCCAGCCGCTGCTCTCCGCGCCGCCGATCAACCAGCTCCTCGCCACGGGCGGCGTGCTGTTCTTCCTGCAGAGCCTGGCCACCGTCGCGTTCGGCATCGACTTCCGCAATCTGGGCATCCAGCTCCCCGTGCTGGCGCTCGGCGAGATGCATTTCAGCTATTCGCGGCTGCTGTCCTTCGCCGCCGCGCTGGTCGGCATGGTGGCGGTCTATGTCTTCATGAAGCGGAGCTATACCGGCATCGCCATCCGCGCCATCGCGCAGGACCGCCAGATCATGGCGCTGATGGGCGTCGATGCACGGCGCATCTACATCGTGACCTCGGCGCTGGGCGGCGCGCTGGCCGGGCTCGCGGCCTGCCTGCTGGTGCTGCAGTACGACGTGCATCCCTTCGTCGGCCTGTCGTTCGGGCCGATCACCTTCCTGATCTGCGTGCTGGGCGGGCTGGGCAACTTCGTCGGCGGCTTCGTCGCCTCCTTCGTGTTCGCCGAGATCATCTCGCTCGGCGGGCTGTTCTCCGACCTCGAATGGGGCTACGTGCTGGCCTTCGGCTTCTTCATCCTGATGATGTTCGTGCGGCCGGGCGGGCTGCTGGCGAGGCGCCAGTGAGCAGGACAAACCTGAGCGGTGCACGCCTGCTTCCGTGGCTCGTCGGCGCGGTGCTGATCGCGCTGCCTTTCGCCAATCGCGATCCCTATCACCTGCATCTCTTGATCCTGATCCTGATCTGGTCGTTCGCCTACACGTCGTGGTCGATGATGGGCCGCTTCGGGCTGGTGTCGCTCGGGCATGGCGGCTTCATGGGCGTCGGCGCCTATGTCACGGCGCTGCTGTGGAACCACGCCGGGCTCACGCCGTGGCTCGGCATCCCGATCAGCCTCGCCTGCGCGGGACTGCTGGCCGTGATCGTCGGCTATCCCTGCTTCCGCTTCCGCATCACCGGCCATTACTTCGTGCTGGTGACGCTCGCGCTGTCCGGCATCGTGCTGCAGGTCATCACCGCCTCGCGCGACTATACCGGCGGCTCGCTCGGCTTCTCGCCCAACCGCGTGCCCGGCAACAGCCTGTGGGCCTTGCAGTTCGAGGACAAGCGGACCTGGTACCTGATCGCGCTGGCGATCTGGGCGGTCGGGCTGCTGATCTGGCGCACGGTCGACCGCAGCATGGACCGCTACGCGCTGGAGGCGATCTCGGAGGACGAGGACGCCGCGGCCGCGGCCGGCGTCAACGTCACCTGGGAGAAGCTCAAGATCACCGTGATCAGCGCGCTGATGACGGCCTTCGCGGGCGCGCTCTACTGCCAGTACCAGATGTTCATCACGCCCGACACGGTGAGCGGCATCTCGGTGTCGCTGCAGATGGTCTTCGCCGTGATCGTCGGCGGCGTCTACGTGGCGCTCGGGCCTACGGTCGGCGCGGTGATCACCATCCTGCTCGCCGAGGCGCTGCGCATCGGCTTCGGCACCAAGGCGGTCGGCTGGGACAACCTGATCTACGGCCTGCTCCTCGTGTTGTTCATCATCTTCCTCCCCAAGGGCATCCTCGGCAGCACTTTGGCCCGCTTCCAGGCGCGGCGATAACGCCTCACTCCGTCTGCCGGCAAGTCTCAAGGTCTTCGCTGAACGCGCGCCACGCCAGTGGCGCGCCTCCGGAGGAGCTCACGCGCCTTCCAGGGCCGATATTCCGAGGGGCGCGGCGCGGCCGCGGACGGTGAGGACGGGGAGCTCGATCGTTCGCAGGCCGGCGGGCAGGGTGGTGTGGGCGAGCAGGTCGTCGGAGACGAGCACGTCGTGACCGAGGTCTTTCGCCGCCTCCAGCAGGCGGGCGGCGACGTTCAGCGTGTCGCCGACATAGGCGATCTCGCGCCGCACGTCGCCGATCTCGCCGGCGACGATCTCGCCATAGTGGATGGAAGCGCGGAAGGAGGGCACGGCGCCGTACTTTGCGAGGTAGGCCTTGCGCTGGCCCTCGATGAGGCTGCGGGCGAGAAAGGGACAGCGCAGGCAATCGCCATCGGCCAGGGCTCCACCGGCCTTCCAGGTGAGGATCGCCTCGTCGCCGACATACTTGTGGATCTCGGCCTCGCATTCCAGCGCCGCTTCCGCCACGTTGCGGAAAAAGTCGTTGAGCAGCTCGTGGAACAGCACGCCGCCCAGCCGCTCTGCCATGCCGGTCGAATCCTTCATGTCGATCAGCAGGAAGGCGCGCTGCTCGCGCCGGGGCTGAACGTAGCGGCCGGTCACCAGGCTCCGCAGCGTGCCGAAGCCCAGCAGGCCGCCCATCTCGAAGAACAGGTTGCCGAACACCGTCATGGCGACGGCGAAGGCGAGCGAGCTCCTGAATGTTCCATCCAGGGCCAGCGCGTTGGGGATAAAGGCGACCCGGACCACGATCAGGCCGCCGACGATCACCGCGAGGTAGAAGGCCGTCTTGATTCCGAAATAGACGGCGAGCGGCAGCCGGCGCAGGCGATGCAGGGGTCCGAGGCGCGCACTTCGGACCTCGAACAGTACGATCGGCGTGGCGATCGCCAGCGCATTGGCCACGCCGATCAGCGCCGATATCGCGCGCGAGACACCGGCGGGAGTCAGGAGGTAGCCGAACAGGCCGCTGGCCAGCGCGCTGGAAAGGAGGACCGAGAGGATGATCCGCCTGTCGCGGCGATCGCGGCGCGAGCGGCTCATGCCGCCGGGCGCTCGCGCGACAGCGCACGGATGAAGGTCGCGTGGTCGACGTTGCCGCCGGAGCAGACCACGGCGACGGCGCGGCCGGCGACCGGCAGCTTGCCGGTGAGGGCGGCGGCCAGCGCCACCGCGCCGCCCGGCTCGACCACCAGCTTGAACTCGCGGAACGCCACTTCCATGGCGTCGAGCACCTCCTCGTCGGTGACGACCAGGCCCGGCCCGAGCAGCGTTTGCGCCAGCGGGAAGGTGACGTCGCCCGGCGTCGGCGCCAGCAGCGCGTCGCAGATCGAGCCCGAGAGCTTCTCGTTGCTCTCCTTCCGACCGCTCTTCAGCGAGCGGGCGAGATCGTCGAAGCCGGCGGGCTCGCCGGCGTGCACGCTCGTGCCCGGGCTTACTCCCTTGACGCCCAGCGCCACGCCGGTCGACAGCCCGCCGCCGGAGCAGGGGGCGGCGACGGCATCGAGCGTGACGCCGAGCGCCTTAGCCTGCTCGGCCAGCTCCAGCCCGGCCGTGCCCTGGCCGGTCAGGATCCACGGATGGTCGTAGGGCGGCACGACGGTCGCGCCGGTCTTGCGCGCGATGCCGAGCCCGATCTCCTCGCGGCTGTCCTTCACCCGGTCGTAGAGCACGATCTCCGCGCCCGAAGCGCGCGTGTTGGCGACCTTCAGCGCCGGCGCATCGGCGGGCATCACGATGGTGGTCCTGACGCCCAGCAGCCGCCCGGCCTCGGCAAGGCCCTGCGCATGGTTGCCCGACGACCAGCCGACCGCCCCCTTGCGCCGGTCCGCCTCGGTCATGGACGCAAGGAAGTTGTAGGCGCCTCGGATCTTGAACGAGCCGGTACGCTGCAGGCACTCCGCCTTGACGAACAGCCGGCCACCCAGGCGGTCGTTGACCCGCGCGTTCTCCAGCAGCGGCGTGCGGACGGCGACGCCCTCGAGTCGGCGGGCGGCGGCTTGCACATCGGCGAAGGTCGGCAGCGAGGACATCAGGCGACACCAAGAAGCGAAGGAAGGGAGGAGAGATTCTCGACCTGCGTGACGATCCGGCCCGGCAGGTTGTCGTCTGGCGCGCCGGCGCGATTCACCCAGACCGTGTTGAAGCCGAATTGCGCGGCGCCATGCGCGTCCCAGCAGTTCGACGACAGGAAGCAGGCCTTGCCGGGAGCCACGCCGCACTGCGCCTCGACCAGCGCATAGACCCTTGGATCGACCTTGAAGGCGCCGACGGCATCGACGCTCAGCACCGCCTCGAACCGGTCGGCGAGCCCCGAGGCGCGGACCATCGGATCGAGCATGCCGGGATTGCCGTTCGACAGGATGGCGCAACGCACGCCGGCGCGCCGCAGCCGGTCGAGCATCGCCGGCACCTCGGGGAAGGGATCGAGCGCCAGGTAAGCGCCCATCAGCTTTTCGCGTACCGACGGGTCTGCGATGCCCTGTGCGGCGAGGCAATGGTCGAGCGCCTCGCCGGTAACCTGCCAGAACGGCGCGTATGCGCCCATGCTGTTGCGCAGCCAGGTGTACTGGATCTGCTTGCTGCGCCACATCTCGGCCAGCGCATCGGCCTTCGCGCCGACGGCGGTGCGATGGCGTGCGACCGCCGAGTTGAAGTCGTACAGCGTGCCGTAGGCGTCGAACACGCAGAGCTCGATGCCGGTCAATGCGGGAACGGTCATGTGCTAGGCTACTCGCACGTTCGCCGCCATGGTTCAAATTCGATGGGGCGAACTGAATTCATACCACCTCCCCTTCGCGGAGTCCGCGAAGGGGAGGTGGCTCGGCAATCCGCGCCGGAGGGGTCATGAGCACCAGTCGTGATGCCCACGACCCTTCCGTCGCCGTATGACGGCGCCACCTCCCCAGAAGACTGGGGAGGAAGTCGATAGGAGGAAATGACATGCAGAAGCGCCGCCTGGGCCGCACCGGTCTCGACATTTCCGTGCTCGGCTTCGGCGCCGGCGCGGTCGGCGGGCTGATGACCAAGGGTGCGCCGGCCGACCAGGAGCGCGCCATCGCGCGGGCGGTAGAGCTCGGCATCAACTACATCGACACCGCTGCGCTCTACGGCAACGGCGAGTCGGAGCGCACGCTCGGCCGCGTGCTGAAGACCTTGAAGCCCGATGTCGTGCTCGGCACCAAGTTCCGGCTGGCTGCGGCCGACCGGTCGCGCATCGCGGACCGGGTTGCGCAGTCGATGGACGAGAGCCTCAAGCGCCTCGGCCTCGACCATGTCGATCTCTTCCAGCTCCACAACCCGCTGGCGGCCACGGATGCCGACGACCGCATGGCCGTCGAGATCGCGCTGGGCGAGGTCGTGCCGGCGCTTCACAAGCTGCAGCAGGCCGGCAAGACGCGGTTCATCGGCTTCAGCGGCGTCGGCGAGCCGGCGGCGATCCTCGAGGCGATCGACTCGCGAGCCTTCGACACCGTGCAGATCGTCTACAACGCACTCAACCCCAGCGCCGGCGGGCCGCTGCCGGCGGGCGCGCCGGGCCTCGACTATGGCCGCTCGCTCGACCGCGCGAGGGCTGCCGACATGGGCACGATCGTCATCCGCGCGCTGGCCGGCGGCGCTCTGGCCGGCACGGAGATGCGCCATCCGCTGGCCATGCAGGTCGTGCCGCCGATCGGCTCGGCGCCCGACTTCGCAAGCGACGTGGCGCGGGCGCAGGCCTTGGAGCCGCTGGTGCGCGAGGGCATTGCCGGCAGCCTGACCGAGCTCGCGCAGCGCTTCGTCATCGCCAATCGCGACGTGACCACGATGCTGGTCGGCTACTCGACTCTCGACCAGCTCGAGCAGGCGGCCGCCGCGGTGGAGAAAGGGCCGCTGCCGCCGTCGGCCCTGGCTCGGATCTAGCCTGCTCAAGCGGACAGACAGCATCCGGATCCGTCAATCTCTGTCGTCCCGAGAGCTTGTCAGCCGGGAGCGCGCCTCTCCAGAGCCGCTCCCAGCAGGAAACCGTCTTGAATAAAGAATTCACAGACACAGGACGTAGCGAAGCACCTCGCGCCAGCGCCTCGGCCTTTGTCTGGGCGTTCAGCAATGTGTCGATGCCTAGGCGGCCGGGGCTCAGGACTTGGCGCAGGCGAACAGCGACTGCAGGGCGCCCGATGCGCCCGACGCAGCCATCGGGAAGGTCAGGATGTGCTGCTTGCCCTCGAACTTGTAGGCGACGCCCAGGGTGGTCGCCTTGCCGAACTCGTCGGCACGGGCGGTCGATGTCTCGCGCAGGATCGTGCGCCAGCCGAGGCCCGTTTCCTTGTCGTTCACCAGCGGTGCCTGCACCGGAAGCTCGCCGCCCGGCTTGGCCTTGTTGAAGAAGGTCACGACCTCGAGCGGCTTGCCGTCGATCGAGCTGCCCATGCCGCTGAAGCCGACCTCGAAGCGGTCCTTCGTCCGCACGAAGCGGACGCCCTGCTCCTGGTCGGTGATGAGGATGGCGGTGCACATCGCACTGCCGTCGCTGGCGGGCTGCTTGTTGATCGTCCAGTCCTTGACGGTGGCGAACTCCCGGACGTCGCCTGCAGCGGCCATGGCGTTGCTGACGCAGTTGGTGATCGCGACGAATACCGGCTCCATCTTCTGGCCGCTCAGGTCCCAGTCGTAGAGCTTGCCGGCGAAGCTGACGGTGATGCTTTTCCTGGCCGCCATGATGCGATCGACCATCTCGTAGTCCAGTTCAGCCGACGCGCGGCTCTTGTTGGCCGCGTGAGTCTTGAACCTGTAGGCCTTGCTGCCGCCGTCGAGCACGATATCCATCGGCTTGAGGCCGCTGCCTTCGACGCCCGGGATGCTCATGTAGTGCTGCCGGTTGGCACCGAACGCGAAGCGCAGCATGCCGCCGCCGGGCGTCGTCATGCTCGCCGAGCAGCGATTGAATTTACCGTTGTCTGTAATCTCGATGATGGTGAAGGTGCCGACCTTCCCCACCTTCTTTTCCTGCGCGTTGGCCGCGCCCGCGGCCACGATCAAGGCGATACACAATCCGAAACGTTTGAACACCGACACGATCGCTCCCATTCCCCGAGATATCCTCGACCCCGGCGGACACTAGCAGTGCGCCCGTTGCCAGGGAACCGCGGCGGCGCGCGACGGAAGACGATCCGGGCCTGACGGACGTTTTCTTCTTGTCGACCATGGAGTGTCGTGTCAAAGACGCGCCATGTATTCGATCGCTCTCCATACGTCGCCGAAACGGCGGCAACCCAGGTCTCGCGGATAGTCTCCGCGCGGCGTGGCTCTATCGGATAGAGCGGCATTCTCTCGAAGTGACGGCCACCGGTTCGAATTCCGGCGGCAATATCAGGCTTCCGCGCGGCACCCGGATCGTGGGTTCGCGGTCCGCGCCTCGCAAGAATCCAACGGTGAAGGTCATGGTGTCATTCAGCATCGACGCGTCCCAGCGCGTCCCGATCAAGATGTGGACGAACGGCGTGCCGGTCGAGGACCAGGCAGCGGCGCAGTTGCGCAACGTCGCCAATCTCCCCTTCATCCACAAGCATGTCGCCGTGATGCCTGATGTTCATTGGGGCATGGGCGCCACGGTCGGCTCGGTCATCCCGACGAAGGGCGCGATCGTGCCCGCGGCAGTCGGCGTCGACATCGGTTGCGGAATGATGGCGCAGCGCACGACGCTGACTGCCTCGGACCTGCCCGACAGCCTCGCGGCCCTGCGCAGCGAGATCGAGCGGCGGATCCCGCACGGCCGCACCAACAACGGTCGCCCGGGCGACCGTGGCGCGTGGCACGATATCCCCGATGCGGTGACCGGCTCGCTGCCTGGGGCGATGGCGGAGGGCTTGCTTGCGCTCTTCGAGAAGCATCCCCCGTTGCGCAAGCAGTGGACGCTCGAGCGCGCCTTGAGTCACGCGGGCACGCTCGGCACCGGCAATCACTTCGTGGAGGTCTGCCTCGACGAGGAGCAGCGCGTCTGGGTGATGCTGCATTCAGGCTCGCGCGGCATCGGCAACCGAATCGGGACCTTCTTCATCGAGAAGGCCAAGGAGGACATGCGCCGCTGGTTCATCAACCTGCCGGACGCCGACCTTGCGTACATCCCGCAGGGCTCAGCGCTGTTCAAGGACTACTGCGATGCCGTCGAATGGGCGCAGCAGTATGCGCTGTTCAATCGCCGCCTGATGATGACGGCGGCGATCGGCGCACTTGCGGCCGAGGTGCCCAAGCCGTTCGATTGCGACTGCGAGGCCGTGAACTGCCACCACAACTACGTCTCGTGGGAATCCCATTTCGGGGAGAACGTGATCGTCACGCGCAAAGGCGCCGTCCGCGCGCGCGAGGGCGAGCTCGGCATCATTCCAGGCAGCATGGGAGCCCGTTCCTTCATCGTGCGCGGCAAGGGCAACGCCGAGTCGTTCTGCTCGTGCAGCCACGGCGCGGGCCGGGCGATGTCGCGGGCTGCGGCGAAGAAGCGTTTCACGCTCGACGATCACCTCGCCGCGACAGCGGGGGTGGAGTGCCGCAAGGATACCGAGGTGATCGACGAGACGCCGGGCGCCTACAAGGACATCGACGCGGTGATGGCGGCGCAGGCCGATCTCGTGTCGATCGAGCATACGCTCAAGCAGGTCCTCTGCGTGAAGGGCTAGCGAGTCGCGCCTCGATCCGTCGTCCCGAGCGAGGCTTCGCTCGGGACGAGGGGGCCACGGCGGCCGACGTCAGGGCTGGTCCGAGCAGGCGCTGTACGGCGATGGCGGCGAGGACGATCGCCGACGGTTCCATCGGGATGGTGAAGCGCGGCGAGGCCGAGAAGAAGGCGACGTGGACCGCGGTGAGGCCGATCAGCGGAGCGGCCACCATCCAGCATTCGAGGTCGCGGCGGCGGCTCCACAGACCGATCAGCGCCAGGACGAGCAGCGGAAAGCGCAGGCCGACGATCAGGCGGATCGCCACGCCGCGCGGGGCGTTCGGATCGCCGGCATGGGGCCATGGCCCCCACAGCTCGTAGAGCGACGCCAGCCTCTGCAGCACGAACGTCACGGGATGCTCCAGGGCGAACCGGAAGTAGGTCGACCAGGGATGTGCCATCTGTTCGGGCGACAGGCCGGGCGGCGCGGCAGGTATTCCCTCCGTGCTCATGGTGGTGACGGCCAGGAGCAGGTTGAGGTTCACCGCGGAAGGCGCCGCGGTCACGCCACGCGCCTGCAGGACCCATTCGATGGCCTGCACGATGCCGACGGCGAGCAGCAGCCTCGCCATGTCGCCTCGTCCCTCGCGATCGACCATGCCGACGGCGCCGAGCAGCAGCACGGACGGCAGCAGGGAATCGCGAACCAGCGTCGCGATGCCGAGCACGAACCCGGCGGCCACGGGTTGGCCACGCAGGGCGAGATGGATGCCGAAGGCCAGGAAGAACGTTGCCGGGACGTCGGACAGGAGCTGAGCGGTATAGTAAAGCTGGGTTGGCCAGATCGCGACGACCGCCGCGGCCGCCAGCGCGAAGGCGGGCTCGACGTAGCGGCGGGCGATCAGCAGCACGAAGGCCACGATGCCGGTCGACATCAGCGCGCTCATTGCCAGCCAGGCGGGCTGCGGATCGGCATTGCCCATCAGATGGGCAAGCGCGGCGAGCATGATGGGATAGCCGTTGGAGAAGAACGACTTCGGCTTGCCGTCGAGGATGGCGTCGCCCATCTCGATGTAGGTCAGGCCGTCGCTGCCGAGATGCGGCACGCCGGCGATGAAGGCCATGTACAGGCGCAGCGCCAGCGCGGTCATCAGGATCGCGAGCGTCGCCTGCCGCTCGTGCGTCTCGAGCCATTCCGCGATCATGAGGCGACGGCGCCTAGCTGCGGCCCATGCCGGGCGGCTGCAGGCGATAGGGTCCGTTCAGCCGGTCGCGATAGACGCCGAGGGCCTCCATGATGCGCTGTACGTAGTTGCGGGTCTCGCCCACGGGAATCATCTCTATCCAGTCGACCATGTCGACCTTGCCGCCGCGCGGATCGCCCATGGCATCGAGCCAGCGCGGAATGCGGTTCGGCCCCGCGTTGTAGGCGGCGAGCGCCAGCTCGTAGGAGCCGCCGAAGCGCTTCAACATCTGCGCAAGATACTCGCTGCCGAGGGTGACGTTGTAGGTCGGATCGCTGGTCAGCTTGTCTTCCACGAACGGCAGCGACAACTTGCCGGCCACCTCGCGGGCCGTCGACGGCAGGAGCTGCATCAGGCCGAGCGCGCCGGACGACGAGACCGCCGCGGCATTGAAGCCGCTTTCCTGGCGTGTCAGGCCGAGCGCCAATGCCCGCTCGATAGATCCGGTGGCACCCAGCTCCACTACCGGGAACAGGGCGTCGAGCAGGACGACGCCCCGGTCCGTTGCCCGGCGTGCGATGACGAGCGCCACGTCGGGGCGCTTGAGCTCGGTGGCGAGCTGCGCCAACAGCAGGGTTTCGCCCGGTGAGGTCACCTGGCGCGCGAGCCGCAGGAGGAATGGCCGCGTGCGATCCGGTTCGGCGGCCTGACCGATGTAGCGTGCCGCCAGGGCCAGCTCGCGTCCGGCCAGCGACTCCTGCTCGGCTGGGCTCGGCGTGGGATCGCCCGGGATTTGCCGCGGGCCGCCGGGCAGTCGCCGCGCCGCGAGCTGGCCGTGGAAGGTATGGCCGAAGGTGGCGGCGCGGGCGAACCACTCCGTCGCCTCCTTGGAATGGCCGGCGGCCTCGTGCGCCCGACCGAGCCAGTAGGCGCCGCGGCCGCGGGCGACGTCGGTCGGGGCGCCGTCATAGAGTGCCTGGAAGTGCTTCAGCGCGTCCGTCGTCTTCTTGAGCCGCCGAAGGGCGATCCAGCCGGCGAGGAATTCGGCCTCGGCGAAGGCCAGGCCCTTGGTCTGGCCGTGCAGCACGGTCACCGCGTAGGCCTCGGCCGGACGGCCGGCCGCGAGCAGGTCGCGCGCGAGCTGATGGCGCTGGCTCCACCATGCCTCCGTCTGCACGGGCGGCGGCTGGAGGGCCAGCGCCTTGGCATCGTCGAGCTTGCCGGTGCGGCGTCGCCAGGCGAGCACCTCGAGCGCGATGGCCGGATCGGCGAGCTTTGCCGCCGGCACCTCGCGCAGCAGGGTCGCGGCGTCCGCCGCCCGCGTCGCCATCGCCAGTCGTGCATTGGCGAGCGGCTGGTAGTCCGGCGGCAGCTTGGATAGCAGGTCGCGCGCCGCCTCGGCGCGGCCGTCGCGCAGGATGCGATCGAAGCGGGCGACATGGTCCTCGCCGGAGAGATAGCGGCCGTACTTGTTGAGGAAGGTCTCCTCGTCGGCCTTGCGGAAGGTGGCGCTACGCCAGCTCTCGCTGGCGAAGCGCGGCACGTCTTTCGGGCTTGCCGTCGTCGCGGCCTCGAGACGCCGCATGTGGCCCGTGCTGGTCAGCGGCGGGAAGGCGGTGAAATAGCGCCAGACATCATGGGCGGGAGTGGTGGGCGTGATGCGGTCTTCGGCCTGGCGCCGCAGCACCTCGGGCTCCGGCCAGTCGGGATTGTCGCGCAGGAAGCGCCAGGTCGACGCGAAGTCCGCGTCGCCGCGCGGGGCGGTGCGCAGGATCGTCCACTCGACGATGCGGGTGAGCAGCGGGTTGTTGAAGCTGGCCACGGCTGCGCGCGCATCGGCGTATCGGCCGTCGTCGGCTGCCTTGAAGGCGGCGGCGAGGGCGGCGGCTTCGGCGGAGCTGAGCGGCTTGGGCGTCGTGGTTTCCAGCGACGGCGCGGCCGGTGCGCCGCCCTGCTGGGCCGCCACGGGCGCGGCGGACAGCACGGCGGTAATCAGGATGAGGGGGATTCTGTAGTTTTTCACGCTAGGGATCGTAGGCAGGTCACCGCGGCATCACTATGGCATGGTGCTCGTCTTGCCGCGATGACGGCCGCGGCCTAAAGTGGATTTTCGCGAAAAAATGCGGAGGAAGCCATGTTCGCCGGATCACTCGTTGCGTTGATAACGCCGTTCAAGGGCGGGGCCGTCGACGAGAAGGGATTCGAGAAGTTCGTGGCGTGGCAGATCAAGGAAGGCACCGATGGCCTGGTGCCCTGCGGCACGACCGGCGAATCGCCGACTCTGTCGATGCAGGAGCACAAGCGGGTGATCGACATCTGCATCGCCGCGGCCAAGGGCTCGGGCGTGCCGGTGATCGCCGGCACCGGCTCGAACTCGACCGAGGAGGCGATCGAGCTCACCCGCCACGCCAAGCAGGCCGGCGCCGACGCCGCCATGCTGGTCGTGCCGTATTACAACAAGCCGACCCAGGAAGGCCTGTTCCAGCACTTCAAGACGGTCGCCGAGGCCGTCGACATCCCGATCCTGCTCTACAACGTGCCGCCGCGCACCGGCGGCGACATGCAGGTCGAGACCGTGATTCGCCTGTCGCAGGTCAGGAACATCGTCGGCATCAAGGACGCGAGCTACGACATGGCGCGCCCGACGCTGACCAAGCTCAAGGCGAAGAAGGGTTTCATCCAGCTCTCGGGCGAGGATGCGAGCGCCATGGGCTTCATGGCGCAGGGCGGCGACGGCTGCATCTCGGTGACCGCGAACGTGGCGCCGCGCCTGTGCGGCGACATGCATGACGCCTGGAAGGCACGCGACCTCGACAAGGTGTTCGAGCTGCAGGACCGGCTGATGCCGCTGCACAAGGCGATGTTCTGCGAGACCAGCCCCGGCCCGGTGAAGTACGCGGCCGAGCTGATCGGCCAGTGCAGCGCCGAGATGCGCCTGCCGATGGTGCCGATCGCGGAGAGCAGCAAGAAGGCGGTGCGCGAGGCATTGGTCCACGCAGGCCTGTTGAACTAAGGAAGCATTCTTGGCGAAGAAACCGGACCTGGGCCGCACCGTGGTGGCCCAGAACCGCAAGGCGCGGTTCAATTACTTCATAGAGGAGACCTTCGAGGCCGGTCTCGCGCTGACCGGCACCGAGGTGAAGTCGCTGCGCGGCGGGCGCAGCTCGATCGCGGAATCCTACGTCACCGAGGACGGCGGCGAGGCCTGGCTGGTCAATGCCGACATCCCGGAATACGCCTCCGGCAACCGCTTCAACCACGAGCGCAAGCGGCCACGCAAGCTGCTGTTGCACCGGCGGCAGATCAACACGCTGATCGGCGCGATCCAACGCCAGGGGCGAACCGTCGTGCCGCTGCAGGTCTATTTCAACGACAAGGGTCGCGCCAAGATCGAGATCGCACTGGCGACCGGCAAGCAGGCGCACGACAAGCGGCAGTCGATCAAGGACCGCGACTGGCAGCGCCAGCGCTCGCGCCTGCTCGCTCGCCGCTGAAGGTCCTCGCTGAAGGCCCCTCACTGAAGGAACATCGCATGGCTACCGTATTGATCACCGGCGCCGCGCGCGGACTCGGCCTCGATTTCACCCGGCAATACGCCGCCAAGGGATGGAAGGTGCATGCCTGCGCGCGCAACCCCGACGCGTTGAAGGGCATTGCGGGCGACATCCATCCTCACCGGCTCGAGGTCACCGACTACGAGGCCGTCGCTGCGCTGGCGAAGGAGCTGTCGGGCGAGGCGATCGACGTGTTGATCTGCAACGCCGGCATCGGCGGCGAGCGCGGCAACACGCCGCTCGGCGCGGTCGACCCCGCGGCGTGGCGCCAGGTCTTCGAGGTCAACGCGCTGGCGCCGCTGATGATGGCTCAGGCCTTCGTCGAGCACGTCGCGCGCTCGGCCGAGCGCAAGCTGATCGCGATCTCCAGCATCCTCGGCAGCATCGCGAACAACGCCGGCGGCCGCTACATCTACCGCGCCAGCAAGACGGCGCTGAACATGGAATGGAGCTGCCTGGCGAAGGACCTTGCGCCGCGCGGCATCGTCTGCGTGGCGCTCCATCCCGGCTGGGTCCAGACCGACATGGGCGGCGCGACGGCCACCCTCACCATCGACCAGAGCGTGCCGCCGATGGTGGACACCATCGCCGCGCTGAAGCCGTCCGACAACGGCCGCTACCTTCAGTACGACGGCACGGAACTGCCGTGGTAAAGGATCGTCGTCCCGAGCGAAGCGTAGCGTAGTCGAGGGACCTTCCCGGGCAGCAGAAATTGCATGAACAGCTCCCTCCACACCGCTTCACCGCGGTCGGGACGACGGATGGGGGATTTCTCCATCTTCTCCTCCGCGGACGGGAAAGAAGTATGAGAACGCCATGATCCTCACCGAAGAGCAGACGCTGATCCGTGACACCGCCCGCGCCTTCGCGCGTGAGCAGGTGCTGCCCCATGTCCGGGCATGGGAGGCGGCCGGCGAGATCCCGCGGACGCTGCTGGCGGAGATGGGGCGGCTGGGCTTCATGGGCATGACGGTGCCGGCGGAATGGGGTGGCGCGGGCGCCGATATGGTGTCCTACGTGCTGGCGCTGGAGGAGATCGCGGCGGCGGACGGCGGGCTGTCGACGGTGATGAGCGTCAACAACTCGCCAGATTGCGCGGCGCTGCTCGCCTATGGGTCGGCCGAGCAAAAGGAGAAATGGCTGAAGCCGCTGGCGCGCGGCGAGATCCTGGGCGCTTTCTGCCTGACCGAACCCCATGCCGGCTCGGACGCGTCCAACCTGAAGACCCGCGCGGTGCGCAAGGGCAACGGCTGGGTGCTGAACGGGGTGAAGCAGTTCATCACGTCCGGGAAGACCGCCGACATGGCACTGGTCTTTGCCGTGACGGATCTCGCTTCCGCCAAGCGCGGCATCTCCTGCTTCATCGTCCCGACCGCCACCCCCGGCTATCGTGTCGCATCGGTCGAGAAGAAATTGGGCCAGAAATCGTCGGATACGTGTCAGATCGCCTTCGAGGACTGCGCGGTCGGAGCCGATGCGCTGCTCGGAACCGAGGGTGAGGGCTACCGGGTCGCGCTGGCCAACCTGTCGGTCGGACGCATCGGAATCGCGGCACAGGCGGTGGGAATGGCCCGCGCCGCCTTCGAGCTGGCGCGCGCCTATGCCGGGGAGCGCGAGGCGTTCGGCACCCGAATCATCAACCACCAGGCCGTGCAATTCCGGCTGGCCGATATGGCCACGAAAGTGACGGTCGCGCGGCAGATGGTGCTGCATGCCGCCAGCCTGAAGGATGCGGGCCTGCCCTGCCTAACGGAAGCCGCAATGGCCAAGCTCCATGCCTCCGAGATGGCGGAGGAAGTGTGCTCGGCCGCGATCCAGATCCATGGCGGGTACGGCTATGTCGCCGACTACCTTGCCGAGAAGATCTGGCGCGACGTGCGGGTGTGCCAGATCTACGAGGGCACCAGCGACGTGCAACGACTTCTGATCGGCCGGGGTCTGGCGGCATTGTGATACCTGCCTGTCGCTTGTCGTAGGCTCTGCAACGTGCATACTCACTACCTATGAAGAAGGGCCGTCCGTGCGGCTCCGAAGGCAGGGGAGCCTGGGCGGCGGATGGGAACCGTGCGCCGTAAGTTTGCGATATTGGGCATCGTCGCCGCAGCTTTCGGAGCCGCGGCGCCCGTGGTCATGGCCGGTGAGCCGGACGTTCCGGGCGGCCGGGTGATCCACATGCAGACGGCCTTCAATCCCGGCCTTCCCGGCGCGGGTGAGGGGGTGCGGACGTTCGCCAAGTCGGTGAAGCAGATGTCCGGCGGCAGCCTGGCCATCAAGATCGTCGAGCCCGGGCGCATCGCGCCGACCAAGGACATGCTGGATGCGGTGGTCGCGGGCGATCTCGAGGCCGCCTTCACCTGGACGGGCTACGCGGCTGCCAAATCGCCGGTTTTCAGCCTGTTCGGCACGATCCCGTTCGGGCCCGGCCCGACCCTGATGGCCTCGTGGCTGCTCGATGGCGACGGCGGGCGCATCCACCATGATGCCTACGACAAGCTCGGCGTCACGGGCATCCCGTGCGGCGTCCAGGGCTCGAAGGGTGGAGGCTGGTTCCGCGCCGATCTGACCACGCCGGAGGACTTCAAGGGCGTGAAGCTGCGTTTCGGCCAGATCGCCGGCGAGGTCGTCGGTCGGATGGGCGCCACGATCGCGCCGGTCCCCGCCGGCGAATTCTTCTATCACCTCCAGCAGGGCAAGGTGGACGGCGGCGAGATGTCGACGCCGGCCATGGACGCCGCCCTCGGCTTCGACAAGCTCGGCCTGCCTTATTATCTGCCGGGCTGGCAGCAGCCCTCGGCCGTGATCGACTTCCTGATACGCAAGGACAAGTGGGAGGCTTTACCCGCGACCCAGCGCGCCCAGATCGAGACGGCATGCCGCGCCAACATCGCCTGGATGCTGAGCCGCTCGCCGCACACCCAGGCCCTGGCGCTCGAGAAGCTGCGCGCCTCGGGCGTGGTCATCAAGCAATGGTCGCCTGCCATCCTCGACGAGTTCCGCAAGAACGCCGAGATCGTGCTCAAGGAGCGCGCCGACGCGGACGCCGATTTCGCCGCCGGCTGGGCCAACCTCAAGAAGTTCATGGCCCAGGGCCTCGACTGGCGCTCGATGTCGAGGCTGCCGTGAGGATGGTGAGGAGCCATGGCCAATGATGATTTGCCGCCATCATTTTTGCAGCGTTATCCGCGTTCCGGCAAAGGCACGGACGACAAGGCGGTTCGTGCCGAAACGATGGGGCTGGACCTAATCATGCTGATGACCGCCAACATTCGCCTTCTGGGCAGCATGTTGGTTCTGCTGAGACGCGAGAATCCGACGTTTGTTGCGGATCTCGAGAGGGACCTGGCGGTCATGAGGGAGCGTCTGGACGGAATGATTGCTCAGCTTCAGAAGGATGCTGGCGGTGAGTGAGCGAAATCCGGTCGCTGATCTCGCCGCCGAGCGTGCGAAGCGCTCACGCTTGCCTCCCGGAGGGGATGGGGGCATGATGGCGGAATGCCGCCTGACGATCTCAAGCAAAGGCTCGATGCTCTTGAGAAAAAGGTCGATGCCGACATTCGTGAACTGCGTGCCGATGTGAAAAGTCTGGCGCGGGAGGTCGGTGAGGTTTCCGGCAAGGTTTCGCAATTGCCAAGCCTTCTCCAGATCGCCGGCTTAGTCATTCCATCCATGATCGCCACGATGGTCGGTCTTGCAGGACTCGTCTACACCATCGCGAAGTCCGCACATTAGCGTTCGGCCGCTTCTTGCCGGCTGAAACAGCCGGCTTGCACCAGTCCCAAGGTCCGGGCAGGTTGGTCCGGCATGACCGTTCTTTCCTCCCAGATCGACACCCGTTCCGAGACCTTCAAGCGCAACGCCGAGGCGATGCGCGGGCTGGTCGCAGACCTCAAGGCGCGCACCGACAAGGTCCGGCTGGGCGGCGGCGAGGAATCGCGCAAGCGCCATGTCGCGCGCGGCAAGCTCCTGCCGCGCGAGCGGGTGCGGGCGCTGCTCGATCCCGGCTCGCCGTTCCTCGAGCTCTCGCCGCTGGCGGCGATGGACATGTACGACAACGACGCGCCCGGCTCGGGCGTGATCACCGGCGTGGGCCGGGTGAACGGCGTCGAATGCGCCATCGTCTGCAACGACGCCACGGTGAAGGGCGGCACGTACTATCCGATGACGGTGAAGAAGCATCTCCGGGCGCAGGAAGTCGCCATGGAGAACCGGCTGCCGTGCATCTACCTGGTGGATTCCGGCGGCGCGAACCTGCCGCAATGGCCGGAGGTGTTCCCCGATCGCACGCACTTCGGACGCATTTTCTACAATCAAGCCAACATGTCGGCCCAGGGAATCCCACAGATTGCCTGCGTGATGGGCTCGTGCACGGCGGGCGGCGCCTATGTCCCGGCGATGAGCGACGAGACCGTCATCGTGCGCAAGCAGGGCACGATCTTCCTCGGCGGCCCGCCGCTGGTGAAGGCGGCGATCGGCGAGGTCGTCAGCGCCGAGGACCTCGGCGGTGCCGACGTCCATGCCCGGACCTCGGGCGTCGCCGACCACTACGCGCACAACGACAGTCACGCGCTCGGCATGGTCCGTCGCATCGTCGCCAACCTCAACTGGAAGAAGCAGCCCTCGGCCTCGCTGCTGGCGCCGGTCGAGCCGCGCTATGCCGCCGAGGAGCTGTACGGCGTGATCCCGCCCGACGGCCGCACGCCCTATGACATGCGCGAGGTGATCGCCCGCCTGGTCGACAACAGCGAGCTCGACGAGTTCAAGCATCTCTACGGCACGACCCTCGTCACCGGCTTCGCGCGGATCTGGGGCTATCCGATCGGCATCGTCGCCAACAACGGCATCCTGTTCAACGAGTCGGCGCTGAAGGCGGCGCACTTCATCGAGCTGTGCGGCCAGCGCGGCATCCCGCTGCTCTTCCTGCAGAACATCACCGGCTTCATGGTCGGCCGCAAGTACGAGGCGGGCGGCATCGCGCGCGACGGCGCCAAGATGGTGACGGCGGTCTCGACCGTGAACGTGCCGAAATTCACCGTGATCGTCGGCGGCAGCTACGGCGCGGGCAACTACGGCATGTGCGGCCGCGCCTACAGCCCGCGTTTCCTGTGGATGTGGCCCTCGGCGCGCATCTCGGTGATGGGCGGCGAGCAGGCGGCCTCGGTGCTGGCCACGGTGCGGCGCGACAATATCGAGGCGAAGGGCGGCCAATGGTCCAAGGAGGAGGAGGCCACCTTCAAGCAGCCGATCCTCGAGCAGTACGATCGCGAAGGCCATCCGTACTACGCCACGGCGCGGCTGTGGGACGACGGCATCCTCGATCCGCTCGACACCCGCATGGCGCTGGCGCTGGGCCTTTCCGCGGCGATGAACCAGCCGATCGGCCCGACGAAGTTCGGCGTCTTCCGGATGTGATCGGGGCCATGGTCGATTCGGTCCAGACGTCCGTCGAGGACGGCATCGCGACCCTGCGGCTTTGCCGCGGCGCGCAGATGAACTCCCTCGACGCCGACACCGCGCGGGTCATCCGTGACGCGGTCGAGGCCTTTGCCGCCGACGACGAGGTGAGGGTCATGGTGCTGGCGGGCGAGGGCAGGGTTTTCTCCGCCGGCGGCGACTTCAACTGGGTGCTGACCTGGCCCGGGCTCGACGCCATCACGCGCCACGCCGGCGCCGACGCCATCATGGGCGCGGTGCAGGCGATCTACGATTTCCCCAAGCCGTCGATCGCGCGCGTCCACGGCGCGGCGGTGGGCGGCGGCATCGGCATGATGCTGGCCTGCGATTTCGTCGTCGCCGTCTCCTCGGCGCGCTTCGGCCTGACCTCGGTGCGCAACGGGCTGCTGGCGGCGATCGCGATCCCCGTGCTGATCGAAACCGTGGGGCCGCGCAAGGCGCGCCAGCTCCTGATGCACGGCGGCATGTTCGATGCCGCGACCGCGCAACGCCTCGGCCTCGTCGATCAGGTGGTCGAGGAGGATCGGCTCGATGCCACGGTGGTGGCGCTGGCGCAGGAGCTCAAGCTGGGGGCGCCGTCGGTCCAGACGCTGATCAAGAAGCTGATCCCCGCGATCGACGCCATGCCGCACGATTCCAGCGCCGCCGACCTCCTCGGCGGCCAAGTCGCCAACCAGTCCGTCACCGAGGAGGCGCTCGAAGGCATGGGCGCGTTCCTCGCCAAGCGCAAGCCGAAGTGGGCCCTGTGATGTTCTCCAAGATCCTGATCGCCAATCGCGGCGAGATCGCCTGCCGCGTCATCAAGACGGCGCGGCGGCTCGGCATCAAGACGGTCGCGGTGTTCTCCGACGCCGATCGCGGCGCGCGCCATGTCGCGATGGCCGACGAGGCCGTCCATATCGGCGGCTCGGCGGCGCGCGACAGCTACCTGGTCGTCGAGAAAATCCTCGATGCCGCCAAGCGCACGGGCGCACAGGCGATCCATCCCGGCTACGGCTTCCTGTCGGAGAATGCCGGCTTCGCCGAGGCCTGCGCCCGGGCCGGTATCGTCTTCATCGGCCCACCGCCGGCCGCCATCCGCGCGATGGGTTCCAAGAGCGAGGCCAAGAAGATCATGGAGAAGGCCGCGGTGCCGCTGGTGCCGGGCTATCACGGCGACGACCAGTCGCCCGAGCTGCTGGCGAAGGAGGCCGAGCGCATCGGCTTCCCGGTGCTGATCAAGGCGTCGGCCGGCGGCGGCGGCAAGGGCATGCGCGTGGTCGAGGCGGCGGCGAAGTTCGCCGACGCGCTGGCCGGCGCCAAGCGCGAGGCCAAGGCGTCGTTCGCCGACGATCACGTGCTGGTCGAGAAGTACCTGACGCGGCCGCGTCATATCGAGATCCAGGTGTTCGCCGACACGCACGGCAACTGCCTCTACCTGTTCGAGCGCGACTGCTCGATCCAGCGCCGTCACCAGAAGGTGATCGAGGAAGCGCCGGCGCCGAACATGGATCCGGCTCGGCGCAAGCAGATGGGCGAGGCCGCTGTCGCCGCGGCCAAGGCGATCGGCTATGTCGGCGCCGGCACCGTCGAGTTCATCGCCAACCAGGACGGCAGCTTCTACTTCATGGAGATGAACACCCGCCTGCAGGTCGAGCACCCGGTGACCGAGATGATCACCGGCCAGGACCTGGTCGAATGGCAGCTCGTCGTGGCCGCCGGCGGCGCGATGCCGCTCACCCAGGAGCAGCTTCGCATCGAGGGCCACGCCGTCGAGGTCCGGCTCTATGCCGAGGACCCGACCCGCAACTTCCTGCCCTCGACCGGCACGCTCGTGCATCTGCGCCTGCCGCAGGAGAACGCGCATGTCCGCGTCGATACCGGCGTGCGCCAGGGCGATACGGTGACGCCGTTC
>CAMFJT010000046.1 GCA_945957125.1 uncultured Rhodospirillales bacterium | reverse complement strand
GGAAGGATTCGCGCCGCTTGATCTTGAGGTTGAGGATGTCCTTCATGTCGGCGCGGCGCGGATCGCCCAGGATCGAGCGGTTGCCGAGCGCGCGCGGCCCCCATTCGAGCCGGCCCTGGAACCAGCCGATCACCTTGCCCTCGGCGATCGCCGCCGCCGTCCGCTTGCACAGCGTCGCCTCGTCGGCGATGCGCATGATCTTGCAGCCCGCCGCCTCGAAGTCGGCGCGCCGCTTGGCGATCGCCACGGCGATCTCCTCCGGAGTCGCCCACGGCCCCCAATAGGCATGGTCCATCACGAAGTGGCGCTTCGCCTTGTCACCCTCGACCTTGTGCCAGGTGGCGAACGCCGCCCCGATCGAGCCGCCGGCATCGCCGCCGGCCGACTGGACATAGACCTGCTTGAACGGTGAGCGCTCGAGGATCTTGCCGTTGGCCACGGAGTTGTAGGCGCAGCCGCCGGCCAGCACGAGCGCGTCGGTGCGGTAACGCGCGTGCAGCGCGCCGAGCAGGTGGAAGAACGCGTCCTCGTAGGTCGCCTGCGCCGAGCGCGCGATGTCGCGATGCCGGTCCTCGAGCGGCGCCGACGGATCGCGCGGCGGGCCGAGCAGCTCGATCAGCGCGTCGCTCCACAGCCGGCCGCCGGACGGGATGCCCTCCTTGACCGAATAGTCGGCCCCCTCGCCCGAGGCATGCCGGAAGTAGCGCAGGTCCAGCGCGAAGCTGCCGTCGTCCTTCAGCCGGACGATCTGCTTCATCTTGTCGGCATAGGTCGGCTGGCCGTAGGGCGCGAGCCCCATCACCTTGTACTCGTCGCCGTAGTGCGGAAAGCCGATGAACTGCGTCATCGCCTCGTAGAACACGCCGAGCGAATGCGGGAAGTGGACGCGGCCGTCGACGGTGAGATTGCCGCCCTCGCCCAATCCCCAAGCCGCCGAGGAGAAATCGCCGAAGCCGTCGACCGACACCGCTACCGCCTTGTCGTAAGGCGACACCAGGAAGGCCGAAGCGAGATGGCAAAGATGATGCTCGACGGCATGGACGGTGCCGTTGAACGTCTCGCCGGGCAGCGTGCGCTGGAGGTTGCCGGCCACGTCCGCCCGGTCGCCACGATGGCGCAGGCGCTTGAGGATGTAGCTCGGGCTCACGCCGGAGGTGAGGACGTAGCGGAGCTTGCGCCAGCGGTTGGCGGCGTTGTCGCTGTTGACGGCGACGTGGCCTACGTCGGCGAGCGAGATGCCGGCTTCCTTCAGGCAGTAGCGGATCGATTCGCTGGGAAAGCCGCCCCAGTGCTTGATCCGCCGGAAGCGCTCCTCCTCGACGGCGGCGACCAGGTCGCCGTCCTTGACGAGGCAGGCCGCTGCGTCGGCATGATAGGCGTTGAGGCCGAGAACGTAGGTCATTTGCCGAGGTCCCTGCGCAGCAGGTGCATGGAAAGGATCATATCCGCCGTCACCCGCTGCGCCGTATAGGAGAGACCCGCCGCGCCGTCGAGCACCAGCCCCCGCACGAACAGGCAGTGGACGGCGACGGCGATCGGCCCCAGCACGCGCGTGCAGCGCAGCCGGTCGGGCCAGCTCAGCTCCGACCACGGCCGCGTCGCCAGCTTCTCGGCCTCGGCGGCCTGGTAGCGCGACTGGCTCTGCAGCCAGCGCTCGATGCTCTTGCGATCGTCGTGCAGCAACCGGTTGCTCAGCGGCACGACGGTGCCGTCGATCCGTAGCTTCTCGGTGTGGCCGTCCTGGACGAAGGCCTCGCGGCCGCGGCGGAACAGCACCGGCTGCGACGGATAGAGCGAGGCGCGCAACGGCCGGCCGTCCATGCAGTAGGTGAAGGCGATGCGGTAGGCCGCCGTCGCCGGATCTGGCGTCAGGCCCGCGATCTCCTCGCGCAGCGCCGGCTCCATCATGTAGTCGGCGTCGAGGCGCAGGATCCAGCCGCTGGTCACGCCGGTCTCGGCGGTGGCGAACCGCCATTGCGCCGAATGGCTGTCGAACGGACGGTGGACCACGCGCGTATTGGGGAAGCGCGCGGCGATGGCCAGCGTATCGTCGGTGGAACCGCTATCGACGATCACCACCTCACGTGCCCACCGCAGGCGCTCGAGCGAGCGTCCTATATTGGCGGATTCGTTGTAGGTGAGGATGACGGGTGTGATGTCGGCCAGCACGGCGCGGGTTCGATGGAAGCAGCTATGTGGTTGCTATAAGAGAATTTTTTGGTCGAAACCAGTTACTTTCATCAAAAACGCAATATGATCCGTGACAAAATCGCCTGTCCGGCTTGACGCTTCGAGGGCAGGCGAGCAAACGAGCGTCGCGAGACCCGGGTAAGTCAAAGGCAACAGCATGTCCAAGGATGATCTTGTCGTCGTCACCGGCGCAGGTGGCTTCATCGGCGGCCACCTCGTGAAGGTGCTGCAGCAACGCGGCCATACGAAGATCCGCGCCGTCGATTACAAGCCGCTGGCCGAATGGTACCAGAAGCATCCCGGCGTCGAGAACCAGGTGGGCGACCTCGCCCTGCTCGAGCCCTGCCGCGCCGCCGCCAAGGGCGCGAAGATGATCTACAATCTCGCCGCCGACATGGGCGGCATGGGCTTCATCGAGACGCACAAGGCCGAATGCATGCTGTCGGTGCTGATCAGCACCCACATGCTGGTCGCCGCCAAGGAGGCCGGCACCGAGCGGTTCTTCTATTCGTCGTCGGCCTGCGTCTACAACGGCGACAAGCAGACCGACGCCAACGTCACCGCGCTCAAGGAAGAGGACGCCTACCCTGCCCTGCCGGAAGACGGCTACGGCTGGGAGAAGCTGTTCAGCGAGCGTATGGCGCGTCACTACCGCGAGGACTACGGCATCGCCACACGCGTCGCCCGCTACCACAACGTCTACGGGCCGGAAGGCACCTATGACGGCGGGCGCGAGAAGGCGCCGGCCGCGATCTGCCGCAAGGTCATCGCCGCCAAGCTCTCGGGCAAGCACGACATCGAGATCTGGGGCGACGGCGAGCAGACCCGCTCGTTCATGTATATCGACGACTGCACCGAGGGCACGATCAAGCTGGCGCAGAGCGACATCATCGAGCCGCTGAACATCGGCTCGGACGAGCTGGTCAGCATCAACCGGCTGGTCGACATCGTCGAGAAGATCGCCGGCGTGAAGCTCAAGCGCAGCTACAAGCTCGACGCCCCCAAGGGTGTGCGTGGCCGCAACAGCGACAACACGCTGATCAAGAAGCTGATGGGCTGGGCGCCCTCCGTCCGCCTCGAGGACGGCATGGAGAAGACCTACAAGTGGATCTACGACGAGATGACCTCCGGCAAGGTCTCCGTCGTCAACGCGCTGCCCAAGCAGGCCCTCGCCGCCCAATAAGCCTTCCGCCGGGAAGCTCTTATGCTAGGGGCGCGCCACTCCAGTGGCGCGTCATGCCCTTCGCACGAGCCTGCCCCTGCCCGAAGATCAGCGCCCGACGCGGGCGACTTCCTTGTTGCTCTTGAGCAGGGTGTCGAAGAAATCGATGGTGCGGCGCAGGCCGGTGTCGAGGTCGACCTTGGGCTCCCACTTCAGCATCTCACGCGCGAGCGAGATGTCGGGGCAGCGCTGCATCGGGTCGTCGACCGGCAGCGGCTGGAAGATCAGCTTCGACTTGCCGTTGATCAGCGCCAGGATCTTCTCGGCGAGGTGGCGGACCGGCATCTCGACCGGGTTGCCGAGATTGACCGGGCCGGTGAAGTCGTCGGGCGTGTGGTCCATCAGGCGCAGCCAGCCGTCGAGCAGGTCGTCGACGTAGCAGAACGCGCGGGTCTGCATGCCGTCGCCATAGATCGTGATGTCCTCGCCCTTGAGCGCCTGGACGATGAAGTTCGACACCACGCGGCCGTCGTTGGGATGCATGCGCGGCCCGTAGGTGTTGAAGATCCGGGCCACCTTGATCCGTAGCTTGTGCTGGCGATGATAATCGAAGAACAGAGTCTCGGCGCAGCGCTTGCCCTCGTCGTAGCAGGCGCGCGGCCCGAGCGGATTGACGTTGCCGCGATAGGACTCGACCTGCGGATGAACCGTCGGATCGCCGTAGACCTCGCTGGTCGAGGCCTGGAATATCTTGGCGCGGACCCGCTTGGCCAAGCCGAGCATGTTGATCGCGCCATGGACCGAGGTCTTGGTCGTCTGCACCGGATCGTGCTGGTAGTGGATCGGCGAGGCCGGGCAGGCGAGGTTGTAGATCTCGTCGACCTCGACATAGAGCGGGAACGTCACGTCGTGGCGCATCAGCTCGAAATGCGGGTTGCCGAGGCAGGCCGCGATGTTGTCCTTGTTGCCGGTGAAGTAGTTGTCGACGCACAGCACGTCGTTGCCCGCCGCCAGCAGGCGCTCGCAGAGGTGCGAGCCGAGAAAGCCGGCGCCGCCGGTCACCAGAATTCGCTTGCCCATGTCGCCCCTTGAATGTCCCGTGTCCCGCGCTCGACACTACACGCTCGAAACTCCGGGGGAAACTTGGGATGACCGACGCAATCGCCTGCCTTGCCGACATCGTGCGCGTCCATCGTGCCCGCCAGCCCGATGCGCCGGCCGTCGTCCATGAAGGCCGCACCAGCTCCTACGGCGCCCTCGATCGCGCCTCGAGCCAGGCCGCCAACGCCCTGATCGCCGACGGCGTGCGGCCGCAGAAGCGGATTGCCCATCTCGACAAGTCGAGCGACCTCTTCTTCGAGCTTCTGTTCGGCGCGGCCAAGGCCAACGCCGTGATGGTCTCGGTCAACTGGCGGCTGGCGCCGCCCGAGGTGCTGCAGATCGTCAACGACGCGGAAGCGGAGATGCTTTTCGTCGGTGCGGAGTTCTTCCCGGTGATCGACCGGATTCGCGACGAGCTGAAGACCGTGCGCAAGATCGTGGCGCTGGACGGCGCGCACGCCGGCTGGGAACCGTTCGCCGCCTGGCGCGACAGACAGCCGACGGCCGATCCTCGCCTGCCGGTCGCGCCCGGCGACACGGCCGTCCAGTTCTATACGAGCGGCACGACCGGCCTGCCCAAGGGCGCGGAGCTGACCAACCGCAACTTCATGTCGATGATGCCGCTGTGGACCCGGGAATGGCTGCTCGCGCCGGGCGTGCCCAACCTCGTCTGCCTGCCGATGTTCCATATCGGCGGTGCCGGCTGGGGCATCGCCGGCCTCTATGCTGGAGCGACCAACCACGTCATGCGCGAGTTCGTCCCGGCACAGATCCTCGACACCCTCCAGCGCGAACGCCTGCAGGTGATGCTGCTGGTGCCGGCGATGATCCTCTTCCTCGTGCAGGCGCCGCAGATACGAGAGACCGATCTGTCGAGCCTGCGCCTGATCGTCTACGGCGCCGCCCCGATTCCCGCCGAGCTGCTACGGCAGGCGATGGCGATCTTCCCGTGCGGCTTCCAGCAGGTCTATGGACTCACCGAGACGACGGGCGCGATCACGCTGCTTCCGCCGAGGGATCACGACCCGAACGACGCGAAAAAGCTGCTGTCGTGCGGCTATGCGCAGGAAGGCGTGGAACTGCGCATCGTCGGCACCGACGGCAGCGACATGGCGTCCGGCGAGGTCGGCGAGATCGCGGTGCGCTCGCCGCAGGTCATGCGCGGCTACTGGAAGTTGCCGGAGGCGACGGCCCGCGCGATCCAGGGCGACTGGTTCCTCACAGGCGACGCAGGCTACCTCGATGCGTCGGGCTACCTCTACATCCACGACCGGGTGAAGGACATGATCGTGTCGGGCGGCGAGAACATCTATCCGGCCGAGGTCGAGAGCGCTCTGTTCGGCCATCCGGCGGTCGCCGACGTGGCCGTGATCGGCGTGCCCGACGAACGCTGGGGCGAGGCGGTGAAAGCGGTGGTGGTGAAGAAACCCGAGGCCGCGCTGACGCCGGGAGAGCTGATCGGCTGGGCACGCGAACGCATCGCGGGCTACAAGCTTCCCAAGTCGGTCGATTTCATCGACGCGCTGCCGCGCAATCCGACGGGAAAGATCCTGAAGCGCGACCTGCGCAAAGCCTACTGGGGTGAGCGCGAGCGCCAGGTGAACTGAACCGGGCTCGACCGTTGCGCCGCCCGGTGCCTCGGCATCCGGCTTTGCCGGCGAAAGCCGGCGGCTCCTCGCGAAGCCGCCGGGTCATCGGGCATACGTGCGGAACAGCGCCGCCTAGCGGTGACCGCCGAAACCGAAGCTGCGACCGCCACCGGCACCGCGGCCGCCCGTGCCCGGTGCGGCAAAGTTGCGGTTCGGCATAGGAGTATTGGTGGCGCTCACGGGACGGGTCTGGCCACCCCAGCCCCCCATGCCGGTGTTGCCGGCGACTGCACCCCCGCCGGTCGTCGGCGTCGTCGTGCCGGTGCCCTGCGAGCCGCCGCGATTCCAGCCGCCCCAACCATGCGTTCCGCCCGCCGTGCCAGTGCCCGTGGGGGTGCCGGTCGTGGTGCCAGTGCCAGTGCCAGTGCCGGTGCCGGTGCCGGTGCCGGACCCACCGTGGTTCCAGCCACCGTTCGAGGCGGTGTTGCCGCCGCCATGATTCCAGCCGCCGTTGCCCCAGCCGCCATTGCCGTTCTGGTTGCCGCCACCGTTGTTCCAGCCGCCGTTGCCGCTGTGGTTCCAGCCGCCATTGTTCCAGCCGCCGTTGCCACTGTGGTTCCAGCCGCCGTTGTTCCAGCCGCCGTTGCGATCGCGACCCCAGTCGCGCCCCCAGTCGCGGCGATCGGCCTCGCGGCCGCGGCCCCAGCCGTCGCGATCATTCCAGCCGTTGAAGGGGCGGCCGTCGGTGCGCCCCCAATTCTGGCCGCGATCCCATGCCTGCTGGCGATCGTGGCTCTGCTGGTAGATTTCGCGGCTCTCCCGTTCGGTCATGCGACCGATCTGGGCTCGCTCCTGGGGCGTGATGCGGCCATCGGCTTCCGCGCGGCGCTGGGCGCGGTCGATGTCGCGCTCACCCCGTTCGAGCCGCGAAGCCTCGCTACGGGTGATCTGCCCGTCGCGGATGCCCCGCTCGATGCGGTCCTGCTGGTAGTCCTGCATCCGGTTGATGTCGTACATCGACTGCGCGTTTGCCGCGCCGCCGGCGGCCAGCAGGCCGGCTGCCGTCATCGCGGCGTAAGGGATGAGACGAGATTTGGACATGCAATTCCTCTGGGCGTGTTGTCGACGGAAGCTCGCCGTCTTGAGAATCGCTACGCCGACCCATCCCCAAACATCCCTCGAAATGAGTCGCTGCAACCGCTACAAACCGCCAAGTCCCTGAAAGATCACAACGACGCCATGCCGATGACCGAATTGCCCGCAAATCTCACCCCCGTTCGCGACGCGCACGTCTTCGACGAGGCGCATCTCGCCGACTACATGAAGGCCAACGTCGAAGGCTTTCGCGGCCCGCTTACCGTGCTGCAGTTCGAGGGCGGGCAGAGCAACCCCACCTTCCACCTGACCGACGGCGGCGGGCGCATGTACGTGATGCGCAAGAAGCCGCCGGGCAAGCTGCTCCCCTCGGCGCATCAGGTCGACCGCGAGTATCGCGTCATCAAGGCGCTGGCGGACCATTCCGACGTCCCCGTGCCGAAGCCCTACGCCCTTTGCCAGGACGACGCGGTGATCGGCACGGCGTTCTACATCATGGAGTTCCTGCCCGGCCGCATCCTGGCCGATCCCAAGATGCCCGGCATCTCACCGGCCGATCGCGGCCGGATCTTCGATTCGATGAACGATGTGCTGGCGCGTATCCACAAGGTCGACTACCGCGCCGCCGGGCTCGGCGATTTCGGCCGCGAGGGCCAGTACATCCAGCGTCAGATCGCGCGCTGGTCGAGCCAATACGATCTCTCGCGCACCGCGCATCTCGAATCGATGGAGCTGCTCAAGAGCTGGCTGCCGGCCAACATCCCGCCGGGCGACGAGACGCGGATCAACCACGGCGACTACCGCCTCGGCAACACGATCGTCCACCCGACCGAGCCGCGCATCATCGCCGTGCTCGACTGGGAGCTCTCGACGCTCGGCCATCCGCTGGCCGACCTCGGCTACAACTGCATGATCTGGCATTTCGGCGAAGGCTTCGGGGCGTCGGAAGGCTATGCCGGCATGGACCTGAAGGCGTTCGGCATCCCGAGCGAGAAGGAATACGTCGCCGCCTACGCCCGCCGCACCGGCCGGCGGGACATCCCGGATTGGGACTTCTACGTCGCCTTCTCGCTGTTCCGCCTCGCCGCCATCGTGCAGGGCGTCTACAAGCGCGGCCTCGACGGCAATGCGTCCTCGGAGACGGCCAAGGGCTACGGCGACCGCGCCCGCGTGCTGGCCGACCTCGGCTGGTCGCTGGTCAAGGGACGGGCCTGATCCGGCGAAGCGCTACTCGTCGGTCAGGGGCACCATCGAAGCGTCGTTGCCCTTGGGGCAGTTCTCGCTGTCGATGATGGCGTTGGCGGGATTGCGGAACCGGTCGATATTGTAGCCGTCGAATTCGCCCGCCGGCTTGGGCGGAGCGGCCTGCAGCGTCCAGGCGACCAGTCGCTTCATGACGCTGCCCAGCGCCTGGTCGAAGGCCTCGACGACCTTCGGCACCTTGTCGGCACGAGCGCGCACGCAGCGTTCGAACGTGGCGACGCCGATGATCTGCCGATCGGGCATGCGCACCATCTTGGCGACGATCCGGACGTGGACGATCGGCGTACCGCCGTAGAAGTACATCGCCTCGAAATTGCGCAGGTCCGGCTGCAGCACGTAGTTGGCGCGCAGGCCGATCGACTCGCGCGCGACCGCGACGATCTTGTGGCTGTTCTCGAAGGAATCGACGATCCGCGTCTGTATCATCAGCGGCGCGCGGTCGGTCCAGGCGGTCTTCGAATAATAGTCCGAGGAGGTCGGCGACTGGGCGATCGCGATGCGCCCGGTGTTGAGATTGGCCGCCGCTGCCGGGACCTCGACGGCGAGCTGCCAGAACACCGCCGGCATGTCGGTGTCGAACGTGCTCTTGGGCGTGACGGTATAGAGGTCGGTCGGCTCCTCGGCGGCACTGATGAGCTGGCAGCCACCCAGCAGGCAGGCCGCCGCCAGCGCGGCGCCCGACGCGGCAAGGCGCAGGTTCATTTCGGCGTATATCCCTGCTTGCCCGTGAACACGAAGTTTGCCGGATCGCGCTCGAGCTTGGTGGCGATGACGTTGATGTTCTGGGTGAGCTGGCGCAGCTCGCGGATGGCGAGCGAGAGCTCGACAAGCCCGTTGTCGGAGAACTGCTTCAGCGGTCCCTTGCTGTCGGCGATCAGCTTGTTGAGCTGCCCCGCCGCGCCGTCGATGCTGCCGAGCGCCGCCCTCGCCTCCTTCAGCGCCTTGCGCAGCTCGCCCGGCTCCTTGCCGGCCAGCGCCTTCTTGGTCGCCGCGTCCTGCGGCCCGATCTCCATGGCCACGAGGCTCAGCGTATCGGCCAGGGTGTCGAGCTTGGCGAAGGTCTTGTTGAACTCCGCGACCGCACCGGGAAGCTGGGCCAGCGCGCTCTGGATGGCGCCGTCCTGCTTGGCGATTCCGGCCAGCGTCGTGTTGAGGCTGCGGATGGAATCGCCGAACGCCTGGATGTTGTCGGGATTGAGCGCCTCGTTCAGCCGGTCGACGGTGGTGCCGGCCTTCGACAGCAGCTCCTGGACCGAGGTCGAGGTGACCTGCAGGAACGAGGCGCCTTCGCGGATCTCGGGATAGGGCTTGTCGCCCTTCTTCCGCTTGGGCTTGATCTCGTCGACGTCGGCCCGGCCGACGATCTGCACGAACGCGGCGCCCGCGATGAACGGTTTCTCGAACACCGCATAGGAGCGCTCGCGGATGTCGATCTGCGGGTCGACCGCGACGGTGACCTGGATCTTTTCGGTGAGGCGCTCCCGCCCGGTGCTGCGCTGCACGTCGGTGCGCGAGGTCAGCGATATGTCGGCCACGCGCCCGACTCGCAGGCCACGATAGTAGACCGGCGAATCGACCGTCAGCCCCTGCACGTCGCCCGAGAACAGGATGACGTAATAGGCATCGGACTTCTGGTCGCCCACACGCAGCTTCCAGATCACGAAACCGGCGGTCGCGGCGATGAACAGCATCACCGCCGCACCGATCAGCACGTAGGGTGCTCTCTTTTCCATGAGACTCGGTCTACTCCTGCCGGATCGCGGCCCGGCCGCGGGGTCCATGGAAATATTCCCGAACCCACGGGTGATCGTATGCGAGCATCTCTTCCATGGTACCCACCACGACACGCTTGTCGAGCAGCACGGCGATCCGGTCGCACACTGCGTTGAGGCTATCGAGATCGTGCGTCACCATGAGGACCGTAAGGCCCAGACTTTGCCGCAATTGGCCGATCAGCGCGTCGTAATGGGCGGCGCCGATCGGGTCGAGGCCGGCCGTCGGCTCGTCGAGGAAGAGCAGCTCCGGGTCGAGCGCCAGAGCGCGCGCCAGGCTGGCGCGCTTGCGCATGCCGCCGCTCAGCTCGGACGGCTTCTTGTCCCCGGCATCGGGCGGCAGGCCGGTCATCGCGATCTTCAGGGCCGCGATCGACTGCATCAGCGGCTCGTCGAGCCCGGCATGCTCGCGGATCGGCACGATGATGTTGTCGGCCACGGTGAGGGAGGAGAACAGCGCGCCGTCCTGGAACTGCACGCCGGTGCGGGCCTGCAGGGCCTGCTCGGCCCGGCCCGACACCCCCCGCGTATCGATGCCGAGCATGTCGATCCGGCCGTGGCGCAGCGGATTGAGCCCGATGATCGTGCGCAGCAGCACCGACTTGCCCGTGCCGGAACCGCCGACCAGCCCGACCACCTCGCCGCGGAAGACGTCGAGGTCGAGACGGTCGTGGATGACGTGGTCGCCGAACTGCGTGCGCACGTCGCGCAGCTTCAGCACGACCTCCCGACCGTCGCGATGATCGACGATCTGCCCGCCTTCCGCGCTCATACCTTCGCCAGCAGGAAGATGACCGAGAAAACCGCGTCGAGAACGATGACGCAGAAGATCGATTCGACGACCGAGCGGGTCGTGAGCTGCCCGACGCTCTCGGCACTGCCGCGAACCCGCAGCCCCTCGAAGCAGCCGATCGCGGCGATGACGATGCCGAACACCGGCGCCTTGATCATGCCGGTGTAGAAGTGCCAGATGCCGACCGTATCGCGCAGCCGGTCGAAGAACTGCACGAGCGTGAAGTCGAGATAGACGATGCAGGCGACGGCGCCGCCGAGCAGGCCGGTCATGTTGCCCCAGAAGGCGAGCAGCGGCATCGAGATCACCAGCGCCAGGATGCGCGGCAGAACGAGCCATTCGATCGGGTCGAGCCCGATCGTACGCATGGCGTCGACCTCCTGGTTGACCTGCATGGTGCCGATCTGGGCGGTGAAGGCGCTGCCCGAGCGGCCGGCGACGATGATCGCCGTGAGCAGCACGCCGAGCTCGCGAAACATGCCGATTCCCACCGCTTCCACGGTGAAGGTCTCTGCACCGAACTGCCGGAGCTGCTGGACGCCCTGGTAGGCGATGACGACGCCGATCAGGAAGGTGAGCACGCCGACGATGATCAGCGCCTTGATCCAGACCTCGAGCATCTGCTGCACCACCGCGCCGATGCGGAAGCGCCGGGGCTGCACGCAGGCCCGGAGGAACACGACGACGACCTCGCCGAGGAAGGCGCAGAGGGCGCGCGTGTGATGGCCGAGGCCGATCAGGTCGCGGCCGATCTCCTCGAGCAGGTTGGTGAACCAGTCGACGCGGGCGGGCCTGGGAGGCGCCTGCATGTTCTCCCGCACGACCTTGAACAGGTCGGCGTGGCGCTCTTCCGCGGTCTCGACCCTGGTGTCGGGATCGCCTCCGGCAAGCTGCAGGATCTCCAGCGCTCCCGCCGTGTCGAGCCGCTCGACCTTCTTGGCGTCGACCACGACGGCGCCGCCGCCGGTGCGGCCTTGCGCCGAGCGGCGGACCTTTTGCACCTGCGGCCGCAGGTCCTTCATGCTGAAGACGGTCCAGGTGCCACCGACCTCGAGCACGGACGCGCCGCCGCGCTCGACATAGCGTAGGGTTGGATCAGCCTCGGCCATCGCGGGGATTAGTCTTCGGGCTCTCGCTGCTGTCAATCGGCTGTGGCACGATCCACGGCCGGAGGAACCCATGGGAAGATGGCCGAAGTTGGACAAGATCGAGATGATCGACGGTGAGATCGACACCAAGACCTACGAGCACGAGCTCAGGAAGCTGCAGCGTCGGCTCCTCGACCTGCAGGTCCATCATCTGCGCAATGGCGGCCGGGCGATCATCGGCATCGACGGCTGGGATGCCGCCGGCAAGGGCGGCTTGATCCAGCGGATGGTCTATGGGCTCGAGCCGCGTTCCACCCACGTCCATCGCATCGGCGCACCGGTCGACTACGAGCAGGGCCGGCATTACCTGTGGCGCTTCTGGATGCGACTTCCGGCGCCGGCCAACTGGGCGGTGTTCGATCGCACCTGGTACGGGCGCGTGCTGGTCGAGCGCATCGAAGGCTTCTGCAGCAAGCCGGCCTGGCAGCGGGCCTATCGCGAGATCAACGACTTCGAGCGCATGCTGACCGACGACGGCGCACGAATCATCAAGCTGCTGGTCCATGTCAGCGAGAAGGAGCAGCGGCGGCGCATGATCAAGCGGATGGAGAACCCGCACAAGCACTACAAGATCGGGCCCGAGGACTTCCGCAACATCGCCAAGCGCAAGCAGTATCTCGAGGCCTACGACGACATGCTGGAGAAGACCGACACCAAGAACGCGCCGTGGCACGTCATTGCCAGCGACAGTAAACGTCAAGCCCGCATCGAGGGCCTCAGGGTGGTGGTCGAGGCGCTCGGCAAGGACGTGAAGCTCGTCGAGCAGGAGCTCGACCCGCAGGTCGTCAAGGACGCCTTCAAGATGTGGGGCTGGAAACCCGAAGACGCGAAGTGAGCGCTCCGTCCCGGCTGTTCGCCGGCTGGTGGGTCGTCGCCGGCGCGTTCGTCTGCATGCTCACGGGCTACGCGGTGGCCTATTCCTTCGCCGCCTTCTTCGGTCCGCTCGAAGCGGAGTTCGGTGCCCAGCGCGGCGAGACCGCGCTGGTGTTCTCGATCTCGGCCTTCCTCTATTTCCTGCTCGGGCTGCCGGCCGGACTGATTGCCGACCGCCTCGGGCCGCGGCCGGTCGTGGCCGGCGGCCTGCTGGCGATCTCGGTCGGGCTGGTGGTCGCCGCCGAGGCGACCGCCCTGTGGCACGTCTATCTCGGCTACAGCCTCGGTGTGGGATTGGGCGTCGGCTTCTCCTACGTGCCGAGCGTTGCAGCGGTGCAGCGCTGGTTCGTGCGGAGGCGCGGCACGGCCAGCGGGCTCGCCGTGGCAGGCATCGGCGTCGGCACGCTGATCGGCGCGCCGCTGGCGCACGAGTTGATCGCCGCGATCGGCTGGCGACGGACCTATCTCGTGCTGGCCGTCATCACGGCGGTCGGCGCCGTGGTCGCCGGCGCCCTGATCCGCCCGCCGCCGCAGCGCTACGGTCTCGGCCCCGACGGCGATCCGCCGGCGCCGGGCGGCGTCAACGTCATCGCGCCCGGCTTCACGCTGGGCGAAGCCGTTCGCTCGCGGCCGTTCTGGATGATCTATGTCGGCGCCCTGCTGCTGTCGTTCGGCCTGTTCGCGCCGTTCGTGCACCTGGTTCCCTTCGCGCGGGACATGGGGCTCGGCGAAGGGTTCGGCGTGATGCTGATCGTGCTGCTGGGCGTCGGCAGCACGGTCGGGCGCTTCCTGTTCGCCAGCCTGACGGGCTGGCTCGGCCGGCGGATGTCGTTCGCGATGATGTATGTCGGGGCGGGCGTCATGCTGGTGGTCTGGGCGATGTCGAGCACTGCGCCCGCGCTGATCGCCTTCGCGCTGCTGTTCGGCGCTTTCTATGGCGGTTTCGTCGCGATCGCCCCGTCGCTCGCCGCCGATTATTTCGGCGGCCGTGCGCTCGGCTCGGTGATCGGCGCACTGTACAGCGGTGTGGGCGTCGGCGCCCTCCTCGGCTCGCCCGTCGCGGGCTACGCCTATGACTTCTTCGGCTCCTACACCGGCGCGATCCTGGCCGGAGCCGCGCTGTGCTTCGTGTCGTTCGCGCTCACGATCCTGATGCCGGAACCGTCGCCATGGCAGGCCTTGCGCCCAGCGCCGCGCCCACCCACGGCAGCGCCTCGGCCATCGCCTCCTCGAACTTCCACGGCGGATTGATCACCGCCAGCCCGCAAGCCGCGAGCCTGCCGTCGGACGACGGCGGCAGGCGCAGCTCCAGCGTCACCGCCTTCAGCCCGGCCAGGCCGGCGGAGAACCCCGCGACGGCGTCCTCGTCCTTGATCGGATACCAGACCGCGTAGCAACCCGTCGCGAACCGCCGCAACGCCTGCTTCACCGCGCGGCCCAGCGTCACGAACTCGTCCACCGCCTCGAACGGCGGATCGATCAGCACCAGCCCGCGCCGTTCGACGGGCGGCAGCAACGCCTTGAGCGCGTGGTAGCCATCGGCCTGCCGTACCTCGACCGCGCGGTCGCCCGCGAACTCGCGCTTGAGCGAGAGTGCCTCCGCCGGATGCAGCTCGCAGGCGACGAACCGGTCGCCCGGCCGCAACGCCGCCCGCACCAGCCGCGGCGAACCCGGATAGCGTCGCAACGCTCCGCCCGCCGGCCCGAACTTGCGATCGTACGCCGCCACGGCCGCGAGATAGCGCACCACGGCGCCGGGCATGCCCGCACGCGGCATCGCCATCAACCGCGCGATGCCGCCTTCCGCCTCGCCGGTACGCGCCGCCAGCCCGCCCGCGAGATCGTAGCCGCCCGCGCCGGCGTGCGTGTCGAGCACGAACAGCTTCTTGTCCTTGCCGGTCAGCAGCCGCAGCAGCTCGACCAGCACGAGGTGCTTCAGGACATCGGCGAAATTTCCGGCGTGATAGCCGTGGCGGTAGTTCATCGTGCGGCCACCACGGTCGAGCAGGTTTCCAACGGCGCTTTCCTGATCACGCCCGCGGCCACGAGCGCCAGCCGATCCTCGGGGCAATATTCCGCCGACTTCAGGTCAAGCTCTTCGAGGCTGCGCGGGAACGACATCACGCACCCCTGGCTCTTGAGCCCGGCCATGATCGCGATCGACTTCATCATCAGCTTGTAGACGCGGCGCTCGGTCTCCTCGGCGATCTGCTTGCGGGTCAGCCGATTGCCGACCGGCGCCAGGCGAGCCACCGAAATCACGCTGAGATCGTACGACCCGCCAAACGTCTCCGCGAATACATAGTTGAGCGGCTTGCTGCCAAGGTCCTCTCCGAGGATGAAATAGCGGAACGGCCGCGCATGCTCGGCATCGCCTGCCGTCGCCTGTATGAAGGGCCCTGCGATCCTGCGCGGCGAGTATTGAGTGCTCGTCTCCCTCAGCTCCGGCCTTAGCGCGAGGTCGAGGGTCCTGGCACGCACGGGCGCAGCCACGACCTTCGTCAGATCGCACACCAGAGGCTCGACGAAATCGGTGTTCCGGACGCCGCCATGGACATGGATCAACACCTCACCGGGCGGCGCGAGGGTCTGCGCGCCGAGGGGGTACGCCCACGATGCGAACAAGAGAAGGCCGGCGAGCAAGCGATCGGACATGCGGCAGCGTAGCAAGTTTCCGATGGCCGGTGGGGCATGCTTCATGCTTCAAACACCGGACAAATCAGGGGGACCGCATGGCAACGCATGAGCTTCACTCCTCGCCCGAGACCTGCCACTGGGGCTATTTCGACAGCAAGCTGGCGCCGCAGCTTCGCATCAAGTCGGGCGACGTCGCGACGATCCATTGCGTGTCGGGCGCCAAGGAGATCCTGCCCGAGCCGCCGCTCAACGTGCTGCCCGAGCATCGCGAGATCCTGGCCAAGCTCACCCCGCATCTCGGCCGCCACATCCTCACCGGACCGGTCCATGTCGAGGGCGCCGAGCGCGGCGACGTGCTCGCCGTCGAGGTGCTCGACATCAAGTTCCGCACCAACTGGGGCTGGAACGTGCAGCGGCCGCTGATGGGCACGCTGCCGGAGGACTTCCAGTTCTACAAGCTGACGCACATCCCGATCGATTCGAACCGCGGCGTCTGCACCATGCCGTGGGGCCTCGAGATCGAGCTGCGGCCGTTCTTCGGCATCATGGGCGTGGCGCCTCCGGCCGAATGGGGCGCCTGCAGCTCGGTCGAGCCGCGCGCCTTCGGCGGCAACATCGACAACAAGCACTTTCGGGTCGGCACCACGGTCTATTTCCCGGTATTCGCCGATGGCGGGCTGTTCTCGACCGGCGACGGCCATGGCGTGCAGGGCGACGGCGAGGTCAACCTGACCGCGCTCGAGACCAGCCTCAGCGGCACCTTCCGCTTCACCGTACGCAAGGACATGAAGCTGAACAACCCGCGCGCCGAGACGGCAACGCACTGGATCACGCACGGCTTCGACCCCGATCTCGACGACGCCGCCAAGGAAGCGCTGCGCGACATGATCCGCCTGATCACGGCAAAGACCGGCCTGTCGGCCTCGGACGCCTACATGCTGTGCAGCCTGCAGGCCGACCTGCACGTCACCCAGACAGTGGACGGCAACAAGGGCATCCACTGCATGATCGAGAAGAAGGTGATCGGCGGCTAGATCGCTCGCTGGGAGCGCGGCTCTCCAGAGCCGCGCTCCCAGCAGGCCCGCTACGCCGGCTGCGCCACCGCAGCCTGCCGTGACGGGAACGGCGGAAAGAAGAGCGCGATCGCCGTCGCGCCGAGGCCGACGGCGAAAGAGCCGACATAGAGCCAGCCGTAGGTTCCGAAATGGTCGAAGATCCAGCCGCCCAGCGCCGGCCCCAGCGCCATGCCGAGGCTCGAGATCATCGCCGCTGCGCCGAACACCGTGCCCATGATGCGCATCGGAAAATACTCGCGGGCGATCACGGCGTAGAGCGGCATCACCCCGCCATAGGCGGCGCCGAACACGACGGCGACGGCATAAAATTCCGCGAGGTGGCTGGTGTAGAAGTAGGCGCCTGCGGCGAAGGCCTGGATCAGCAGGCCGACGACCAGGGTGCGCTTGGCGCCGAAGCGATCACCCGCCAGGCCGAAGATCACGCGGCCGCCCAACCCCGCCAGCCCCTCGACGCTGTAGATCGTGACGGCGGCGAGCGGCGCCAGCCCGCAGGCGATCGCGTAGCTGACGGTGTGGAAGATCGGCCCGGAATGCATCGCGCAACAGGCGAAGAAGGTCGCCGCCAGCACGATGAATTGCGGCGAGCGCAGAGCCATCCCGACAGTCATGCCGTTGTCGCCCGCCGCCGCCGCGGCCATGCCCGGTCCGCCGGCCGCCGGGGCGCGCCGGACGAGGAACGCGGTCGGGATCAGGATCGCCCAGGCGGCAACGCCGATCACGAGCTGCGCGGTCCGCCAGTCGTAGGACTGGATCAGCCAGCTCGCGAACGGCGAGATGGTCATCGGCGCCACGCCCATGCCGGCCGAGACCAGCGACACCGCCAGGCTGCGATGCTTGTCGAACCAGCCGGTCACCGTGGCGATCGTCGGCGCGAAGATCGCGCCGGCGGCGACGCCCACGATCAGGCCGTAGACGAGCTGGAACTGCAGCAGGGTCGCGGTGCGGCTGGCCAGCACGAGACCGAGCCCGAGCAGAACCGCGCCGGACAGCACGACGGGGCGTGGACCGAAGCGGTCGGTCAGCGCGCCCCAACCGAACGCCGCCACGCCCATCGCCAGGAAGTCGATCGTCATCGCCGTGGAGATGCCGGTGCGCGACCAACCGGTCGCCTCCGACATCGGTTGCAGGAACACCGCCAGAGTGAACAGGCAGCCGATGGCGACGCAGCCCATCAGCGCGCCGGCAGCGACCACGACCCAGCCGTAGTGAAGCTTCATGTCCGTCCTCCAGCAGGGATAGTTAACATATCAGTTAACTATTGATCCGGCACGGTCAGTCGTCAAGAGGTCCGCTTTATTGCCGGCGCGCTACTTCGCTCCCGGCGGGACGACCTTCATCACGAAGGAGGTCGGCGCCTCGGTCGGGCCAAAGGGGCCCACGACCTTGTGCTGCACCGGCGGGATGCTGCGCAGGTAGGCGACGATGGCCTCGGCGTCCTGCTTCGTCAGGGCGGCGAAGGCATGGTACGGCATGATCGGCGCCAGCATGCGCCCATCGGGACGGGTTCCGGTCTGGATCGCGGCGATCACCTGCTCGTCGGTCCAGTTGCCGAGGCCGGTCTCCTTGTCGGGCGTGAGGTTGGGACCGTGGAACACACCGAGGCCGGGCAACTCGAATCCGACATCCGAGCCGCCGAGATAGCGCGCCGTGTCGGGCTTGCCGAGGAAGAATCCCGGCGTGTGGCAGTCGTGGCAGCTCGCGATGGTCACGAGGTACTTGCCGCGCGCCACCGCATCGGGATCGGCCGCGAACGACGACGTCCACGGCAGGCACAGGAGAGCGATAGCCGTGCCGATGGCTTTGACGTTCATCACTTCCCCCCTGCTCAGGCCGTCCGCACGGCGAGCGGCGCCGTCCGCGGCGCCGGCTTGAAGGTCAGCGCGACAGCCACGGCACCGAGGCCGATGCCGAACGAGCCGATATAGAGCCAGCCATAGCCGCCGAAGGTGTCGAACGCCCAGCCGCCGGCCAGCGGGCCGAGCGCCATGCCGAAATTGGCGACAGCTGACACCGCGCCGAACACCGTGCCCATGATGCGCAGCCCGAAATAGTCACGAACCAGGGTGGCGTAGAGCGGCATCACCCCGCCGTAAGCCAGCGCGAAGACGACCGCGAGCGCATAGAATTCGCCCAGCCGGCTGACGAAGATGTAGGTGCCGGCGGCGATCGCCTGGATCAGGAGGCCGGTCACCAGAACGGGCTTCACGCCGAACCTGTCCGACGACACGCCGAACACGAGGCGGCCGCCCAGTCCGGAGAGGCCGGCCACGCCGAACACGCTGACCGCCGTCATCGGGTCGATGCCGCAGCCGATGGCGTACGTCACCATGTGGAAGATCGGTCCGGAATGGGCCGCGCAGCAGCAAAAGTGCGTCAACGCGATCGCCGCGAAGGCCGGGGTACGGAAAGCCTGCGCTGCCGTCATCGACGGCTGCGCGGGCACCGCGCCGCCGCGCCGCGTCGGCATGCCCGGCGGAGGGATGGCCGGCGGCGGCTTGCGGATCAGCAAGGCCGCGGGCACCACCACGGCGGTCGCCCCGACGCCGAGCGCCAGCATCGCGGTGCGCCAGTCGTAGGCCGTGATCAGCCAGCGCACGACCGGCGCGACGATCAGCGGCGCCATTCCCGTGCCGGCCGAGATCAACGCCACCGCAAGGCTGCGATGGCGCTCGAACCAGGCCGTGGCGATCGTCATCAGCGGCGCATAAAAGGCGCCTCCCGCCGTGCCGATCAGGATGCCGAACAGGAGCTGGAACTGAACGAGGTCGCCCGCCCGGCTGGTCGCGACCAGGCCCAGCCCGAGCAGCACGACACCCGCGATGATCACCGGGCGCACGCCCCACCGATCGCTCAGCCAGCCCCATCCGAACGCGGAAAATCCCATGGCGATGAAGAGCAAGGTGGCGGCGGTCGATACGCCGGTGCGCGACCATCCGGTGTCCACGACGATCGGCTGAAGGAAAATCGCCAGCGAGAACGCAGCGCCCATCGCCACGCAGGAGATCAGCGCGCCGGCGGCCACCACGACCCAACCGTAGCGGGTGCTCATTCTTCCTCCCCTGGCCGGCGCAACCCCCGCGGGTCGATGCCGTTGAACCTTCCAGCCCAGCCTGAAGGAGAACACCCCGTGAAGAAAGTCATTCTTGCCGTCGTCGTCCTCGCCGCCGCCTCGGCCTGCACCGTCCGCAGCGAACGCACCGTGGTCGAGCGCCCCGTCGCCGTTCCGGCCACGGCCGTCGTCACGACCGATCCGGCGCCCGCGCCGGCTGCGGTAGTCGTCCCGGTCCGCTGACGTCGCTTACGGTGCCGGCTCCACGCGGAGCTCGGTGCCATTGACGGATGCCACGCGTACCCTGGCCCCCGCGACCATGTCGGGCCCGGTGATGGACCAGCTTCCGTCGCCGAGCCTGATACGGCCACGGCCGGCAAGGATCGGCTGATCGAGGACGAAAGTCTGGCCGACCAGCGCTTCGCTGCGAGCGTTCAGCGGCGGCGTTGCTCCCTTGCCTTGCAGGCGCTTCAGGAACCGACGCAGCCCCAAGGCTGAGACGACGGAGACCACCGCAAAGACGGCGAGCTGCAGTTCGAGCGCGAGATGCGGTGACAGCAGCAGGAGCAGGCCGGAAGCCGCAGCGCCAATCGCGAAGAACATGAACATGACGCCCGGCAGCAAGATCTCGCACACCAAGAGAATGGCTGCGAGCGCCCACCAGTACCAGAACTCCACCTCGAGCATCATCGCCCTGCCTTAACCGGTCGGAGGAACGGAACCGCGCGAGCGGCTGCCCGCTTCGGTCGCGGCACGGGCCTGCGCCTCGCGGGCGAGTTCGCCGATCCCGGCGATCGATGCCATTACGCCGGATGCCTCGACCGGCAGGAAGAACATCTTGGCGTTGTTGGAAGAGCCCATCTTCGCCAGCGCCTCGACGTACTTGGTGCCGAGAAAGTAATTGATCGCCTGAGAGCCGTTGCCGGCGATCGCCTGGGCCACGACGGCGGTCGCCTTCGCCTCGGCCTCGGCCTGGCGCTCGCGCGCTTCGGCGTCGCGAAACGCCGCCTCGCGCCGTCCCTCGGCGATCAGGATGGCCGACTGTTTCTCGCCCTGGGCGCGCTGGATGCTCGATTCGCGTACGCCCTCGGCCTCGAGGATCGTCGCGCGCTTCTCGCGCTCGGCCTTCATCTGCCGGCCCATCGACGCGACGAGATCTTCAGGCGGCGCGATATCCTTCAGCTCGACGCGCAGCACCTTGACGCCCCACGGATTGGTCGCCTGGTCGATCACGGCGAGCAGCGTGTCGTTGATGTCGTTGCGCTTGGACAGCACCTCGTCGAGCGCCATGTTGCCCATCACCGACCGGATGTTGGTCAGCGCCAGGTTGGTGATGGCGCGATGGAGGTCCTGGACCTCGTAGGCCGCGCGCGGCGCATCGACGACCTGGTAGAACGCGACCGCGTCGACCTGCACGGTCGCATTGTCCTTGGTGATGACCTTCTGCGCCGGGATGTCGAGGACATTTTCCTGCATGTTCATCTTGCGGCCCACCGAATCGACGAACGGCACGATGAGGTGCAGCCCCGGCGTGAGGGTGCGCGTGTAGCGGCCGAAGCGCTCGATCGTCCAGTTGGTCCCCTGCGGCACGGTCTTCACGCCGGCGAAGACCAGCACCAGCGCCACGAGAACCAGTGCCGCAACAAAGATCAGAGCGCCCATTCACCGCCTCCCGTCAATTGCGGGAAACCTAGCCCAAGCCGTGCGTCGGCACTATGGCGGCGAACAGGCCTATTCGGCGGCGAGAAGCCGTTCGGTCTCGGGCGCTGCCTCCAGCCGCCGCCTGTCGGTCGCCAGCCAGCGATCGAGGAAGCCGTCGATCCAGCGGTCGAGGGGTGGGTCGTAGAAAGGATGCATCGACAGATGCACGCCGCGCTGCTGGGCGCCCGGCATCCTGAGGCGCTCGGCGGCCGAGAGCGTCCAGATCCCCTTCATCTCGAGCGTCACCTCGGGATGGAACTGGAAGCCGAAGGCGTTGTCGCCGCAACGGAAGCCCTGCGTCGGATAAGTAGCGTTGGTCGCCAGCAGCTCGCAGCAGCCAGGCAGGGTCATTCCCTCGCGGTGCCACTGGTAGACCTTCATCGGCCCGGCGAACCACGCGCGCCCGGCCTCGGTCGGCGCGATGTCGACATAGCCGATCTCGACCTTGCCCTCCGGGTGGGGCGCGACCCGCCCGCCGGCGGCACGAGTCAGCAACTGGGCGCCGAGGCAGAGGCCGAGATACGGCACGCCCGCCTCGACCACCTTCGGGATCCATTCCAGCTCGCGCTTGATGCCGGCGAGCGTACCGCAATCGTTGGCCGACATCGGGCCGCCGAAGATCACCACGCCGGCGTAATCCGACATATCCAGCGGCAAGGTGCAGCCGAGATTGGGGCAAAGCCGGTGAAGCTCGTAACCGCGCTTTTCGAGCAGGGCGCCGACCCGACCGGGCCGCGAGTGCTCCTGGTGCACGACGATCGCGATCTTGCGAGGGGACATTTTCTTGGGCTTTTCAGCCGGTACCGTCATGGATTTGCAAGATACGGGGCGGTTATGGCAACGACAAGGCTGGCCAACCGCGGGAGGACGAAATGGCGCGGCAGCTCGACTTCTACTTCGATTGCTCCAGCCCCTGGACGTACCTCGCCTTCCACGCGATGCAGCCGCTCGCCGCCGAGCTCGGCGCGAAGATTGCGTGGAAGCCGATCCTGGTCGGCGGCGTGTTCAACGCCGTCAACCAGACGGTCTACGACAGCCGGGCGAGGCCCAATCCGCGCAAGCAATCCTACATGCTGAAGGACCTCGCCGACTGGGCACGGCTGTACGACCTGCGGATCGTCTTCCCCCCAAGGGTGTTCCCGGTCAACAGCGTGAAATGCATGCGCGGCGCCTTCGTGGCCCTCGACGAAGGCAAGCTGGTGCCCTACGCGACCGCGGCCTTCGAGGCCTATTGGGGCGACGACCGAGACATCTCGAAGGAGGACGTGCTGGCCGAGATCGCCGCAAAGGCGGGAATCGAGCGGCAGCGCTTCTTCGCCGGCATCGAGACCGATTCCTGCAAGGCGCGCCTGCGGTCCAATACCGACGAGCTGATCGCGCGCGGCGGCTTCGGCAGCCCGACGATGTTCGTCGGCGACTCGATGTTCTTCGGCAACGACCGCCTCCCCCTCGTCGAGGCCGCGCTGAGCGACGATCACCCATGATCCCTCCCCCGTCTTCGAGGGGGAATTCGAGGTGAGCGAAGTTTGAAGGAGACACCATGACCGCGAACGCCGATCCGCAGTTCTGGGCCAAGGCGAAGGCCCACCTGGTGCGCTATGGCGGGGCGTTCGCGCCGGTGATCGCCGAGAGCGCGGCGGGCAACTGGTTCACCGATGCCGACGGGCGGCGCATCCTCGACTTCACCTCGGGTCAGATGAGCTCGATCCTCGGCCACAGCCATCCCGAGATCGTCGCCGTCGCACGGCAGACTGTCGGCGAGCTGGATCATCTCTACTCGACGATCCTGTCGCGGCCGGTGGTCGAGCTGGCGGCGCTGCTCGCCGAGGTTTCGCCGGGCCGGCTCGACCGCGTGCTGCTGGTCTCGACCGGCGGCGAATCGAACGAGGCGGCGCTGCGGATGGCCAAGCTGGTGACCGGCAGGCACGAGATCGTGGCGATGAGCCGGTCCTGGCACGGCGTCACCGGCGGGGCGGCCTCCAACACCTATTCCTCGAGCCGCAAGGGTTACGGTCCACCGCAGCCCGGTGGGCTGGTCTTGCCCGCGCCCGACACCTACCGCTCGCGTTTCATCGACGATCGCGGAGTCTATCGCTGGCAGGACGAGCTGGCGTTCGGCTTCGACCTGGTCGACCGCCAGTCGAGCGGCGCGCTGGCCGCCTGCATCATCGAGCCGATCCTGAGCTCGGGCGGCGTGCTCGAGCCGCCCGAGGGCTATATCGCCGAGCTCGCCCGGATGTGCGCGGCCCGCGACATGCAGCTCATCTTCGACGAGGCACAGACCGGGCTGGGCCGTACCGGCACGCTGTTCGCCTGCGAGCGCGACGGCATCGTGCCGCAGTACCTCACCCTGTCGAAGACGCTGGGCGCGGGCCTGCCGCTGGCCGCCATGTTGACGACGCCAGAGATCGAGGACATCGCCGCCGAACGCGGCTACCTCTTCTACACCACCCACGCCTCCGACCCGCTCCCCGCGGCGGTCGGGCTGAAGGTGATCGAGGTCATCCTGCGCGACCGCTTCACCGAGCGCGCCGCGACGCTCGGCCGGCGGCTGAAGGACGGGCTGGTCGCCCTGCAGCAGCGCTACGACTGCATCGGCGACGTGCGCGGCCGCGGCCTGCTGCTCGGCCTCGACCTGGTGAAGGATCGCCGCGACAAGGTGCCCGATCCGGAGCTCGCCCAGCGGGTCGCCCGCGAATGCCTGGACCTCGGCATGATGACCTCTTTAGTCCGCGGTGGCTATGGCATCTTCCGGATCGCCCCGCCGCTCACTGTCGAGCCAGGCGAGATCGACCTCGGGCTGGAGATATTCGACCGGGCCCTGGCCAGGGCCCTGCGCTGACGGCCTCTACTTTGGATTTGAAACCGCCCCCCATCTGTTGTACCCGCTGACGGCCATTCTTCTGGCTAATGGGTGTGGAGTGCGCGGATGATCATGAAGCTGATGCAGGCGGCGGTTCTTGTGGCAGGTGGCCTGGCGCTGGGCGGATGCCCGATGGGTGGCGCCCAGACGGCGGCGCCTGTCAAGAAAGCCCCGGCAGCGGACTATCAGGCGGCCGCGACGCCCTCGCCGCCCGCCGCGCAGACCCGCGCCATTTGCTACAACGACGCCGACCTGACCGTCATGCGCGCACGCATGCTGCAGCAGGAGATGAGCGTTGCTGCGCTGCAATGCCAGAACGCCAGCGGCGGCCGCGCCTACGAGCCGCAATACGCAAGCTTCCTCAGCAAGTACAAGAGCGACCTCGGGTCGAACGCGCGGGAGCTGCAGGAGCTTACCCGCCGCAAGCGCCTCAACATCGACGTCGTGGTCACCGAGTTCGCCAACCGCACCGCCCAGAAGGCGCCGGTCGACAAGGAATTCTGCAGCCGCAGCCTGCGCGCCCTGGAATGGGCACTCGATCCCCGGACGACCTCGCTGGCCCAGGTCCCGCCGCCGTACGATCTCGGCCCGGACATGAACATCCATCCCTGCGCCGACAAGTAACGGCGCAACCCGGCAGCTCGAAAGGCGGTCCCTGTGGGCCGCCTTTCGTTTTTGTCGGTCAGGCGCCGTGGCGCAGCAGGCGGCCGGAATGGGTGTTGGTCGGCTGGCCGTTGCGCATCGTGATCTCGCCGTTGACCAGGATGTACTTGTAGCCCTCGGCGCGCTGGATGCGCCGCCATTCGCCGCCCGGCAGGTCGTGCGCGATCTCGTCGGGCAGCACGCGCAGCCCCTCGAAATCGTAGACGATGATGTCGGCCGGAGCGCCCTTCCTCAGCACGCCGCGGCCACGGAAGCCCGCCACCTCGGCCGGTAGTGCCGACAGCCGCCAATGCGCCTCCTCGAGCGAGATCATCTTGTGCTCGCGCACCACCTTGCACAGCGTCTCGGTGGGATAGCGGCCGGCGGTCAGGAACTTGGTGTGGGCGCCGCCGTCGGACACGCCGAACAGCACGTAGGGATCGTCGACCAGCTCCTTCAGATGCTCGATCTTGCCGTTGGGCGGGGCGGCGAAGAACTCCGTCTTGAGATCCTCCTCGACCGCCATGTCGAGCATCACGTCGACCGGATGCTTGCCCATCTTCTCGCCGGCATGGGCCAACGTGTAGTCGAGCCACTTCCTGTTCTTCTCGAGCTTGGGCCCGACGATGGCGACCTGCGGCAGCGGCCCGGTCGCGGTGGCCGGAAGATTCTCCCGCAGCGCCGCGCGGCGCGCCGGATCGGCCAGCTTGGCCAGCCGCTCGGCATGGCTGCCGGTGGTCGCCTCGCACCACACCTGCTGGTCGTCGAACAGGTTCCAGTCCTCGAAGGTGAAGGTGAAGCCCGCGTCGGTCGTGAGCCCCTGCCCGACCACACGGATGCCGCGCTCGCGGCAGCTCTTGAGCCATTCCAGCAGCTTGCGATGGATGTGCGGCCGGTCGTCGAAGGCCTGCACCACGTTCATGACGATCGGGCGACCGCTCAGCGTCGCCATCTCCTCGTAGAACAGCCGGTCGCGCGTGTTGTCGCCCGACACCAGCAGCATCTGCATGAAGCCGTCGTTGCGCTCGGCCAGCACCTTCGCGAGCTCGCGGCAGGTGTCGTCGTGCATCACGTCGGTCGGCATCGGCGAGCCGTCATGGTCGCGCTGCACCGCCGCCGGCCCGGTCGGCAGCATGCGCTGGGCCGACCAGCCGCAGGCGCCGGCATCCATCGCCTCGTGTAGCAGGCGGCGCAGCTCGGCATGCTGCTCGGGCGTCGGCAGCTTGCCGGCCTTGGCCGCCTCGAAGCCCATCACCCAGATCAGCATCGGCGACACCGGCACGTAGGGCAGGATGTTCACCGCCTTGGGCGCGCGGTCGACGGCGTCGAGGAACTCGGGGAACGTCACCCAGCTCCACGGCATGCCCTGCTGCATGGAGGCCATCGGGATCGCCTCGACGCGCGTCATGGTGAGCATCGCCCGCTCGCGCTCGGCCGGCCGCACCGGCGCGAAGCCGAAGCCGCAGTTGCCGATCACCACCGAGGTGATGCCGTGCCAGGCCGACAGCGTGCAGTACGGGTCCCAGAAAAGCTGCGCGTCGTAGTGGGTGTGGAGGTCGACGAAGCCCGGCGCCACGACCAGGCCGTCGGCGTCGATCGTCTCGTCGGCTTCGTCGGGAGCGATGCGGCCGATCTCGGCGATGACGCCGTCCTTGATGGCGATGTCGCCGCGGAAGCGCGGCAGGCGGCTGCCGTCGACGATCATGCCGCCGCGGATCACACGGTCGAACCGGGCCATTGGGCGTCCTCCTATCCGTTTCGCGCCAGCCTGCGGGCGGTCCCCCATCCTGTCAACGCATGCCCGCACCAGGGCTACAGTTGCCCGCACGCCTGCCCCATAATGAGTCGCGTTTCGTACAGATATTCCCCAGGTTCGCCCATGCCCTCGGTCCGCACCCCCACGCTCGAGATCGCCTACGAGGCGCACGGCCCGGCCGACGGCGCGCCGGTCGTCCTGCTGCACGGCTTCCCCTACGACCCGCGCTGCTTCGACCAGGTCGCCCCGCCGCTCGCCGCCGACGGCTGCCGCGTGCTGGTGCCCTACATCCGCGGCTATGGCGCCACGCGCTTCCTCTCCGCCGACACGCCGCGCTCGGGCGAGCAGGCGGCATTCGGCAACGACCTGCGCGAATTCATGGACGCGCTCGGCATCCGCCGCGCGACGCTGGCCGGCTACGACTGGGGCGGGCGCGCCGCCTGCGTGGTCGCGGCCCTCTGGCCCGAGCGCGCGCGGGCACTGGTGAGCTGCACCGGCTACAACATCCAGGACATCGCGGGCTCCGCGACGCCCGCCCCGGCGGCGCAGGAGCATCGCCTCTGGTATCAGTATTACTTCAACACCGCGCGCGGCGTGGCCGGCCTGACGGAAAACCGCCGCGACATCTGCCGGCTGCTGTGGACGCTGTGGTCGCCGGACTGGGCGTTCGACGAGGCGACCTTCGAGGCGAGCGCGCGCTCGTTCGACAACCCGGATTTCGTGGCGATCGTGATCCAGTCCTACCGCCACCGCTACGGCTACGCGCCGGGCGATCCGGCGCTGCTCGACATCGAGGCCCGACTGCAGGCGCAGCCGGCGATCGTGGTGCCGACGATCAACCTCCACGGTGCGAGCGACGGCGTCGGCCCCGTCCCGCGCGTCGACCGCGCCGCGGCGAAGTTCACAGGCCGCTACGAGCGCCGCCTGCTGCCGAAGGTCGGCCACAACGTGCCGCAGGAAGCGCCGGCCGAAACGGTCGCGGCGATCCGCGACGCCATGAAGGGAACGCAACCATGAACATCGTCCTGATCGGATCCACCGGCGCGATCGGCAGCCGCATCCTCGACGAGGCGCTGCGCCGCGGCCACACGGTGAGCGCCGTCACGCGCGATCCGCGCAAGCTCGAGCCGCGGCCCGGCATGACGATCCGCGCCGGCAGCACCAGCGACGGTCCGGGCCTCGCGCAGGTGCTGAAGGGCCACGACGCCGTCGTCGTCTCTGTGAAGTGGAACGAGAACGACATCGGCCGCGTGCTCGACACGATCCGCGCGGCGGGCGTGAAGCGCTGCCTGTTCGTGATCGGCGCCGGCAGCCTGCTGCGCGCGGACGGCCGCACGCACCTCGAGCACATGGCCGAGAAGGGCATCCAGCCGCCGACCTCGAAGCCCGCGTCGCTCGCCTACGACGCGATCCGCCAGGCGACGGACCTCGACTGGACGGCGATCTCGCCCGCCGCCTCGATCCAGCCGGGCGAGCGCACCGGCCGGTTCCGCCTCGGGCTCGACGACTTGATCGAGGACGCGGACGGCAAGAGCCAGATCAGCCGCGAGGATTTCGCCGTCGCGATCCTCGACGAGCTGGACAGGCCGCGGCATGTGCGGAAGAGATTTACGGCCGCGTACTAGAGCCGATGACGTCGAGGCGTCAAGGAATGGACGAACACGCCAAGCCTCTTCGCGGGCTCATTCTCATCCTCGACCCGGCGACGTGGCGAGAATGTTCGTCCTGACGAATTGCAGGTCGACTCGATGCCGTGCGGAGGCCCCATGGCCCTGAGCAAAAGAGAGCAAGCACTCATCGACAGATACAAGGAATCCGGCAGGGTCCCGAACGAGAAAGCACTCGATGCGCCTTTCCTGGTCCTGGTCCGCCCTCTTGCGTCGGCAGGCTTGGACTCGGGGCGGTTTGCGCTGTGGTTTGAAGAAGAGATATCAGCCCAAATAGAGGAAACCGGACTGACGCTGGCGGTGAGGCGCATCATGATCTCTCCTCACATAATAAATCCCGAACATGGCGTGATTCCGTCACGTGGCGTATCCTTTAGCCGCAGGGAAAATGCGATACATACCATGACCGATATCGACTTCTTGCAATGGATACAGCTCTCCGACGATCGGAAGCTTGCGACGATGCACGAGCACATCAGGCGCTCCATCCTCAATATTCCCGGAAGATATGTCGACGGTGACGGTCGAGAGCGGTTACTCCAAATCGTCGACAGTGCCTATGGTAAGCTGCAGCATAAGTTGGCGCATTGAGCTGCGCAAAATCCCCTAAGCAACGGTTAAATCAGAGTCTCTGGCTCCCATGACGACGAGCCATTCCGATATTGGCGTCGACGACTTGCGCAAATTCCATGATGCCGAGCTCAAGTCGCTGGCTCTGGACCGGAACGCAAATCGTGTCGTTCTCGTCTTTTCCAAAGATGACGGCACCGACGGTCGTTTCGACTTTGAGGACGTCCTGAACATCAAGGGCTCGACCTTGCTCCTTCAGAACGTCGTTAGTGGACTGCGCGTAGCCCCCGACCTTCCGTTGACCGTCGACGAAGTACGACAGATCATTGCGTGGTCGTTCACCTTGGAAAGTAGAATGGCAATCTCGAGCGCGAGATTGGATGCCCATGTAGACGACGTGATGTCAGGCAAGCTGAAGCTGTTTTACGTCGATCCCTCATGCGGAGCGGAACTGGCGATTCTTTGTGGCTCAATCACCCTCCATGGCTAGTCACCATGCTCGAATACGACGGCAGCAGTGTCGCGATCCGGTGGTGGCCACACGCAAAGGGCAAACCAATGCGATCGGCAGCGACCGACAGGATAGTCCGTCGATTGGTCAAGTGCGGTGTCCAGAACGCGACGGCCGGACCGATCAACCCGTACCGCAGGACGCCGCACAACCTTCCGCGCGTGCCGCCTCGACCTCGGCGACGATCTCCTCGTCGGTGATCGGCGGGGCGCCCGCCGCCTCGATGGCGGGGGCGACGGCCAACAGCCGCGCGAACGCGGCCCGCCGGCCGGACTCCCGGCGCAGGGCGTCTTCCAACAACTTACGGATGGCCTCGCTGGACAGCAGCCCGGCTTCACGCGCGGCCTGGGCCACGGCGTCGGGCAAGTCGATCTCGATCCTCGTCATGGGCCGCTCCTCCGTGCCAACATCGTCGCTGCCGTGCCCCCGGGGAGCTGGTGACGGGCCAGAATACGGCGCTACGATGCGCTCCCACCAACGATGATTGTCTCGTGCTGACCTCGACGCAAACCGCCAAGCCCGGCTCGCCGCTGACATCGCTGGTGACCAGCACGACCTGGGACCCGGTCTTCAACAAGCCGCTGACCGTGATCGACCCGCGCAACATCGTCACCCGGATGGCCTACGACCCGGCCACCGGCAACCTGGTGTCCCTCGTGGCCGACTCGGGCGGCATCGCCGCCCGCACCCAGTACGGCTGCGACAGCCGCGGCCTGATGACCTCAACGGTCGATCCGCTGGGCACGCTGACCAGGTTTACCTACGATGCCGCCGCCAACCGGCTGAGCACCGTGCGCGACGCCGCTCCCGGCGGCCTGGCCCAGACCACGACCTACAACGCGCGCGGCGACCCGCTGACCGTCACCGATCCGCGCGGCAGCAC
>CAMFJT010000045.1 GCA_945957125.1 uncultured Rhodospirillales bacterium | reverse complement strand
CTCAGGGTGAGGTGATTGGGCAGCGGGACCGCTATGATCCAATGTCCGGCAATAAATTCACAACCTCGGAGTGGCGCGGTCCCAGCGATGATCACGCCCCGAGCAGCTTCGCCGTCCAGCGGCCGGGCAGGACGGTGCCGAGCCAGACGGCGGCCTTGGTGCCGATGGGAAAGGCGATGCGCGGGCGGTTGCGGGCGAGGCCTCGGCGGATGATGGCGGAGGCCTTCGCTGCGGACATCAGGAAGGGCATCGGGAACGGCGCGTCGGCGGTGATGCGGCTGACCACGAAGCCGGGGCAGATCACGCTGACGCCGATGCCGTCCTTCTTCAGCACGTAGCGCAGGCTCTCGCCCCACACCCGGACGGCCGCCTTGCTGGCGTTGTAGGACGCCGAGTAGGGCAGGCCGATGAAGGCTGCGAGCGACGACATGACGGCGATCTGGCCCCGCCCGCGCGCCATCATGCGTCCGACCAGCGGCTCCACGGTGTTGAGCACGCCGTCGACGTTGACGGCCATGGTCTGCCGGATGATCGCGAAGTCGTCGATCGAGGAATTGTCCTTGTCGATCGAGATGCCGGCATTGGCGATCACGAGGTCGACGGGATGGGAGTCGTCGAACCGCGTCAGCCACGCGGCCAGCAGCTCGCGGTCCACGACGTCGATCCGTCCGGCGTCGACCGTGGCTCCCCTGGCGCGGCAGGCCTCGGCGACGGCTTCGAGTCGTGCGCCGTCGCGGCCGCTCAGGGCGAGGGCGATCCCGGGGGCGGCATAGTCGAGGGCCAGCGCCTCGCCGATGCCGCTCGAGGCGCCGGTTATGACGATGCTCGCGAAAGTTTTTGTCATGGGATAATACTACCCGCTCGACGTGGCGCTGCCAGTGGAGTGGATCGGTTTGATTGCCAGCATGACGGGGTATGCCCGGGCGCAGGGGGCGGATGAACGCCGGCGCTGGGTTTGGGAGGCGCGCAGCGTCAACGGGCGCAATCTCGAGGTCCGCTGCCGGGTGCCGCAAGGCTTCGAGCGGCTGGAGAACCCGGCGCGCACGGCGGCCGGCGGCCGGCTCAAGCGCGGCAATGTCGCGCTGTCGCTCACGATCAACAGCGAGCGCTCGTCCAAGCCGTTGCGCATCAACCGTGCGCTGCTGGCCGAGCTCGGCTCGCTGGTCGAGGAAGTGCGCAAGAGCACCGGCGCCGCCGCGCCGGCGGCCGACGGGCTGCTGCGGGTGCGCGGGGTCATCGAGGAAGAGGACGAAGCGGAGGACACCGAGGAGGTGCTCGCCGCGCTCGACAAGGCGCTGACGGGCTCGCTCGACGAGGTGCTCCGCGGGCTGGCCGCCTCGCGCGCGAACGAAGGCAAGGCGCTGGCCGGCGTGATCGCGGGCCATGTCGACGAGATCGAGGGGCTCTGCCTGCGCGCCGCCGAGCGGGCGGTGGCGCAGATCGGCGTCGTGCGGTCGCGGTTCGAGGGCCAGCTTGCCGATCTGCTGGAACGCGCGCCGCCGCTGTCGGAGGAGCGTTTCGCCCAGGAGGTCGCGCTGCTGGTCGGCAAGGCCGACGTGCGCGAGGAGCTCGACCGGCTGACCGCCCACATCGCCCAGGCGCGCAGCCTGCTGAAGGAGGCGCGGCCGGACAATCCGGTCGGCCGCAAGTTCGATTTCCTCTGCCAGGAGTTCAACCGCGAGGCCAACACGCTGTGCTCGAAGTCGGCCGACATCGAGCTGACGCGCATCGGCATCGATCTGAAGGGCGCCATCGAGCGCATGCGGGAGCAGGTGCAGAATGTCGAATGAGGCGGAGGCGCCGTCGATCCACCGGCGCGGCCTGATGCTGGTCCTGTCCTCGCCCTCGGGCGCGGGCAAGACGACCCTGTCGCGGCAGCTCCTCGACAACGACAAGCAGATCCAGCTCAGCGTCTCGTGCACCACGCGGGCGCGCCGGGCGAGCGAGAAGGACGGCGTCGACTATCATTTCATCGATACCGCGAGCTTCCGCGAGATGATCGATCGCGGCGAGTTCCTCGAACATGCCCGGGTGTTCGACCACCACTACGGCACGCCGCGGCCCCCGGTCGTCGCGGCGCTCGAGAGCGGGCGGGACGTGCTGTTCGACATCGACTGGCAGGGCACGCAGCAGCTCAAGGAGCAGGGCCGAGACGACCTGGTGACGGTGTTCATCCTGCCGCCCTCGACGCGCGACCTCGAGCGCCGGCTGATCACGCGTGCGCAGGATTCGCCGGACATCGTCGCCAAGCGCATGGCCAAGGCGGCCGACGAGATGAGCCATTGGGCGGAGTACGACTACGCCATCATCAATCGCGACATCGCCACCAGCCTGACCGAGCTGAAGTCGATCCTCACCGCCGAGCGGCTGAAGCGCGAGCGCCAGCTCGGCCTGTCAGCCTTCGTGAAGGCGCTGCGCGAGGGGCGCTGACGGCGGTTCGCCGATCCCGGTCTGGCCCTGCGAGCGCAGCACGAGCTGCGAGGGCGCGAGGGGACGGCCAGAGAATTCCGCGATCAGCCGGTCGCTCGCGCCCTCGATTGTGTCCTCCAGCCGGCGCATGAAGGCCTGCTTGTCGAGCCCGGTCTCGATCGGCGGCAGGAACTCGATCGCGGCACGGCCCGCCCGCTTGCGCCAGTCGCGGCGGTTCCACAGCAGGCCGACGGACGTGGCCACCGGCGTTACCGGCAGGCCGAGATCGCGCGACATGTAGTAGATGCCGGAGCGATAGCGCTCGCGCTCGCCCGGCGCCATCAGGTTGCCTTCGGGATAGATCGCGATGTGGCGGCCGCTGTCGTGCGCGCGGCGGGCGAACTGGGCAAGGTTCTCGCGCTCCTTGCCGCCGCCGCAGGTGTCGACCCGGATCATCTGCAGCCGATAGAGGATCGTGCCGATCACGGGGATGCGGAACAGCTCCTGCATGGCGACGAAGGCGATGCCGGGAATCTCGGCGGCGAGCAGGATGCCGTCGACCTCGCTGTGATGCTTGTTGGCCAGCAACACCGGCCCCTTGCTCGGCAGGAACCGCCGGCCGCGCACCTCGACCGTCATGCCGCCGATCCAGCGCATCCCCCAGACGACCGCCCGGGCCCAACGGTGCAGCAGCGCGCGCAGGAGCACGGGCGTGGGGATCGGCACCAGCACAACGCCGACCAGCGCCGCCAGCACGGTGAGGACGTAGAAGTAGACGTTGAACGCGAAGGAGCGGATCATGGTCAAAAGATATGTGAGCACTCACTCATTTGTCAAGCTGCCGGCCAACCGGACGAAATCTGCAACGGTGAGCTCCTCGGCGCGGGCGGTGGGCGACAGGCCGAGGCCCTCGAGGACGGCGGTCGGATCGTCGAACAGCCCCGAGAGCGATCCGCGCAGCATCTTGCGGCGCTGGCCGAAGGCGGCGGCGGTGACCTTCTCGAGCGGCGCGAGGTCGGCCAGGCGCCCGGCGGCCGGGCGCGGCGTCAGGCGGGCGACGGAGGAGACCACCTTGGGCGGCGGCACGAAGGCGGAGGGCGGAATGTCGAACAGCCGCCGCACCTCGCAGACATGCTGGGCCAGGACGGACAGCCGGCCGTAGTCCTTGGTCCGCGGCAGCGCGACGAGGCGGTCGACGACCTCCTTCTGGAACATCAGCACCATGTCCTCGATCGCATCGGCCGACTGCAGCCAGCGCACCAGCAGGGCGGTGGAGATGTTGTAGGGCAGGTTGGCGACGATGCGGCGCGGGGCAGGGCCGAGGCTGGCCGCATCGATCCGCAGCGCGTCGGCCTCGATCACCTCCAGGCGGCCATCCGCCGCGGCCTGAAGCTCCGCGAGGGCGCCGAGGGCGCGCGGATCGACCTCGACGGCGACGACGCGCGCCGCGCCCTCGAGCAGCAGCGCGCGCGTCAGCCCCCCGGGGCCGGGACCGATCTCGATCGTGGTGCCGCCGTCGAGCGGCGCGGCGGCGCGCGCGATCCGGCGGGTCAGGTTGAGGTCGAGCAGGAAATGCTGGCCGAAGCGCTTGCGGGCATCGAGCCCGTGCCGGGCGATCGTCTCGCGCAGCGGCGGCAGCGCCGCCACGCCGTCCATCGTCATGTCCCGCGGCGGCGGGCCATGTCGTCGGCCATGGAAAGGGCGGCGATCAGGCTGGTCGGATCGGCGCGGCCGGTGCCGGCGATGTCGAGCGCGGTGCCGTGGTCGGGCGAGGTGCGCACGAAGGGCAGGCCGAGCGTGACGTTGACGCCGCCGGAGAAGTCGATGGTCTTGATCGGGATCAGCGCCTGGTCGTGATACATGCAGAGCGCGGCGTCGTAGGTCGCGCGCGCGGCGGGATGGAACAGCGTGTCGGCCGGCGCGGGCCCGCGCACCTCGACGCCCTCGGCGCGCAGCGCCTCGATGGCGGGGAGGATCACGCGGCTTTCCTCGTCGCCCATCGCGCCCTGCTCGCCGGCATGCGGATTGAGCGCGGCGACCGCCAGCCGCGGCCGGGCGATGCCGAACAGGGATTTCAGCCCGGCGGCGGCGATCCGGCCGGCGCGCACGATGGCGGCCGGCTGCAACGCCCGGACCGCGTCGGCGAGCGAGAGATGGATGGTCACGGGCACCACGCGCAGGGCGGGGCAGGCGAGCATCATCGCGACATCGCGACCGCCGGCCAGCTCGGCGAGGAACTCGGTATGGCCGGGATGACGGAAGCCTGCATCCTGAAGCGTTTTCTTCTGGATGGGGTTGGTGGCGAAACCCGCGATCGTGCCGGCCTGCGCCATCGCCACGGCCCGTTCGATGGCCGCCAGCGTCGCCGGCGCGTTGGCGGGATCGGGATGGCCGGGCCGGACCGGCACGTCGAGCGCCACCGGCAATACAGGCAGCGCCGTCTGAAACGCCTCGGCGGCTTCACCGGGCGTGGCGATCTCCCGCACGGGCACGTCGAGGCCGAGCCTGCCGGCGAGCGCGGCAAGGCGCCCGGGATCGTCGATCGCGAAGAACGGCCTGGCCGCGTCGCGCGCCAGCCAGGCCTTGAGGGTGAGCTCGCCGCCGACGCCGGCCGGCTCGCCCATGGTGACGGCGAGCGGCAGCGCAGCGGTCATGGCTGCTTGATGTCGACCGTCGCGACGCGACGCATGTCGCGCATGTAGCGCCGGCTCGCGGCCTCCAGCTTCTGCAGCAGGATCTGCTGGGAGATCACGTCGCGGGGCGGTACGCCGCCGGCGCCCTCCTTGGTGCACAAGGCGACGACCTGCAGGCCTTCGGCGACGCGGAACGGCCCGGCGGTGCCGCCCGGCGACAGCTTGGGAAGCTCCTCGTACATCTGGCGGTTCGCGGCCAGATCGCCGACGCGGATGCCGTTGAGGTCGCCGGACGTCGCGCCCTTGAGCTGCCTTGCCTGCGCATGCAGATCGGCGCACTGACGCACGCCGCTCATGGCCTTCTGCGCCTCGGTCGTGGCGCGCGCCACCTCGTCGGGCGAGGCGTTGACCGGCAGCGCGAGGGTCAGCTGGACCAGGTTGAGGCGCACGTCGTCGGGCCGCGCCGTGGCGAAGGGGCGGCGGTCGGCGACGTAGAGGATGTGGTAGCCGGCAGGGGTGCGGATCGGCTCCGATGCCTGGCGCAGCGGCATCCTCTCGATCGCCGCATCGAGCGCGGAATCGAGCGAGCCGGGCAGGACCCAGCCGAGATCGCCGCCGGACTGTGCCGTCGCGCCCTGGGAGAACTGCTGTGCGAGGGCGCTGAACGACGCGCCGCGCCGAAGCTGCTCCAGGACGCGGTCGGCGCTGCGCTTGGCCTCGTCGGACTGGTCGACCTTGTCGATCGGTATGAAGATCTCGCCGACGCGCGCTTCCGTCTTGCCGACATTGGCCTTGATGCGCGACAGCGCGTCGTCGATCTCGGCATCCGTCACCTCGACCTGCGGGCGCACGCGGCGGCGCACGATCTTGGCCCACGCAAGGCCGGCCTCGATCTGCTGCGCGGCGATCTCGTAGGGCACCCCGATGCTCTGGAGATATTGCCGGAACTGGCCGCGCTGCATGCCCGCCGAGCGCTCGATCTCGGCGACCCGCTGGCTGACCTCGGCCTCCGAGGGCCGCACGCCGAGCCCCTTCGAGTTCTGGATCTGCAGGCGCTCGTCGACCATCTGGCGCAGGATCTGCGGCGCGAGCCGCTGCTGCAGGTCGGGCGTCTCCTGCATGCCGGCGCTGCGGATCGCGAAGGTGATGCGCTGCTTCAGCTCGTAGTCGGTGATCGCGTCGTCGTTGACGCGGGCCACCACGCGCACCTGGGCCGAGACGACGGCAACCGGGGCGACGGCGAGCAGCAAGGCGAGGAGCACACGAAAAAACGGCACCGAAATCGTCCGATCGACAAGAGTGAGAGTCCGCATATTCCTGCTTTGGCCCGTTGCCGTGAACCGACGAATCGCCGCGTGGCCGGATGCTGCGCGGCTTTGTTGCAACTTTGTCCAGCCTAATTCGGGAGAAAGCAAGGCGATTGCAAAGGCGGTGAACGACGACGGACGACGCTTGACGCTCCGGACCGGGTAGTTTAGCCGGTACGGCACTTTGAGGGATGTGCTGCTTTGACGGGCACCGGGCAACCCACCACGAGAGCTGGCATCTGGGACCTGGCGGCATCCGGACTGGGCTACCATCTGGACAATCTGGGCCGGTGGCTGATGGCGAAGCATCTGGGCCTCGGCAAGGCCTATGCGGCGCTGCTCGCGCCGGGCCGGCCGCGGCTGGTGCTCAAGCCGGATTGGCATTTCGCCGAGGAATATTACGGCCAGCGACGCTGGCTGGCCTGCCGCCGCGGTGCGCTCTGGGAGGAGGCGGCGGCGCGCAACATCGTCATCCCCCTGGCCCTTCCATGGCACGACGGCACGATCGTCAACGTCACCCTCGGCAACGACAACAGCCTCTGCCTCTATGTCTGCGGCACGTTCGAGCCCAACGAGTTCGCTTTCCTCGACCAGGTGCTCAAGCCCGGCATGGTGTTCTTCGATGTCGGCGCGAACGACGGCTATTTCACCCTTTTCGCCGCCCGGCGGCTGGGTGCGCAAGGCAGAGTGATCGCCGTCGAGCCGAGCTCGCGCGAGCGCGTCAACCTGCAGCGCAACGTCGATGCCAACCGCCTGACCAACGTGACCGTCGTACCGCTCGCGCTCGGCGACGCGCCGGGCACCGCCAGCCTCCGCCTCGCCAAGGGGACGCATTCCGGCCACAACACCCTCGGCAACTTCGCGCACGACGGCGTGCAGATGGACAGCTTCGAGCAGGTGACCGTGGACACGCTCGATGCGGTCGCCGCGCGGCTCGGCCTGTCGCGCGTCGATTTCATCAAGATCGACGTCGAGGGTGCCGAAGCCAGCGTGATAGACGGTGCCAGCAACGTGCTGCGCGGGATGCGGCCGACCCTGTTGCTCGAGATCAACGAGACGGCGCTGCGCGCGCAGAAGCGAAGCGCCGAGAGCCTGCTCGGGACGTTGCGAGGCGAGTTCGACTACGAGATCCTGATCTTCTCGCCGGAGTCGGGGCTCCTCGAGGCGCGGGTCAATCGCCAGCCGCTGTCGGCCAACATCGTCGCGCGTCCGCGCGAGCTCGGCTCACGGCTCATGGCACGTTCCGGCCGCTGACCGGCCGATCCCACGGCCGGCTGCCGGAATTGGCATCCGGGAGAGATCGACACGAGGTGGCGAAAGGATGAGTGGGAACTGGAAGAACTACCTGCTGGCGGGAACGATCGTCGTTTTCGGCGTCCTCGTTGCCGAAGCCACGACCCGGTATCTCGACAGCCTTCCGATATTCGCGACGACCTTCCCGCTGGGGCTATCCGCGGAACCGCCGACCCGCGAGCAACGCGACCAGATCCCGCTCAGCGCCGGCGTCTCGCCCGAATGGTTCTTCGCCGACCCTCCGCCGCTGCCCAACCGGACGAAACCTTCGGCGGAATGGGTCCGGCGCTTCGAGGAGGCGCAGCAGGCCGAGCAGGCCGCGCTTGCCGCCGGGCAGGTGCTGTTCCAGCCGGCGGATATGTTCAAGGTGTGGAATTCGAGCTGGGCCGGCGAGCTGTGCGGCAACGCGATCTTCAGGGCCATGCAGGCGCGGTCGCTGTACTTCTACGATCCGGTGGATGGCCGTCCCTATCCGCGCTACCGCTACTATCCCAACGCGACCACGCCGGGCGGTCTGGTGACCAACGAGATCGGCTGGCGCGGGCCGCCGTTGCGGCCCCTGACGAAGCGAACGGTGCGGATCGTGTTCGTCGGGGCCTCGACGACCGCCGACACGCACGGGTTTCCCTGGTCCTACCCGGAGCTCATCGATCACTGGCTGAAGCTCTGGGCGGCATCCCGGAACCTGGACGTGGACTTCCAGGCCATGAACGCCGCACGCGAGGCCATCTGGTCGACCGACAACGCCGCCATCGTCCGCAACGAGATCGTGCCGATGCGCCCGGACATGGTCGTCTACTATGAAGGCGCCAACCAGTTCTTCCTGACGTCGCTCGTGCCGAACATGCCGCCGGTGGCGCCGCCGGGGAGCACGCTCATGGCGACCACCGCACCCGCCTGGCTGCAGGAGCTTTCGCGTCATTCCGCCCTCGCGCGCCGCGTTCAGGCCGCGACCGGCGCCCTTGGCGACAATCTGGACGGTCGGGAGCCCCCCAAGCCCGATTACCGGCTGGAATGGCCGAAAGGCCTGGACGAGGACGACCCGGCGCTGGATTTCCCGACGTTGCCCGTGAACCTCAACACGATCCAGGCCGACCTCGACCAGATGCGCGGCGATCTCGCGGGCGTGGATGCGGAACTGGCGGTCGCCTCGTTCGTCTGGTTCGCCAAGGACGGCATGGTGCTCGATCCGGTGCGGCACCGCTATATCCTGCAGTACCTCAATCGCGCCAAATGGCCGTTCCGCTACCGCGATATCGAGCGGTTGGCGGCGTTTCAGAACCGCGTCTTCAAGAAGTACGCCGCCGCGCACGGCCTGCCGTTCATCGACGTTGCACGGGACATGCCGAGGAACCCCGATTTCTTCAGCGACGCGATACACAACACGCTGAGCGGCGTGCGGGTGCGGGCGTGGGTCGTCTTCCAGCAGCTCGTTCCGATCATCGAGGATCGGTTGGCGCGAGGCTCGTGGCCCAGGCATGCGGAGGGGCAGGAGCATCGGCCGCTGTTCGAGGCACGGGAGAAGGAGCTGAAGTGCAACTAGGCTGAACGCCGGACGACGCAGGTGGACTCGTGCGAGACGGTGTCCGGCCCCCTGCGGCGTCACGTTCGCGGTGCCGGCAAGGGCAGGGGTTGCGCTTGGCATTCCCCCGCTCTACTGAGGGGCATCGCACCCTTGGATGATGACATCATGTCGGCTTTGCCAGCGCAACTTGGCGCCCCTGCCGCGGGGGAAGCTTCTCTGGCAAAGCCTCTGCAACAGGACCTGGTCCGGCTGAAGAAAGCACTCCTCGCGATGGGCGAGGCCGGATTCCTGGCCAAGCTCTGGCTGTCCCGGGCAGGCGCTGCGGATCAGCTTCGACAGATCAACAGCTTCCTCGGCAACCGGTTGGCAAAATCGGATGCCTTACGTCGCTGGCAGCGTGCCGAAGCGTTCGTCGCCGCCGACGCAGCCTTGCCGGACACCGTTCGAGCCGCCGCAAGCCGACCGCCGGAAGCGGACCAGATGCTGGACAATGGCTGCGCCGGACTTGGGCTGGGCCTCGACAGCGCTCAGGTCGGCGCGATCCTCGAGCACCTCGCCACGAAGCGTCTACTGCTCGCGCACTTCCCTACCCAGGCCACGGGAGAGGTCGCCTCGCTCGACCAGGTGCCGGTCGAAAGCAACTATGCCTGCTACGATTTCCTCGATCTCTGGTCGAGCCCCGGCCTGATCCAGTATGCCGCCCAGGACAAGTTCCTGGACATCGCCCAGGCCTATATCGGCTGCACGCCGACGCTCTACTCGATCAATGCGTTCTGGTCCCTGCCGAACAGGTCTCCGCACAAGGCGTCGCAGGTCTTTCATCGCGATTGGGACGACTATCGGTCGGTGGCGTTCTTCACGCAGCTTACGCCCGTGGATGTCCCGGAAGACGGCGCCCACTACTATGTCGAGACATCGCACGACGTTCACAGGTTCGAACGCACCCTTCGCGAACGAGGCGTGGACGCGGAAAACATGAAGGTGCTGTCGAGCCTGGACGAGCGGGTGATCGCGCCGATCGCGATGAAGCTGTTCAAGGATACCGCTCACCGCTTCGACGGTCCGGCCGGGCAGTCCTTCTGCACCGACGGCTACGGTCTGCATCGCGCGGAGGTTCCGCAGACGCGCCCGCGGCTGCTGATGTGGATCCGGTTCGGCAACTTCTTCAACGACACGATGTACACGATGAAGCCCGGCCGCTCGGACCCAGAGGTGGCCGCCAGGCTGATCGAGCAGATCCCCAAGACCCCTCGCCACCAGTATGTGTTCCGGCACTTGATCCGGACCCTGCAGTCGATGGCGGTGACCAGGTAACGCGCCATGAGGAAGCATCGTCTTTTGTGGCTCTGGTCGACGTTCCTGGCGTTGCTCGCGATCGTGACGCTGGCCGGCCTCGAGGTGCTCGCCTCGTTCGTCGTGCCAGCCTGGCCTGCGCGGGAGTTGCGGCCGATCGACGCCACGAACCTTCCGGCCCTCGACATTCTCGCCGGCTCGCAGACCCAGCCGCACTACAACAGCTGGGGCGAGAACGACAGCGAGCGCTCCGTGCAGAAGCCCGCGGGAACGGAGTTCCGCACGGTCATGGTCGGCGACAGCTTCCTGGAAGGGGCGTTCGTGACCAAGCCGCTCGGCGCGCGCGTCGAGAGCCTGTTGCAGGCCAAGGGCCATCGCGACATGGAGATCGTGAACCTCGGCGTCTCCGCGACCGCGCCGCCGCAATATTACTATCGCGTCCGCAACGTCGCGCTTGCGCTGCAGCCCGATGCCGTCGTCCTGGTCTTCTTCTCGGGCAACGACTTCGTGCGCGAAAGCCTGTCGTGGTCGAACATCCCGCCGCCGATTGCGGAGCGGCCGCTTCCGTCCTGGCTGGGCGCCGTCGCGCCACGTCTCACATGGCTCATCGTCAACAGGCTCGGCCTGTCCGAATTCGGCCGTGCCGGGGTGAGGGGCGTCGACATGGTGCGGGACATCATGAAGCTGCCGCGCGAGCAGCGTGTCGATGCGATGGTCCGGTTCGTGAAGACGTATTACTACCCGGACAAGGACGAGCGGGTCATCCGCGAGATCCTGGCACGCGGCGGCGATCGATTCTGGGACGCCTTCGAGCGCCGCGACCTCGATCAGGAGTACCTGCAGGGCTGGTGGATGGCCAGCATGGTCGACTGGGAGACCGGCACCTGGCCCACCCCGTTGACGAAGGAGGAGTTCGAAAGCTCGGTGAAGCAGGAAGAGATCGCGTCGACGGCGAGCTGGCTGATCGGCGCCCGCGACCTGGCACGCGAGAAGGGCGTGAAGTTCATGGTCGCGCTCGCCCCGGTGCCGGTGGTCGATCCCGACTATGCCGAGTTCTGGAGCCCGTGGCCGCGCTATCGCAGCTATCCCATGCTCCGCGAGGCCTCGCACCGCGCGTTGCGCAAGGAGCTCGAGGCCAAGGGCGTGATAACGGTCGACCTGCAGGACGATCTCAAGGGCATGCGCGGGACATACCGCATCTCCGACGGCCATTGGACCGAGCTCGGCACCGACATCGCCGCCAAGCGGATCGCGGCGGAACTGCTGAAGCTGCGCTGACCGACGCGCCCGACGACGAGGGCTAGCGCCGGCCGGCTCCCCGGTTGCGCCGGTACCAGTCGACCGTCAGCGAGATCGCCTCCGCCAGCCCGACCTTCGGATCGTAGCCGAGGAGCGTCCGGGCCCGGGTTATGTCGGCCACCTTGCGGGCTTCGCCGGTCGGCTTGGTGGTGTCCCAATTGACCTCGACGTCGTGGCCCGTGGCGGCGAGCACGGCGGCAACCACCTCGCGGATGCTGTAGCCGCGGCCGCTGCCGATGTTGAAGGCGCCCAGCCCGATGCCCTTCTCGTAGGCGAGCAGCATGCCGTCGACCGCGTCCGACACGTAAAGCAGGTCGCGAACGGCCGAGCCGTCGCCCCACACGGTGAACGGCGTCTCGCCGGACAGCGCGCGACCGATCAGCGCCGGCACCACCAGCGCGGTCTCGGGCGCGAAATCGTCGTGCGGGCCGAAGGTGTTCACCGGCCGGACGATCGCGGTGTTCTTCAGGCCGTATTCGAGCTCCTGAGCCTCGACGTACTTCTCGGCGATGCGCTTGGCCCATGCCGCGTACTCGTTGGCGGGATGGGGGTTGCCCGACCAGGCAAGCTCCTCGCGATAGACCTCCATGTGCGGATAGACCGTGACCGTGCTGGCGTAGAGGATCCGCTCGACCCCGGAATGCCGCGCCGCCGCCAGCGTGGTGAGGCAGATCATCAGGTTCTCGCCCAGCATGGTCGCCGCCTGGCGGCGCTGGATGCCGAGCGAGCCGCGGCGTCCGGCGAGATGGAAAAGGCCGTCCATGTCTTTCGTCGCGCGGCGGGCGAAGCTCTGGTCGGCGAGATCGCCGACGCAATGCTCGACCCGGTCGATCGGGAAATCCGGCGGCGGCGGACGGCGCGACGTGGTGCGCAGCGTCACGCCCATGTCGAGCAGCCGGTCGACCAGCGCGCGGCCGAACAGGCCAGTGGCGCCGGTGATGAGCACGCGGCGGCCGGCCAGCGAGGGGAAATCGGTCATCGGACGCCCGGGCCTAGCGCGACAGGAAGCGGCCGCCGGCCTTCACGCGGCCGCGCCAGTAGTCGAGCAGGTCGCGCAGCGTCCGCTCGTAGGGGATCTCGGGTTTCCAGCCGGTATGCTTCTCGAACTTCGCGGTGTTGGGAATCTGGAGGTCGGCATCGATCGGGCGCAGCCGGTCGGGGTCGATCTCGACGGCGATATCCTTCTCCAGCGGCGAGAAGGACAGCAGTGTCTTGAGGATGTCGCGCACGGTGCAGGAGTGCCGGCCGCCGATATTGTAGTAGGCGCCGGCGACGGGATTGACGGTGACCAGCATGTAGTAGGCACGCACCGCGTCGCGCACGTCGGCGACGGTGCGCAGCGAATCGAGGTTGCCGACCTTGACCACCGGCGGCAGGAGATTGTGCTCGATCATGGCGATCTGCTTGGCGAAGGTGGACTCCGCGAACACGTCGCCGCGCCGCGGGCCGGTATGGGTGAACATCCGCGTGGTCATGATCGTCATGCCGTACGCCTCGGCATAGAAGCGGCCGACCAGGTCGGTGCCGACCTTGGAGATGGCGTAGGGCGAAGCCGGGTGGAACGAGCATTCCTCGTCGATCGGCAGCTTCTCCTTCGGCACCCGGCCGAACACCTCGGACGAGGCGCAGACATGGATCACCGCCTTCGGCGCATGCTCGCGCAGCGCGTCGAGCACGCGCACGGTGCCCTGGACGTTGGTGTCCATGGTGTCGAGCGGCGCGTCGAAGCTGGTGCGCGGAAAGCTCTGGGCGGCGAGATGGAAGACGTAGTCGGGCCGCGCCTTCACCACCACGTCGCGGATCGACATGGTGTCGCGCAGGTCGCCATACTGCAGGAACACCCGGTCGCCCGCGTTGATGCGGGGGGTGAGGTGCTCGAGATTGTCCATCGGGCTGCGCCAGCGGCACATCCCGACGATGTCCCAGTCGGTGCTCTCGAGCAGGAAGTCGGCGAGGTGGGACCCCACCATTCCCGTGATGCCTGTGATCAAAACCCGCGGACGCGCCATTTCCCGACCCCGTTGAAGGCGCGCAACCTAGTTCAGGAGGGGCGCATATGCCACCTGCCAGCGTCCTTGACCGGAAAGGACCGACCCGCCACATTCCGCCGCCTTTTCCGGAGAGGACGTGGATTCCAGGGTTTTCGACACAGCGGGCAAGCGCATCTGGGTCGCCGGCCATCGGGGCATGGTCGGCGCAGCCATCGTGCGTCGACTTGCCTCGGCGGGCTGCGAGATCCTGACGGTCGGGCGCGATCAGGTCGACCTGACGCGCCAGGCCGAGGTCGAGCGCTGGCTCGACCGGGAGCGGCCCGATGCCGTGATCATGGCGGCGGCCCGGGTGGGCGGCATCCATGCCAACTCGACGCTGCCGGCCGACTTCCTGTTCATCAACCTGATGATCGGCGCGAACGTGGTGAATGCCGCGCACGCAGCGGGCGTGAAGCGTCTGGTCAATCTCGGCAGCAGCTGCATGTACCCGGTCGGCGCGCCGCAACCGATCTCGGAGGCGAGCATCGGCGACGGCCGGCCCGAGCCGACCAACGAGGCCTATGCCGTGGCCAAGCTGGCGACGGCCAGCCTGGCGGCCAGCTACCGCAAGCAGTTCGGCGCGGATTACGTGACGGTGATCCCGACCAATCTCTACGGCCCCGGGGACAACTTCGACCCGCTGATGAGCCACGTGGCGCCGGCGCTGATGCGGCGCATGATCGAGGCGCGCGATGCCGCCGCCCCCCGGGTCGAGATCTGGGGATCGGGCAAGCCGCGCCGCGAGCTGATGTTCGTCGACGACGCGGCCGACGCCATCGTGTTCGTCCTCGAGCGGTATTCGGCGGCGGAGCCGATCAATGTCGGCATCGGCGTCGATGTCTCGATCCGCGAGCTGGCCGAGCGGATCGCCGAGGTGGTCGGTTATCGCGGCGCGCTGGCCTTCGACGCCAGCAAGCCGGACGGCGCGCCGCGCCGGCTGCTCGACAACAGCCGTCTCGCGGCGCTGGGCTGGCGTGCCAGCACGCCGCTTGCCGATGGGCTGGGCGAGATGTATCGCTGGTATTGCAAGCACAAGGTTGACGTGGCCGCCTGATGGAAGAGCGTACGAACGACCCGGCGGCCCGCCTCTACCGCACCATGTATCTGATCCGGCGCGTGGAGGAGGAGATCATCCGCCTCTATCCGACCGACAAGATCAAGAGCCCGGTCCATCTCAGCATCGGCCAGGAGGCGGTGTCGGCCGCCGTGTGCGATCATCTCGACCGCAGCGACGTGGTGTTCGGCACCTATCGCGGCCACGCGCTCTACCTTGCCAAGGGCGGCGACGTGCCGCGCATGATGGCCGAGCTGTACGGCAAGGTCGACGGCTGCGCCCGCGGCAAGGCGGGCTCGATGCATCTGGTCGATCCCTCGGTCAACATGATGGGCACCTCGGCGGTCGTCGCGACCGGCATCTCCAATGCGGTCGGCGCGGCGCTGGCGCTCAAGATGCAGAAGTCGAAGGCGATCGTGGCCTGCTTCTTCGGCGAGGGTTCGACCGACGAGGGCGCCTGGCACGAGAGCATGAACTTCGCCTCGCTCCACAAGCTGCCGATCCTGTTCGTCTGCGAGAACAATTTCTACGCCATCTACAGCCACGTGAAGGACCGCCTCGCCGGTCCCGGGCTCGGGGCGCGTTCGCGCGCCTACGGCATCGCGGCGGAGCGGGTCGAGGACCATGTGCCGATGACGCTGCACGAGCGCGCCGGCGCCGCCGTGGCCGCGGTACGGCGGGGCGAGGGGCCGCGCTTCATCGAATGCATGACCTACCGGTGGCGCGACCATGTCGGGCCGACCGAGGATCGTGTGCACAAGTATCGCCCCGATGCCGAGCTCGACGCCAAGATCGAGGGCGACAATCTCAGGATCGTGGGCGAGCTGCTGCCGGCCGACCTGCGCAAGTCGATCGAGGATGCCGAGGAGAAGAAGGTGGCCGACGCCATCGCCTTCGCCGAGGCCAGCACCTTCCCCGAAGACCAGGAAATCTACGACCATGTCTTCGCCCGCTGACAACCGAACGCTGACCTATGGCGAGGCCGTGTTCGAGGCGACACGGTCGGAGATGGCGCGCGATTCCCGCGTCTTCGTCATGGGGCAGGGCGTCGACGACGCGCGCGGCATGTTCGGCACGACGCTGGGCCTGCACAAGGAATTCGGCGCCGAGCGCAGCTTCGACGTGCCGCTGGCCGAGGATGCCATGACCGGCATCGGCATCGGCGCCGCCCTGATGGGGATGCGGCCGATCCAGGTCCACCAGCGCATGGACTTCACGCTGCTCTGCATGAACCAGCTCGTGAACATGGCGGCCAAGATGAGCTACATGTTCTCCGGCGCCCACCGCGTGCCGATGGTGGTGCGCGCCATCATCGGGCGCAGCTGGGGGCAGGGCGCGCAGCACAGCCAGGCCTTCCATTCGTATTTCATGCACATCCCCGGCCTGCGCGTCGTGGCGCCAACCACGCCGCACGACGCCAAGGGCTGCCTGATCGCCGCGATCCGCGACGACAATCCGGTGGTGATGATCGAGCACCGCATGCTGCACAACGTGCGCGGCGTGGTGCCCGAGGAGAGCTACGAGATCCCCTACGGCAAGGCGCGCGTGCTGAGCCCGGGCAAGGACGTCACCATCGTCGGCATCAGCCACATGGCGCTGGAATGCGTGCGGGCCAAGCACCTGCTCGAGGCGGCCCAGATCGATGCCGAGGTGATCGACCCGGTGTCGCTCTCGCCGCTCGACATCGATACGATCTCGAGGTCGGTCGAGCGGACCGGCCGTCTGCTGGTGGTCGATACCGGCTGGCTGAGCTGCGGCGCCTCGTCGGAAATCCTCGCCGAGGTGTTCGAGAAGATCGGCCATCGCCGGCCGTTCGTCGCGCGGCGGCTGGGCTACCTGCCGACGCCGTGCCCCACCACCCGGATTCTCGAGAACCTGTACTATCCCTCGCCGCAGTCGATCGCCGAGGCCACCTACCGGCTGGTACGCGGCGCCGAGGCGCCCGCCTGGCAGCCGGGCAAGGTGGACAGCAGCGAAGTCGCCGAGTTCCGCGGCCCGTTCTGAGCTCATTCCAACCCCGAGGAGTCGATGGCCGACAAGGACGCGTTGCGCGCCGCCGTATTCAAGGCAGTCGAGGACTACTGCGCCGCCGATTTCGGCTATTCGTTCGATCCGAAGAATCCGATCGTGCGACTGCACGAGCCGACCTTCTCGGCCGGCGAGATCAACGCCGCGCTGGAATGCCTGCTGTCGACCTACGTCACGATGGGCCCGAAGGTGAAGAAGTTCGAGGAGGTCTTCGCCTCGACCTTCGGCTGGACCGACGGCGTGATGAACAACTCCGGCTCCTCGGCCAACCTGCTGGCGGTGGCCGCGCTCGCCAATCCCGCGACCGAGGACGGGCTCAAGCCGGGCGACGAGGTGATCGTGCCGGCGCTGTCCTGGTCGACCACGGTGTGGCCGATCATCCAGTGCGGCCTGAAGCCGGTGATCGTCGACATCGATCCGGCGACCTTCAACATCGATCCCAACGAGATCGAGCGGGCGATCGGGCCGAAGACGCGCGCCGTCATGATCGTGCCGGTCTACGGCAATCCCTGCGCGATGGACGCCATCGTCGAGATCTGCAAGCGGCGTAACCTGATCCTGATCGAGGATTGCTGCGAGGCGCTGGGCGCCTATTACGACGGCAAGGCGGTCGGCAAGTTCGGCCGGGTCGGCACCTTCAGCTTCTATTTCTCGCATCACCTGACCACGCTCGAGGGCGGCATCACGGTGACCGACGATTTCGAGCTGGCCGAGCTGATGCGCATCCTGCGCGCGCACGGCTGGGTGCGCGAGGTCAAGGATCGCGAGCGCTGGCTGAAGAAGTATCCCCAGTTCGATCCGAAGTTCCTGTTCGTGAACGTGGGCTACAACCTGCGGCCGATGGAGCTGAGCGGCGCGATGGGCCTGGTGCAGCTTCCCAAGCTCGCCGAGTTCGTCGATACGCGCCGCACCAACTCGGCCTGGTTCCGCCGCGAGTTCGCCCAGTACGGCGACTTCTTCGACTTCCAGGAAGAGCAGCCCAAGGGCCGCCATTCGTGGTTCGGCTTCCCGATGCGGGTGAAAGCCAACGCCGGCTTCGCCGTGACCGAGCTCACGAAGGCGCTGAACGCCAACCATGTCGAGACCCGGCCGATCATCGCCGGCAACATCGCCCGCCAGCCGGCGCTGGCGATGTACGACCATCGCGTGGTCGGCGACATGAAGCATTCCAATGCGGTGATGGACGGCGCGTTCTCGTTCGGCAACCACCAGGACGTCGATTCCGGCGCGCGCCAATACGTCGCCGAGCAGGTCCGTGCCTTCCTGCGCGCGCGGTCGCTGATCTGATGATCATCACCCGGACGCCGTTGCGCATCTCGTTCTTCGGGGGCGGTACGGACTACCCGACCTGGTTCCAGGAGCACGGCGGGGCGGTGCTGGCGACGACGATCGACAAGTATGTCTATCTGCATTGTCGCTACCTGCCGCCGTTCTTCGATTTCAAGAGCCGTATCGTCTGGTCGAAGATCGAGCAGGTCCAGAGTCCCGCGGAGATCGCCCATCCCGCGATCCGTGGCGTGCTGGAGTGGCTGAAGGTCGAGGACGGCGTCGAGATCCATCACCACGGCGACCTGCCAGCGCGGACCGGGCTGGGCTCGAGCTCGTCCTTCACGGTCGGCCTGCTTCATGCGCTCTACGCCTTGCGCGGAAAGCTGGTATCGAAGCGCGATCTCGCCGAGCAGGCCATCTACGTCGAGCAGCAGGTCCTGCTGGAGAATGTCGGTGTGCAGGACCAGATCCTGGCGGCCTTCGGGGGCTTCAATCGCGTCGACATCCATGTCGACGGATCGTTCGAGGTCGCCCCTCTGGTCGTGCGGACCGAGCGGCTGGAGGAGCTGCAGCGCCACCTGCTGCTCGTCTATACCGGCCTGTCTCGGCATGCCTCGGAGATCGCCGCCGAGCAGGTCTCGTCGATCCCGGACAAGGGCCGCGAACTGCGGACGATGCGCGCCCTCGTCGACGAAGCGCAAGGTGTCCTGTGCTCCGATCGGCCGCTGGAGGAGTTCGGCCGGCTGCTGCATGAGAGCTGGGAGCTGAAGCGCACGCTTTCCAGCAAGATCGCGCCGGCTTTCGTCGACGAGATCTACGCCGCCGCCCGCAAGGCCGGTGCGCGGGGCGGCAAGCTGCTGGGCGCAGGCGGCGGCGGCTTCATGCTGCTGTTCGTCGAGCCGGCGCGGCGCAAGGCCGTCGTCGATTCGCTGAACGGGCTGCTGACGGTGCCTTTCCGCTTCGAGCGCTCGGGGACCCAGCTCGTGCTTTACGAGGCGGGTAGCCGTAACGGCGAGTCAACCGGCTAGCGCCCCATCGTCCCACGCGGCGTGGCACAGCGTGCGCGTCTCCAGCCGTTGGTCGCCCAATCCCCAGTTTTCCTGCTGCGAGGGTGTGTACGGCACGCCCTCGTTCCACTGCCGGGCGGGGATCACGAAGTTGCGCTCGATGGACGCCGCCATCACCGAGCCGACGCGCCGGACCTTGCGCTTGGGATAGTCGAACCTGCTGCGCAGCCAATGGGCGGCCCGGGCATTGCCGCGCTTGAGCAGGTAGCGATCGAGATGCTGCTGCCAGGGCGACCACATCTGCTGGACCCGGGCGGCATTCATGTTCGAATGCGCGGGCTTGTAGACGCGGCACGATTCCGGCCACCGATGCTCGACGGCGCCGAGGGCCGCGGCGGCATGGAGCACCAGCGAATCGCTGTCGAGCGCGAGAACGGTCGGGTCGAGCGGATAGCCGCGCAGTTCCTTCCAGTAGCGTGCGGCCATCAGCGTGAAATCGCCGCAAGCGTTGGTGTGGAGCTCGCGCAGGCCCCATTCCGGCAGTTGCTGGATCCAGCCGTGGACGTTGCCCGGCATCGTCGCGAACTTCTCCAGCATGACGTCGTCCGGCAGGTCCCACAGAGCCGGATCGTCGACGAACACGTCGTGCCGGTCGACGCGATAGATCGTGTCGTTGCGCAGGCTGCGCGCGGCGATCCGATCGATCAGTTCCGGCGAGTAGAAGGTGTCGCTCGACTTGCCGACGATGAACGCGCCGCGCGCCCGTCGCAGGCCGACATTGGCGGCCTCGGTGACATGGATGCCGACCTCGTCCGCCCCCTGGAAGTGCCTGTGGTGCTCCGCGCCGGTTATCACCCCGGCGATCGTGACGTGGCGCAGGTCGGCGGGGACGTCGAGCGCGTCGATAAGAAGAGGACGATCCTTCGGCGGATTCCACTCGGAGATGATGATCTCGGCCGCCACCTCGGCGCGCTCGAGCTGGTGGGCCAGGCAGCGCACGGCGCGGCTGACCCGGACGACATAGTCCGCCGTATAGCCGTCGTTTCGTCCGTAGGTTACGAAGCTGATGTAAGGCTGCGCGCTCATGAACTTTCCGCGGCGGGACGATGCGGCGACGGCGCCGGCGCTGGCCCCCGGCAGGCGTCGGACGATATATGGAGGCCCTCCGGCAGTGGCAAGCCGGCGCAGCGATTCGACAGATCGTGTCGGAAGGCCGGGTATCCGAGCAAAGCTGTTGCGTTGCCCCGGCCGGGCGACTAGGAACCCCGACGATGAAATATCGCCCGCTCGGTCGAACCGGACTCGGCGTTTCCGAAATCGGCTTCGGCGGCTGGGGCATCGGGGGCCGCACCGTCGGGCACACGTCGTACGGTGAAACCGACGACACGACCTCGCTCGCCGCTCTCCGCGGCGCGCTCGACTGCGGTATCACCTTCTTCGACACGTCGAGCGCCTATGGCGACGGCCACAGCGAGGCGCTCATCGGCCGCGCCTTCTCCGGGGCGTTGCGCGACAAGGTGGTGATCGCGACCAAGGCCGGTTACGAATCCTGGGGGCGCCCGCCGGATTTCTCGCCGGCGGCCATCGTGGCGTCCGCCGAGAAGAGCCTGTCGCGCTTGCGATCGGATCGTGTCGACCTTCTGCAGCTGCACAATCCGCCCGCCGAGGCCCTGCGCGGCGGCGACCTGCGCGCGGCGCTCGACCGGCTGCAGGCGGCCGGCAAGATCCGCGCATGGGGTGTGTCGGCCAAGAGCCCGCTCGAAGCCTTCGAGGCGCTCGTCGAGTTCGAGGCGCCGGTCGTCCAGGCCAATTTCAACATGATGGACGTTCGTGTCGTCGACAGCGGCCTGCTGGAGGAAGTCGAGCGGCGGGGCGCCGGCTTCATCGGCCGCACGCCGCTGTGCTTCGGCTTTCTCTCCGGGACGATCGGGCGCGACACGACGTTCCCCGCGGGCGACCACCGGCTCGGCTGGTCGCGCGCCCAGCTCGACAACTGGATCGACGGGGCGCGCGACCTGCTGTCCGCGGTGGGGGCGCGCCCGGGCCAGGAAGGCGCCGAAAGCGCGCTTCGCTTCTGCCTGGCCTTCCCCGGCGTATCGAGCGTGATCCCCGGGATCCTGACGGCGTCCGAGGCGGCGGCGAACGCCGCGGCGAGCCGGTCCGGCCCGCTGCCGGCCGAGGCGGTGGCGGCGGTCCTGGCGATCAACCGCTCACGCCAGTTCTTCGTCCGGCCGTCCTGAGGAGGCCGAGGTTGCATCGCGGCACGGGCGCCTCTATGTCTGCAGTCGCGGCGAACTTCTTTGAACACGGGAACTGAGCGAACAATCGCATGACCCATGAGCCCGCAGGGCCGGTCCGGATCGGCCTCGTCCAGATCAACAACTCCTTTTCGGGGCAGAACTACCTGCCGTACTCGATCGCGCTGCTGCAGACCTACGTGCAGAAGTTCGCGACCGATCCCGGCCGGTACGCCTTTCTGACGCCGCTTTACAAGCGGGTGCGCATCGCCGACGCGGTGGCGGCGCTGAAGGATGCCGACCTGGTGGGCTTCTCGTCCTATGTCTGGAACGGCCGCATCTCGCTGGAGATTGCCCGGCGCCTCAAGGCGCTCAAGCCCGGGATCGTCATCGTCTTCGGCGGCCCGCACGTGCCCGACCAGCCGGAGGCCTTCCTGCGCGCCAACCCGCAGATCGACCTGGCGGTCCACAACGAGGGCGAGCGGACTTTCCTGAAGCTGCTCGAGGCCTGGCCCGACCGGGAGGCCTGGGCGACCCTGCCGGGCGTCAGCATGGTCAGGGCCGACGGCTCGTTCGTGCGCAACCCCAATATCGACCGGGTGCGCGACCTCGACCAGATTCCCTCACCGTTCCTCGAGGGCGCGTTCGATTCCATCATGGCGGCCAACCCTCACGAGAGCTGGATCGGCCTGTGGGAAACCAACCGCGGCTGTCCGTTTCGCTGCACCTTCTGCGACTGGGGATCGGCGACGGCCGGCAAGGTCACCAAGTTCGGCGAGGAACGGCTGTTCCGAGAGGTCGACTGGTTCGCCGAGAAGAAGATCGAATACATCTTCTGCTGCGACGCCAACTTCGGCATCCAGAAGCGCGACGTGGAGATCGCCAACTACGTCGCCGACATCAAGAAGGCGACCGGCTATCCGGTCGCGCTCTCGGTCCAGAACACCAAGAACGCCACCGAGCGCGCCTATCTGACGCAGAAGATCCTGTCGGACGCCGGTCTCAACAAGGGCGTAGCGCTGTCGATGCAGAGCGTCGACATGACCACGCTGGAGGCGATCAAGCGCGACAACATCTCGCTCGATACCTACATGGAGCTGCAGCGCCGCTTCACCAAGGACAAGGTCGAGACCTACTCGGACCTCATCCTGGGCCTGCCCGGCGAGACCTACGAATCCTTCGTGCAGGGCGTCGACCAGCTCATGGAGAACGGCCAGCACAACCGCATCCAGTTCAACAACCTGTCGATCCTGCCCAACGCCGAGATGGGCGATCCTGCCTACCAGGCGAAGTACGGCATGGTGACGGTCGAATCGAAGATCATCAATATCCACGGCGAGCGCATCGAGCTCGACGACGACGTGCCCGAGGTCCAGGACCTCGTCATCGCCACCGCCGCCACGCCGCTGGCCGACTGGCGCCGCACCCGCATCTTCTGCTGGATGACGGCGCTGCTGCATTTCGACAAGCTTTTCCAGATCCCTTTGATCCTGGCGCACGGCATCTCCGGCATCTCGTATCGCGACATGATCGAGGCCTTCATGGCCGCCGATCCGCAGCGCTTCCCGCTGGTCGCCGGCATCAATGCCTTCTTCGAGAGCGAGGCGCGGTCGATCCAGCAGGGCGGCTCGGAGTACGTCTTCTCGAAGGAATATCTCAATATCTACTGGCCGGCGGACGAGTACATCTTCGTCAAGCTGACCGCCGAAGGAACCTTCGACGCCTTCTATGCCGAGGCCGGCAAGCTGCTGGCCGAGACCCTGAACGCCCGCCACGGCTCGCTGCCGATGGACGTGATCGACGAGGCGGTCCGGCTGAACCACGCCCTGGTCAACCAGCCTTTCGCGACCGCGAACCGCACGATGCGGCTGCGCTACGACCTGCTGGGCTACTGGCATGCGGTGCGCAACGGCGAGCCGGCGGTGCTGCGCGAGGCGCCCGTGATGGTCGAGATCGACCGCCTCGCCAGGCGCTACGACGATTTCCAGAAATGGTGCCGCGAGATCGTCTGGTGGGGCAACAAGAAGGGCGCCTACCTCTATTCGCCGACCGCCCGGGAGATCACGCCGGAGCTTGCCGGGCACTACTGACCCGCGCCGATGTCGTGCTACAGTGCCTCAACGAGCGCTTCGGGGGGGCCACGCAGATTGGCGTATTTGCGAGCAAGTGCGATTCTGGCGACCTGCGCCTTGCTGAGCGGCTGTGCCTCCATCTTCGAGGGCACCACCCAGCAAATCTCCGTGAGGACCACGCCTGCAGGCGCGCGCTGCACGTTCTGGCGCAACGGCGGCCTGATCGCGGACATCCCGTCGACGCCGGGAGCCGTGACCATCGAGAAGACCAAGGTCGACCTGTTCATCGTCTGCGACAAGCCGGGATATGCCAGCGCGACCTACGTCAACCGGTCCGGCCTCGCGGTCGCGACCTACGCCAACGTCCTGACGCTCGGATTGGCCTGGGCGGTGGATTCGAGCCGCGGCGCCGACAACAAGTACGAAGGGCAGATCGACCTGTCGCTATCGCCGAACCCGATGGCGGTACCGATCGTGCAGGGGCCGCCGCCGCTGCCGCCCGAGCCCGTTGCGCCCGCGACGCCACCCCGGACGAGAGGGGCGGCGCCACCGCCTCCGCCACCTGCCGTCGCCATTCCTGCGACGGCGCCGGCCTCGCCCCAGATCGAATGCACGTCGTCCGACGGATCGCACGTCCGGATGACCGGAACGGCCTGCCCCGCGGGCTGGGCACGGGCCAGATGAGCCTCCTCGCCACCGGTGTCCGGATTGTCGGCATCGTGCTCGCCGCTTTGCTGTCGTGCGTCACGGGGGCGGCGGCGCAGGGCGCACAGGGCTCGTGCCCGCCGCCCGGCACGATCTATACCTTCACCGACTCCAGCAGCATCCAGGCGCTCGCGGGCGCCGCGCCGCCGTTCTGCCGGTTCGCGAACGTCAATGGCGGCCAGCAGGTCGATCTGTTCCTCGGTGCCTTCAGCGCGGCCTCGCCGATCGTGCAGGCCAACATCGACGTGCTGACGACCCTGCTGCCGCTGCAGGTCGGCAGGTCCGTGCAGCTCGCCCGGACCGGTCCTGCCGACAAGGGCTGGCAGGCCACGGTTACCGTGGAGAAATACGAGACCGTCGAAGTGCCGGTCGGCCGGCTGAACTGCTTCGTCCTGCTCTGGACCGAGCCCAGCGGGCAGGGACGCTGGGAGCGCCGCTGGTGGTATTGCCCGGCGCTGCAGTACGCCGCCAAGTACAGCGCCCGGTTCGAGGTGACGACCCCCAGCGGGCGGGTCCTCACCTCGTCGCCCACCAGCTGGCAGCTCGCCGGCGTCCGCATCCCGTGAGCGATCTTCCGCCGGGCGCGCGCCGCCAGCGGCTTGCCGTGGGTGGTCAGCGGCCGACGCGGTCCCGCAGGAAGTGGAGCAGGTTGCCGCCCTCGAACTTGTAGCCCGGCACGCCGGCGGCGATCGCCGCTTCCACGTCGGTGTCGCGATCGCCGACGACGAAGGATCGCGACGGATCGGTGGTCCATTCGCGCTGCAGCTTCAGGATCATGCCGGGCTGCGGCTTGCGGTACTCGGACTCCCGGCTGTAGGCCTCGACCACGCCCTGGGGATGGAACGGGCAGTGCTCGAACGAATCGATGTGGGCGCCGTGCCGCTGCATCTCCTCCTGCATCCAGGCATGCAGGTCGTGGACATGCCGTTCCTCGTAGTAGCCGTGTGCCACGCCGCCCTGGTTGGTGATGACGAAGCAGTAGAATCCCGCATCGTTCAGCCAGCGTACCGCCTCGATCGCCCCGTCCATCCAGACGATCTGCTCGGGTCGATGCACGTAACCGTCATCGCGGTTGAGGATGCCGTCGCGGTCGAAGAAGGCCGCCGGCCGGTGCATGAAGGATGGCAGCAACGTCTGCGCGCGGGCGAAATCGTCCGGGATGCCGATGTCGATGAACGAGCCTTTTGCCGCCGTCCCGAGCAGCCGGCCGCTGCTGGCCAGTCCCGGCAGGATCTCGCGCTCGAGTGAGCAGGGGATCGACTTGATGCCGTCAAGCACGGTACGCCGCACGAGATAGATGCCGGCGTTGATCGGCTGGTCGCTGCTGCCCTCGGCCTGGAAACCGCGCACCTGGCCGTTCTCCAGCCGGACGCGCCCGTAGCGGCTGCCCACGATGCCGGTGGCCAGGGCGGCATGGATCGTCCAATCCGGCCGGCCGACCGGCTCCGCCAACGACAACCAGTTGAAATCGAAGTAGGAATCGCCGTTCAGCAGGAAGAACGCGTCGTCCAGGCGGTCGGCGGCATTGAGCAGCGCTCCGGCCGTGCCCGCCGGACTCGCTTCGGCAACCACCTCGACGGTAAGCGAGCCGAAGGTCTTTCCGTCGTAAAGATCCTCGATCTCTCGCGACTTGTAGCCGGTCAGCAGCGTCAGCCGCTTCATGCCGAACCGCCGGGCTTCGTGCACGATGTAGTCGAGAAACGGCCGGCCGCCGACCGGCAGGACAGGTTTGGGCGTCTCGTCGGTGAGGGCGCCGAGGCGGGTGCCGCGCCCGCCGACCAGACATACAGCTTGTGTGACCGCCATCTTGCCCCCGATATATCCGGTAGGTGGGGGAGAGCGCCACATGCTTGCCGCCTTGACGCGTCATCTGAGGTGGTTTAGCCGGTCCGCCTCCAGCCCGAGGACTTCTTGAGCAAGCCAGGTTTTCTGAAATCCGCCCTCGAGGGCGCCAGCGGTCTTTGGCAGAAGCGGACGCGCCACCCGGGCTTCCCGGACGTCGACGCCGCCGATCCGGAGCGCCGCGGCCAGGCCTTGTTCCGTCGGGGCCGCCATCGCATGCGGGCCGGCGAGATCGAGTCCGCGGTCGAGGACTTCGAGCGCGCCATCGAGTTGTTGCCCAACTTCGCCGAGGCCGTCGCCTCGCATGCCGAATGCCTCGACATGCTGGGCCGGGTCGCGACCGCGCGCCCGGAATACCAGAAGGCGCGCCGGCTCTGGGCGGAGGAGCGGGGCGGGGCGCCCGACCGCTGCTATCTCTTTCGCCAGCAGGGCCGGCTGACGTTCGAGGTCGAGTCCTACGAGCTGGCGCTGCAGCGCATCAAGACCGGCTCCTTCCCGCTGTCGGCGAGCGGCAATGCGCTGCTGGCGCGCGGCCAGGCGGAGGAGGCGCTGCGCTTCTACGACCAGGCCCTGAAGATCAAGGAGAAGGACCCCGCGATCCTGGCGCTCAAGGGCGAGGCGCTGTCGATGCTGGGCCGCTACCGGCAGGCGGTCGATGCCTTCACGGCCTCGCTCAACGCCAGCCCGCGCGCACCCGAGACGCTCGGCGGCCGCGCGATCGCCTTCGCGGCGATGGGCCGGCTCGACAAGGCCAACGACGACTGGCGCCAGCAGCTTTCCCTGCTGCCGGAGATGCAGGCGGCGGCACGGGCCTGCGTGGCGCTGCGCCTGGCCGATTACGAAGCGGCGCTGCCGGAGCTCGAACGGGCCATCGCCAAGGCGCCCGACGACCCCTACTGGCGCCTCTACCGGCTGACCGCGCTGAAGCGGCTGGGACGGCCGCTGGGCGTGGTGTCGATGCCGCGCGGCAGCGCCGCGTGGCCTCGCCCGCTGTTCGACCTGCTGGCCGACCGGGCGTCGCCGGACGAGGTCCTGGCGGCGGGGACGACCGACGGGCGCCGTGCGGAGGCGCTCTTCCAGATGGGCCGCTTCAAGGACGTTGCCGAGCGCGCGCCGCCTGCGATGATCGAATACGCGGCCGCACGCAACGAACTCTCGCAGCGCCGCTAGGAAGCCCCGAGGAAGCGATGTTCTCCGTCATCATCTACGGCCGCAACGACAGCCACGGCTACAACCTGCACAAGCGCGCCGCGATCAGCTTCAACGCGCTGGCCGAGGTCATGTCCGACCCCGACGACGAGATCCTGTTCGTCGACTACAACACGCCGGACGACCATCCGACCTTCCCCGAGGCGATCGCCGACACGCTGACGGCCAAGGCCAAGAAGCACATGCGCATCCTGCGGGTCCGGCCCGAGCAGCATGCCCACCTGAAGTCGAAGACCCACCTCGTCGCCCTCGAATCGCAGTCGCGCAACGTGGCCCTGCGGCGCTCCAATCCGAAGAACCGCTGGATCCTCTACACCAACACCGACATGCTGCTGCTGTCGCGCGACGAAGGCGAGTCGATGAGCGACATCCTGGGCGCGCTGCCGGACGGCTTCTACCAGATCCCGCGCTTCGAGATTCCGGAGATGCTGTGGGAGGCCGCCTTCGATCGCAAGGATCCTGCCGGCAACCTCGTCAAGCTGCGCGACTGGTCGACGCGCTTCCACCTCAATCAGGTGGTGCACAACTTCATGCCGATGAAGTACGACGCGCTCGGCGACTTCCAGGCCGTGCTGCGCGACGACATGTTCGCCATCCACGGGTTCGACGAATCGATGATCCTGGGCTGGCACTGCGATTCGAACCTCGCGGCGCGGCTGGCGCTCTATCGCGGCCGGGTCGACACGCTGATGGACAAGGCGTTCGGCTATCACTGCGACCACACCCGCGTCGCGGCGGCCAACAACAAGGGCCGCAAGACGACGATGAACAGCCACGACAAGTACATCTGGAACGTCTCGTCGCCCTACATCCCCGAGCAGGCCGAGACGTGGGGTTGGCCCGACGTCGAGATCGAGGAGGTGCGGCTCGACCGCGACACCTGCTACGAGCGCTATACCGCCGGCCTCTCCAAGGCGATCGAGCCGGCCACGGTGCCGTTCACCAGCACGAGCTGCGAATGGCACCTGTTCGACGACCTCACCTACGATCTCAGCCACACCCTGCCGTTCGTCTGCGACCAGATGCTGACCTATCCGCGGTCGACCCGAATCATGGTGGTCGGCTCGCGCCCCGAGTTCGTCTCGCGCTTCGCCACGGCGTGGCAGGGCATGGGCCTGGCGGGCAAGGTCATGGTGCCGCGGGAATGCCATCTCGATCTCGACCATCCGGCGATCGAGAGCGGCCGCTTCGCCGACCTGCTGCGCCGCACCGACCTTTTCCTGTTCGAGTTCGGGCTGACGACCCAGAAGGACGGCGACCCGGTCCGCACCGGCCGCGAGGCCTCGCCGGCCGACCGCAAGCAGCTCAAGATCGTCGAGCGGCTGTTCCGGCAGGCCGCGTCGACCGAGTCCGGGACCCGCCCGCCGGGCCGCCGCATGCCGCGCCGCTTCATCGGCGTGAACGTGATCTACAACAAGTACTGGCCGATCTTCACCGACTATGTCGGGGCCAACATCAATCCGTTCTGCAGCCAGGTGCTGGCCGGCTTCGCGCTGGAGGAACCGGTGACGATGAAGGAGAAGATCCTGAAGTTCCGCAAGCGCGCGGCCTGACGGACGGGGACGCCGAGCGTGGACCACAGCCCAGCACCGCCCGTGCGGCGCGACGACGAGCCGCTGCTCCACATCGTCGACGGCGAGGTCGTGGAGACCGAGCATCGCGGCGCCGTTTCCCGCCTGCTGCACTGGTTCGGCGAGCCGATGCGGTCGGCCTGGCACCATCGCGACCTGGTGATGGCGATCCTGCGGCGCGAGCTGAACGAGCGCTTCAAGGGATCGATGGCCGGCTGGGTGTGGGCGATCGTGGCGCCGTTCCTGGCGCTCGCCACCTATACCATCGCCTTCAGCGGCGTCGTGAACCTGCCCAACCAGGTCAAGGCGGCCTCGCAGTTCGACTACGCGCTGTTCATCTTCGGCGGGCTGATCGCCTACAGCTTCTTCTCGGAGATGGCGTTCCGCGGGCCCTCGCTGCTGCACGAGTACGCCCACTTCATCAAGCAGACGATGTTCCCGGCGGAGATGCTGCCGATCATCTCGACCCTGCGCGCGACCGTCTACGTGCTGATCGGGCTGGTCGTGATGCTGGCCGCCCAGATCGTCCTCACCGGCACGATCCATTGGACGCTCGTGCTGCTGCCGCTCTGGCTGATTCCGTTCCTTGCCTTCCTGATCGGCATGACCTGGTTCCTGGCCGCGCTCGGCGCCTTCACGCGCGATGCGGCCTACCTGATGATGACGCTGGCGCCGATCCTGATGTTCGCCACGCCGGTATTCTGGAGCATCGACGGCTTCTCGCCGCAGGTGCGGCTGCTGATGTACCTCAACCCGCTGACCGGCTTCATCGAGATCATCCGCCATCTCACGGTGCTGGGCACGATCCCCGGCCTGCCGGTGATCGCCTGGACGCTGTTGCTGTCGCTGGTGAGCTTCTACTTCGGCTTCTGGTTCTTCCGCCGGCAGCGCGACCGGATCGCCGATGTCATCTAGCGACACCGTCATCCGCGCCCGTAACCTGGGCAAGGCCTACCAGCTCTACGCCAACCGGAGCGAGTGGTCGAAGCAGGTCCTGTTCGGGGCGTTCCACACCTATTATCGCTCGTTCTGGGCGCTCAAGGACGTCACCTTCGAGGTCAAGCGCGGCGAGAGCATCGCCCTGATCGGGCGCAACGGTTGCGGCAAGTCGACCCTGCTGCAGATCATCTGCGGCATCCTCCGGCCGACCAAGGGCGAGCTCTGGGTGAGGGGCCGGATCGCGCCGGTGCTGGCGCTGGGCTCGACCTTCGACCTCGAATCGACCGGGCGCGAGAACGTCATGATCGGCGGCGCGGTGCTCGGCATGAAGCGTCCCGAGGTGCTCGCCAAGTTCGATTCGATCGTCGATTTCGCCGGCGTCGGCGAGTTCATCGACCAGCCGATCAAGCATTACTCGACGGGTATGCGCTCGCGCCTGTCGTTCGCGCTGTGTGCCCACCTCGAAGCCGACATCCTGATCGTCGACGAGGCGCTGGCGGTCGGCGATGCCGCCTTCCAGCGCAAGTGCATGGACTGGATCGAGGGCTTCCGCGACCACGGCACGCTGCTCTTCGTGAGCCACGCCAAGGCCGACGTCATGCGCCTCTGCCGCCGGGCGATCTGGATCGACGACGGCCGCATCCGCGAGGACGCCAAGCCGGTCGATGTCGTGCGCGCCTACGCCCGCGCCATGGAGACCGAGCCCGACGACATGAAGCGCTTCACGGCCGTGTAGCG
>CAMFJT010000044.1 GCA_945957125.1 uncultured Rhodospirillales bacterium | reverse complement strand
GGTCGCGATAGGAGGTGATGATCGCGTCCTTGTCGTCGATCGTCGACTGCATGCCGACCACGACCGCTTCCTGGCCGATATAGAGATGGCAGAAGCCGCCGATCAGGCCCATGCCGTAAAGCTGGCCGGCGCGCTCCTCGAAGCGGCGGATCAGCAGCATGTCGCGATAGTATGCCTTGAGCTGCTCGGGGCTGACGCTGTTGTCACCGGGCTTCGGCGACTTGGATTTCGCCGGAACCTGCTCCGCTTTCGGCTTCGTGGCCGGTTTTGCCATGGCGTTTCCCCTCGAATGGCCGCGCAGCGCCTTATAGCATCGCCCATGCCGATGTGGTTGATCTAGCAATAAAAAAACGGATCGGCAGAATTCGCCCGCAGCATTTGAGGGATTGTTCTCGTGAGCCCGACGGCGCCGGACAGTTTCTTTCCGCCGACCGCCCAGCGGTACAGCTCATCGGGTCGGCGTGAAGACGATGATGTCTTCCTTGCGGGCATAGTTGAGCAAGGCGCGCGCGCGTTCATCGAGCATGTCGGGATCGAGGCTCTGGTTACGCAGCGCCGCAACCCGGCGCTCCCAGATCTTGCGCGTCGTCTCGGCCTCGGCGAGGTTCTGGTCGGCGACCTGCACCTCGCGCTGCAGATGAGCCATCGCCAGCAGCCCACGGTCACCGTTCACCAGGTGATAGCCGAAATAGCCGAACACCGTGGCGAAGATGACGGGAGCCAGAATCTGACGTGGCCTCAACAACATATGTTCATTTCCTGAAGGGATAGAGCAACATATGGTGTGGATAAGTCAAGTCGATTTGACGGCTCTTCCGCCGGACGCACGTCACGGCAGTGACGCGCGCCCGCGGAAGCCCGGGCAATCAGCGGCCGCGCAGGATCGATCGGCCGGCGTAGCGCGCCTGGGTGCCGAGCTGCTCCTCGATGCGCAGGAGCTGGTTGTACTTGGCCAGACGGTCGGAGCGCGACAGCGAGCCGGTCTTGATCTGGCCGCAGTTGGTGGCGACGGCGAGATCGGCGATCGTCGAATCCTCGGTCTCGCCCGAGCGATGGGACATCACCGCGCCATAGCTCGCGTGGCGCGCCATGGATACCGCCTCCATCGTCTCGGTCAGCGTGCCGATCTGGTTGACCTTCACCAGGATGGCGTTGGCGAGCCCGTCCCTGATGCCATCGGCCAGGCGCCTGGGATTGGTGACGAACAGATCGTCGCCGACGAGCTGGATCTTCTTGCCGAGCCTGTCGGTGATCGCCTTCCAGCCGGCCATGTCGTCCTCGGCCATGCCGTCCTCGATCGAGACGATCGGGTACTTGGCGACGAGGGCTGCGTAGTAGTCGACCATGCCGGCGGCATCGAGCGACTTGCCCTCGCCCTCGAGCTCGTACTTGCCCTTCTTGAAGAATTCGGTGGAGGCCGGATCGAGCGCCAGCACGATGTCCTCGCCCGGCTTGTAGCCTGCCTTCTCGATCGACTTCATGACGAAGGACAGCGCCTCGTCGGCGGTAGCGAGATTGGGCGCAAAGCCGCCCTCGTCGCCGACATTGGTGTTGTGGCCGGCGTCCTTGAGCTGGCTGCGCAGTGCGTGGAACACCTCCGAGCCCATGCGCAGCGCCTCGGAGAAGCGCTCCGCGCCCACCGGCATGATCATGAATTCCTGGATGTCGATGGGGTTGTCGGCGTGCGCGCCGCCGTTGATGATGTTCATCATCGGCACCGGCAGCACCGACGCCTGGCTGCCGCCGACATAGCGGTAGAGCGGCAGGCCCGAATCCATCGCGGAGGCCTTGGCCACGGCAAGCGACACGCCGAGGATGGCGTTGGCGCCGATGCGGCCCTTGTTCGGCGTGCCGTCGAGCTCGATCAGGGCGCGGTCGATCTTGATCTGGTCGAGCGCGTCGAGGCCCGACAGCAGGTCCATGACCTCGCCGTTGACCGCGCCGACGGCCTTCAGCACGCCCTTGCCGCCGTAACGCTTCTTGTCGCCGTCGCGCAGCTCGACCGCCTCGTGCGCACCGGTCGAGGCGCCGGACGGAACGGCAGCGCGGCCCATGGCGCCGCTCTCGAGCTCGACCTCGACCTCCACGGTAGGATTGCCGCGACTGTCCAGGATTTCGCGGGCGCGGATGTCGACGATGGCGCTCATGAGAAAACTCCTTCTTGGCCGCGGTTCTGTAGCCGTGCGTCCGGCCTCGGGCAAGTGAGCGAAAGACATGCCGTCACGACGCTGCGGCCGTGCGACCGTTTGCGACGCCGGAGAAAAGACGACTGCCGGGCGCTTCCGGCCGCCGACCCGACCGGGCCGCTCGCGAGCGCCGCGGCCGACTCTATCCGGCCGAGCCCGGTGGCACGGTCGACACGGGAGCCAGCCCCACATCTCCCGCTTGCCGGTCGGTGCAGAGCGTACGCGAACCCGGAGCGGGCACCGGATGACCGCGCGGTTCGCGCCCGGGAATATCCTTGGAAATTCGACGTTCGCACGGCCCCCGCCGGCGGATCGACGCGGACTCGGCTGAATGCGCGGCACGTTCGCGGAGACGGCCCGCTTATCGCCGTCATCTCAATGACCTACAGTACCGCCGTCGCCCTCTCACGAGGGCGTGGATCGAAACCTCCCGGATCGCGTCATATTCCGGCGATGAGGCGGTCGCCCTCTCACGAGGGCGTGGATCGAAACAAGGATTCTCTGGCGGAACGTCCGGCCGCCAAGGGTCGCCCTCTCACGAGGGCGTGGATCGAAACTACCACACGCAGTCGGTGGTCAAGTGGCTGGTCAGGTCGCCCTCTCACGAGGGCGTGGATCGAAACTCCAACACCTGAAACAGGGTCTCAACATGAACATGTCGCCCTCTCACGAGGGCGTGGATCGAAACGGCCTGTCCAAGGCGTACCGGCCCATCGGAGCGAAGGTCGCCCTCTCACGAGGGCGTGGATCGAAACTCGATCGGCGCCAATCTGAATCGGAACGGGAACGAGTCGCCCTCTCACGAGGGCGTGGATCGAAACGATGATTCCTTCGAGCGACGTTCCGACGCCATCGGGCGTCGCCCTCTCACGAGGGCGTGGATCGAAACTTTCAGGACGCTGGTCATTTCCGCCTGCTCCGCCTGTCGCCCTCTCACGAGGGCGTGGATCGAAACGACGCCGACGGCGATGGCGTCTCGGAGATGTTGCGGTCGCCCTCTCACGAGGGCGTGGATCGAAACCTGCCCGAGCTGGCAGGACAGGTCACCGGCATGGTCGCCCTCTCACGAGGGCGTGGATCGAAACACGCTCACCGTGCGCACCGATACCGAGATGCTGAAGGTCGCCCTCTCACGAGGGCGTGGATCGAAACGCCAAGACCGTGAACCTGCCCTGGGTGCGCGATGGTCGCCCTCTCACGAGGGCGTGGATCGAAACTTTCAATCCCTCACCGTCAGGAGGAACCTATGAGGTCGCCCTCTCACGAGGGCGTGGATCGAAACATCTCGAGCTGGGCGAAGGGCGTCGTCGGCGCGAGTCGCCCTCTCACGAGGGCGTGGATCGAAACCGCGGATCGCCGCGAGGGCGGCCTCGCCCTGGCCGTCGCCCTCTCACGAGGGCGTGGATCGAAACTTGGATTGGCTGCCGTAGGTCGCCCAGGTCCACGGTCGCCCTCTCACGAGGGCGTGGATCGAAACAGGTCATGCAGCAGGCCGCCCAGGCCGAGATCCAGGTCGCCCTCTCACGAGGGCGTGGATCGAAACACGGTGGGACGAGCATAGGTCACACGAGCAGAATGTCGCCCTCTCACGAGGGCGTGGATCGAAACGAATAGGTCTTCTGCACCGCGTGCGCCGCGCCGCGTCGCCCTCTCACGAGGGCGTGGATCGAAACATGGCGTCGCGGACCTCCAGCGGCGCCGCCTCTTGTCGCCCTCTCACGAGGGCGTGGATCGAAACGTCGCGGCCTTCCTGGAGGCCTTCCGGGCGCTTCGTCGCCCTCTCACGAGGGCGTGGATCGAAACGACAAGGCGCTGCGCATCGTCTCGACGGTGGGCGGGTCGCCCTCTCGCGAGGGCGTGGATCGAAACAAGCCGGATGAAGCCCGTCCGCTCGACCGGGCAATGTCGCCCTCTCGCGAGGGCGTTGATCGAAACGGCGCGCACGTCGAGAATGTACGCCATGGCTCTTGTGGCCTTCGCGCAGGCATGGTCGTTCCGCGCCGGCCGCACTCCAGGTACAGCGCCGTCACTTCGCGGCAATGCGTGTGGAACGTGCCGGGGCTCGCGTCCTCGCGCCTCCGGCGATGGCGTCGTTGCGGACTTCGCCATCCCATCGCAGCACCATCGGCCTATAATGGCTGCACGGTGAATCGCGATAGGTCCCATATCGTCGCCTGGCGTCGCCGGCGCATCCTGCGATGGAGCGTCGCGGGCGCCCTGCTCCTGGCCGCCGTGGCGCGTCGGCTGCGATGGGGCTCGGTCGATCTATCCTACGCGGTAGCGGCCGTGGCGCTGGTCGCGCTGGTCGTCACCCTCGTCCTGAACGTCCTCTTCCGGTGCCCGGGCTGCGCCAACTACTTCTACTGGGGAAGGCGAAGGTTCGAACCCCTGGCCGGCAAATGCGTTCACTGCCACCTGAAGGCCGGATGACGAGGGACACAGCCGTGCCCGCGCCGCTACCGGCCGTCGCCGTCGTCACTTCATGCCGAAGCGCGCAAAGTCCTCGGCCACCTTGGGCGCGATCTTCGCGGCGGCGGCCATGTCGGCGCTGCCGCCTTCCTTGTCGCCGCTTCGCGTCTTCGCAAGGCCCCGGCCGAACAGCGCCCTGGCGCGATTCGGATCGAGCTGGAGGGCGGCGCCATAGGCTTCGATCGCCGCCGGTAGGTCGCCGAGCTTGAGCTGGATGAAGCCCCGGCTCTCGTGGGCATCCATGCTCGACGGCTGGAGCTTCAAGGCCTCGTCGCAGTCGCGCAACGCCTCCTGCATCTCCTTGCCCACGATGGCCCGCGTCAGGCAGCGGTTGGAATAGGCGGCCGCCATGCGGGGATTGAGCTTGATCGCTTCGCTGTAGTCGGCGATGGCGCGGTCGTACTGGCCCTTGGCGAAGTACGCAAAGCCGCGATTGTAGAATGGCCCCGCCGCGTTGGGCAGCAGCCTGATCGCCTCGTTGAGGTCGGCGATGGCCTTGTCGTACTGGCCGAGCTGCGTATGGATCGCGGCGCGCGCGATGAAGGCCTCGGCACTCTTGGGGTCGAGCCGCAGCGCCGTGTTGTAGTCCGCCAGCGCCCGGTCCGAGCTGCCGCGGATGCCGTAGAGGACACCCCGGTAATAGTACGCCCGGGCGAACTCCGGCGAGATCTCGATCGCTCGGTTGAGATCGGCAAAGCCCTTGTCGAACTCTCCCCTGGCACCCTCGGCGACGCCGCGATGCATCAGCGCATTGATGTTGTCGGGGCCCAGCCGCAGCGCGTTGGTGAAGTCGACGATCGCACGCTCGTAGTCGGCGCGGCGGGTGTAGAGTACGATGCCGCGATTGAGATACGAAGTGATGTACTTGGGATCCCAGTGGATCGACCGTGTGTAGTCGTCATACGCCCGGTCCGGCTCGTCCAGCGCGTGATAGGCGAAGCCGCGCTGGAAATAGGCATAGGCGAATTCGGGATCGAGCCGGATGCCTTCGTCGAAATCGGCGATCGCGCGCTTGTATTCCTGGCGCGCGAGATAAACGCCGCCGCGCGCGACGAAGGCCCGTGCCTCGGTCGGGTTGAGCCGGATCGATTCGTTGAAGTCGGCCAGCGCCAGGTCGTACTCGGTCTTGAGCACGTAAGCCACGCCGCGCTGGTAACGCGCATGGGCTACCTGCGCCCAGTAGCGCACCGCCTCGGGCTCCTTCGAGCCGAACTGCAGCACGTCGCCGGTCGCCATGCCGAGCCGCAGCGCCTCGGTGAAATCGGCGATCGCCTTGTCCGGATCGCCCTTCTCGCGCCAGGCGATACCGCGGTTGATGAGGCAGTTGACTTCCTTCGGGTTGAGCTTGAGGCATTCCGTGAAGTCGTCGATCGCGAGGTCGTACTGCCCCTTCTTGGCATAGTACACGATGCCGCGATTGAGCAGCGGCGCGGTGTCGAGCGGGTTGATGCGATGCGCCTCGCTGTAGTCGGCGATGGCGTTGTCCGGCTCGTTGACCGAATGATAGGCGATGCCGCGATGCAGGAAGGTGTACTCGTCGCCGGGTGACAGCCGGATCGCCTCGGTGAAGTCGGCGATCGCCTCCCGGAACTGCTCCTTGTACATGCGGGCGGACGCGCGTCCGACGAAATGCGCCGCGGCCGTCGGGTTGATGCGGATCGCCTCGTTGAAGTCCCGGATCGCCGCATCGTACATCGGCATCGCCTGCTTCTTGTCCTTGCTGCCCTTGTCGAGGAAGACGAGGCCGCGCTGGTAATAGGCATCCGCGAGCTGCGAGCTCTGGGTCATCGCCTGGTAGTACGAGGCGGGAAACGGCTTGCCGGCCGGATCGACCGTGACGGTGCTCACCGGCTGCGCATTCGCCGGCAGGCACTTGATGGCTTCGGTGAAGTCGGCGATCGACTGGTTCAGGTTGCCCTTGCGCTTGTAGACCAGCCCGCGGTTGATCAGGGCGGTGACTTCGCACGGCTTGATCTTGAGCACCGTGTCGAAATCGGCGATCGCGCCCTCGTTGTTGTCCTTCCTGGTGTACAGCACGATGCCGCGATTGACGTAGGCGTAGGTCTGCCGCGGCGACAGGCGGATCGCGTCGCTGTAGTCGACGATCGCCTGATCGGCGTCGCCCATGGTGTGGTAGATCAGCCCGCGCTGGAACACGAGCTGGGTCGAGGGTGCCGACTTGCGGATGGCGTCGGTGTAGAGCCGCAGCGCCGTGCGGTAGTCGCTCACCGATCCCTTGGGGTCGCCGTCATTGGCGCGCGCCAGGCCACGGTTGAAATAGGCCAGGCCCAGCCCGGGCCCCTTGACGCTGCCGCTGTCGATGACGTCGCTGCAGATCTTGATCTTCTGGCTGGAGCGCAGCCCATACCCCGCATAGCAGAGCTTCGGAGTCGAGGCGGAATCGGGCGGCAGCAGCTGCACGTCGGATGGCGCCTGAGCCGCGGTCTGCGCCGAGGCGCCCGCCAGGGCCGCGACGCCGACCAGGAAGGTCACCGCGGACCGGAAGAAATATCTCTGCATCGTCCTTCCCCAGTGCTTCGAGGACGGTCCCATAACCGCGCCCCGAGCTTCGGCCGCCACACCCGCTACCGACTGCAAAGAGTAGCACATCGGGCGCAAGGCCATAAGTTCTTCCATCGCCAATGCGACAATCTTGCGGCCACGGGATTGAATAATATTCACCTCCGCTGCGCTCGACCGAGGCGGCCGGCTTTGGCAGGCTCGCCGCGGGAAAACGGGAGGATAGCAAAAATGACGAGCGTACGTGCCGCCGTATCGCGGCGCGCCTTTGCGGGCGGCGTTCTGGGAACCCTTGCGGCGCCGGCCGTGGTGCGTGGCCAGGGCACCTACCCCAACAGGCCGGTCCGCTACATCAACCCCTATCCGGCGGGAGGGCCGACCGATACGCTTTCGCGCATCTTCTGCGCCAAGATGACGGAGCTCACCGGCCAGCAATGGATCGTCGAGAACCGTGGCGGGGCCGGCGGCAATCTCGGCATGGACGCGCTGGCGAAGTCCGATCCGGACGGCTACACGCTCGGCCTCGGCGGCATTGCGGCGCACGCCATCTCGCCGACCCTGTATGCCAAGCTCCCGTTCAATGCGCGCAGCGATTTCACTTTTGTCTCGACGATCTGGTGGCTGCCCAACCTGCTGGCCGTCAACCTCGACGTGCCGGCCAAGTCGGTCGCCGAGCTGATCGAGCTCTGCCGGAAGAACCCGGGCAAGTACTCCTACGGCTCGGCCGGGTCGGGCACGACGCTCCATCTGTCGGGCGAGCTGTTCAAGATGCTGGCCAAGGTGGACATCCAGCACGTGCCCTATCGCGGCTCGGCACCGGCGACGCAGGACCTTCTGGCCGGCCAGATCTCGATGATGTTCGACAATATCCCGGGCACGCTGACCCAGAGCCGCGCCGGCAAGGTCCGCCCGCTCGGCGTCACCTCGGCCAAGCGCACGCCCGTCGCGCCCGATATCCCGACCATCGCCGAGACGCTGCCGGGCATGGACATCGTGTCGTGGACGACCCTCACCGGCCCGGCGAAGCTGCCGCCCGAGGTCGTGGCACGCCTGTCGGAGCTGTCGAAGAAGGCGATCGAGAGCGAGGACCTGAAGGCCAAGTACGCCGAGCTCGCGACGACCGCCTGGTGGAGCACACCGGCCGACACGCTGGCCTTCCGGGATTCGGAAGAGGCACGCCTCGCCCCGATTATCAAGGCATCGGGCGCGCGTGTAGACTAGCCGGATGCAAACCCTCTCGACCGCACAAGCCGTCGTGTCGATGCTCGAGCTCAACGGCATCGACACCCTGTTCTGCCTGCCCGGCGTGCAGAACGATTCGTTCTTCGACGCGCTGTACGACCGGACCAACGCGGTCCGGCCGATCCACGCCCGCCACGAGCAGGCCTGCGCCTACATGGCGCTCGGCTACGCGATGGCGAGCGGCAAGCCGTCGGCCTATGTCGTGGTGCCCGGCCCCGGCTTCCTCAATACGACGGCGGCGCTGTCGACGGCCTACGCGGTCAACGCACCGGTGCTCGCGCTCACCGGCCAGATCCAGCAGGCGATGATCGGACGCAATGTCGGGCTGCTGCACGAGCTTCCCGACCAGCTCGCCATCATGCGCGGCCTGACCAAATGGGCCGATCGCATCCCCTCGCCCGCCGCAGCGCCCGGACTTGTGAACGAGGCGTTCCGTCGCCTGCTCTCCGGCCGGCGCCGGCCGGTCGCGCTCGAATGCGCGATGGACATCTGGGGCCGCAAGGCGCCGGTCGTGCTGCCGACGGAAGCCGCGCAGGCCGATCCCTGCCCGGTCGACGAGGACGGCGTCGAGCGCGCGGCCAAGCTGCTGGGCGGCGCGCAACGGCCGATGATCGTCGTCGGCGGCGGCGCCCAGGGTGCCGGCGAGCACGTCGTGCGCATCGCCGAGATGCTCGACGCGCCAGTCGTGACCGGCCGCATGGGCCAGGGCGTGATCGACGGCCGCCATCGCCTCTCCGTCACCTCGCTGGCCGGATATCGCTTCTGGAGCGAGGCCGACGTGGTGCTGGCGCTCGGCACGCGGCTGCAGCCGCAGCAGATGAGCTGGGGCATGGACGACGCGCTCAAGATCATCCGCATCGACATCGACAGCGAGGAGCTCGACCGGCAGAAGAAGCCGGAGATCGGCATCATCGGCGACGCGACGGCGACGCTGAAGGCGCTGGCCGACCGCCTCGACGCGCACAACACCAAGCGCACCGGCCGCGCCGAGGAGGTCGCCGAGATCAAGGCGGCGGCAACGAAGAAGATCCGCGACACGCTTGCCCCGCAGATCGCCTATCTCGAGGCGATCCGCGCGGCGCTGCCGGAAGACGGCATCCTGGTCGACGAGCTGACCCAGATGGGCTACGCCGCGCGCCTCGCCTATCCGACCTACAAATCGCGGACGTTCCTGTCGCCGGGCTATCAGGGGACGCTGGGCTGGGGCTATGCCACCTCGCTCGGCGCCAAGGTCGCCAGGCCCGACACGCCGGTCGTATCGATCAGCGGTGACGGCGGCTTCCTGTTCACCGCGATGGAGATGGCGACGGCGGCGCAGAACGGCATCGGCGTCGTCGCCGTTGTGTTCAGCGACGGCGCGTACGGCAACGTCAAGCGCATCCAGCAGCAGTCGTTCAACAACCGCACCATCGCGTCGGACCTGCACAATCCGGATTTCGTGAAGCTGGCCGAGAGCTTCGGCATCGCGTCCGAACGCGTGAGGTCGCCCGCCGAGCTCGGCGCCGCGATCTCGCGTGGCCTGGCCCGCGGCGGCCCGATGCTGATCGATTGCCCGGTGGGCGCGTTGCCCGACCCGTGGTCTCTCGTCGCCCTGCCGCGAGCACGGCCGCGCAAATAGGCTTCGTGCTGGGAGCGCGACCGAGGCCGAAGCCGCCGGGCACGGCGAAGGCGCCGGCCAACGACGCTGGGAGCGCGGCTCTTCAGAGCCGCTCTTCCTTCATCTTGCCGCTTCCCATGAGCGGCTCTGGAGAGCCACGCTCCCGTCTATGAGCCGTAGGTCCTGAGCACGTCGGGGTCGGGATCGCGGCCGAGGCCGGGGCCGTCGGGCACGGCGAAGGCGCCGGCCACCGGGTCGATCAGCGTGCCGTAGAGGCTCGCCTCGAGGTCCATGTGGTAGCGCTCGACCAGCGCGCCGGGCTGGCCGCGTGCGGCGGTGAGATGCAGGGTGGCGAGGAAGCCCGGGCCGAAATAGGGCGAGTGCGGCATCAAGGTCACGCCGGCGGCATCGGCCAGCGTCGCGACCTTGAGGAATTCCGTGACGCCGCCGACCTTGGTGACGCTCGGTTGCGCGTAGTCGACGGCCTTCGCTGCCAGCATGTCGCGGAACTGGAAGGACGTGCAGTTGTTCTCGCCGGCGGCCATCGCCACGCCGGTCTCGCCCCGCAGCTGGGCGATCGCTGCAAAGTCCTCCGGCGGGAAGATGGGCTCCTCGAGCCAGTGCAGGTCGTACTGCCGCAGCTTCAGGGTCATGTGGCGCGCCTCCTCCGGCGTCCACGGGCAGTTGGTGTCGACCATGATCGGCACGTCCGATCCGGCGGCCTCGCGGGCGGCGCGGACCTCGGCTTCCTCGGTCTCGTGCAGCTTGATGTAATTGTAGCCCTCGCCGATCGCCTGTCGCGTGCGCTCGGCGACCCGCTCGGGATCGCGATACTTGAGCAAGCTGGCATAGGCCGGCAGCGTCGCCTGGCCCGCGCCGCCGAGCAGGCGGTGCAGCGGCAGGCCAGCCGCCTTGCCCGCGATGTCCCACAGCGCGATGTCCAGCCCCGACAGCGCGAACAGCGTGATGCCGTAGCGGCCGAACAGATGCAGCGACTGCTGCAAGTCGCGCGACAGCCTGGCGATGTCGCGCGCGTCGCGGCCGATCACGATCGGCGCGATCATCGCCTGCAGCGCGGCGCGCACCGCATCGGTGCAGCCGTAGCAGAAGGCCTCGCCCCAGCCGGTGATGCCGGTGTCGGTCTCGACCCTGACCAGCAGGATGTTGTTGGTCGTCCAGTTGCGACCGCCATAGCCGGTCGGCGCGCCGCCGAACGTGAACGGCACCTTGACCGAAATACTGTCGACCGCCGCGATTTTCATGCTGCCTCGCCTTTCGCCCGCACCTCGGCGAGCAACCGTTCCGCATGGCCGCGATCCGAGAGGCGCTTGGAGGTGAAGCGCGGGTCGTTACGCGGCGCCAGCAGCAGGACGTGCGAGGCGAGGACGGCCGGTGGCGCAGGCGGCACCGTGTCGGCCTCCGGCATCTCGACCTCGGCAAGGGCAAAGTACGTGCTGCCGTCGTCGCGCCGGAAGAAATCGACATCCCAGTGGAAACGCCCGTCCTCCCAGGCGTAGCGCACCTTGTGCAGGGCCTCCCGGCGGATCTTCCACAACCGCTCGAAATCGATCGGCGCGATCTCGGTTTCGATCTCCACGATCTGGTCGTCGACCGACCGCTTGTAGCCGAAGATGTAGCGTGTCGCGCCACCCGACTCGATCGCACGAATGCGCAAACCGGACGAATCGAGATAGGCCTGTCGCAGAAGGCTGCGCGTCACGCCGGGCGTCGCCGCCAGCGTGCGCTCCAGCCCGCCCTCCGCGTCCTCGAGGACGAACTTGCGTTCGTTTTCAATCGGCATGCGCTAATACTCTCCGATGGCAAACCAGACGATCGACGATCTTCCGACTCCGGCCCTCATTCTCGACCGCGCCATCCTGCGCCGCAACCTCAAGCGCATGAGCGACCGCCTGCGCGAGGCGGGCGTCACCCTGCGCCCGCACCTCAAGACGGCGAAATCGGTGCAGGTCGGCCGCATGGCGGTCGAGGGCCATGACGGGCGGATCACGGTCTCGACCCTTGCCGAAGCGCGCTATTTCGCCCAGGGCGGCTTCACCGACATCTTCTACGCTGTCGGCATCGTGCCGGCCAAGCTGCCGGCCGTCACCGAGCTGCGGCGCCAGGGCGTCAACCTGCGCATCGTAACGGACAATATCGCCGTGGCCCGTGCGATCGCGGCGGCGGCAGCGGGCGGCGACAGCTACTCCGTGTTCATCGAGATCGACAGCGGCGGCGGACGCGCCGGCCTGCCCTATCCGGAACTGCCGGGACTGCTCGACATCGCCCGCGTGCTGCACGCCGCGCCGGGCGTCGAGCTGGCGGGTGTCATGACCCATGCCGGCCATTCCTACCACGAGAGCACCGTCGAGGGGATCGCCGCCGTCGCCGAGCAGGAGCGGCTGGCGATCGTCAGCGCGGCGGAGGCGATCCGGGCGGCCGGCATCCCCTGCCCGATCGTTTCGGGCGGCTCGACGCCGACGGCGATGCATTCGCGCGACTTCACCGGCATCACCGAGATGCGGCCGGGCGTCTACTGCTTCAACGATCTCGACCAGGCCTTCATCGGCGCCTGCGGGCCGGACGATCTCGCCCTGTCGGTGCTGGCCTCGGTGATCGGCCACTACCCGCATCGCAACCAGGTGCTGATCGATGCCGGGGCGCTGGCGCTGTCGAAGGACATCAGCGCGCAGGAATTCCAGCCCAAGGTCGGCTTCGGCACCGTCGCCGACGCGCCGGCGAAGGACATGGCCGTGATCGCCTGCTCGCAGGAGCACGGCTTCGTCGCCGCCGACGATCCCATCCCCTACGGCAACCTGCCGGTCGGCAGCCGCGTGCGCGTGCTGCCCAACCATGCCTGCATCACCGCGGCCGCCTACGACCGGTACTATGTCGTCGACAGCGAGCTCGACGGCGGCCGGTCGGTGGTCGACATCTACGACCGCATCAACGGTTGGTAGTTACAGCGAGCTCACCGTGTGGCCGCCGTCGACGGTGATCACGCTGCCGGTCATGAAAGAGCCGGCGTCCGAGGCGAGCAGCAGCAGCGCGCCGTCGAGCTCCTCCGGCTTGCCGATGCGACGCTGCGGGATGCGCTCGATCAGCTTCTGGCCGCCGGGCGTCTTCCAGAAGTCGCCGTTCATCTCGGTCTCGATGTAGCCGGGGCAGATCGCGTTGACCCGGATACGATAGCGCGCCCATTCCATGGCCAGCGCGCGGGTCAGGTGGATCAGGCCCGCCTTCGAGGCGTTGTACGGCGCGACCTGCCCGATCGTGCGCAGGCCGAGGATCGAGGCGATGTTGACGATGCTGCCCGGCCGCTTGTCCGCCGCCCAGCGCTTCGCCGCGCCCTGCGCCACCAGCCACGCGCCACGCAGGTTGGTGTCGACGACGGCATCCCAATCCTCCTCCGGCATGTCGAGTGCGGGCTTCACGATCGAGATGCCGGCGTTGTTGACGACGATGTCGAGCGGGCCGGCCGCGTCGAGCGCCTGTCCCACCGACTCCGCCGACTGCACGTCGAGCGCGATCGCCGCCGCGGCGATCTTCCGCGCCGCGAGCTCCGCCTGGAGCGCCTGCAGGCGATCGGTGCGCCGCGCCGCGAGCACGACGGACGCGCCCGCCTCGCCGAGGCAACGCGCGAAATGCATGCCCAGCCCCGACGACGCGCCGGTGACAAGGGCTGCCTTGCCGCTCAGGTCGAATGTCTTCGCAGTTGTCATCTCACCGGCTCTCGACGTCCTTCGGGCTGCGCGCGATGTAACCATGTCCGAGCGCCGCGACAAGGCCGGGCCTTCGCCGCGAGGACATGCAATCGCCGCTCGACGGGCCACGGGCCTTGATGCACAAGCTCCGGAGTCCGGTGCCATGCTCATCACGACGATCGAACCGCCACCCCTCCGCGTCCTCGAGCGCCTGTCCTTCCATTCGTGGCTCGTCGTCGGGGTCACCTGCATCGGCGCCTTCATCGGCCAGCTCGATGCAAGCATCGTGCAGCTCGCCCTGCCTGCCCTGACGCATGCGTTCGACGCGACGGTGAACGAGGTCCGGTGGGTCGCCATCGCCTACCTCGTGGCCTTCGCCGGCAGTCTCGGCGTCTTCGGCCGGGTTTGCGACATGTTCGGCCGCAAGCTGCTGTATCTCGGCGGCTTCGCCCTGTTCACCGGCGCATCGCTGCTGTGCGGGCAGGCGGACGCGCTCGACCACCTGATCGCCTATCGCGCCCTGCAGGGCATCGGCGGCGGGCTGCTCGGCGCCAACAGCATGGCCATCCTGGTCAAGTCGGTGCCCGTCGATAAACGCGCCCGCGCGATCGGCCTGTTCACGGCGGCACAGGCGATCGGCGTCAGCGCTGGCCCGATCGTCGGCGGCCTGTTGCTCGATGCGCTGGGCTGGCGCTGGATCTTCTGGGCCGCCCTGCCGTTCGGCGCCAGCGCCTTCGTGCTGGGCTGGCTCGTGCTGCCGCGCTCGACCGGGATGACGCGGGATACGACGTTCGACTGGGCCGGCGCGGTGCTGCTCGTGCCGTCGCTCGTGCTGGCGATCCTGGCGCTCAACCAGGTATCGGTGTGGCGGCTGGCCTCGCCGGAAATGATCCTGTGCGTCGCCGGCTCGATCGTCTTCCTCGCCCTCTTCGTCCGACAGGAAAAGCGCGCCGCCGTTCCCCTGGTCGACCTGAAGCTGTTCCGCAACCGCGCCTTCGCCGGTGGCATCGCCGGTGTCGCGCTGGGTTACGCGCTGCTTTACGGCATGCTCTTCCTGATGGCCTTCGCCCTTCAGAAGGGCCTCGACAACAGCGCCACCGTGGCCGGCCTCAAGCTCGCGGTCATCCCGGTCGTCCTCGGCCTTGCGGCACCCCTCGGCATCTCGCTGGGGGAGCGGTCCTCGTCGCGCCGGGTCGGCACTGCCGGCATGGCGGCCTGCCTTGCCGCTGTCGCCGCCCTCGCGCTCATCGCCTTCGGGCCCGACCGGTTCGCCATCCGGCTGTGCGCGCTGGCGCTGTTCGGCTTCGGCCTCGGCCTGTTCATGGCGCCGAACAGCCACGCGACCATCGATGCCGCGCCGGCCGAGCGCTCGGCCACCGCCGGCGCGCTTGTCAACCTCGCCCGCGTGTTCGGAAGCTGCATCGGCATCTCCGCGACATCGTCGACGATGGCCTGGCAACTGGGCCGGCTTTCCGGCCGCGACCTGATGAGCCCGGCATTCGTGGGCGCCGTGGAAAGCAGCCTGCTCCTCCTCGCCGGGCTCGCGCTGCTCGCCGGCGTCGCCTTGCGCTTCCTGCCCGCCGTGGATGGGCAAACCCCGTCCCGAAGCCAACCGTGACGGAGCGACGGAGCCCTGAAGTCCGGCCATCGCCCACGCCGTGGGGACTGGTCGCGCTCCTCGTCGCGGCCGGCATCGTGGCCGCCTTCCATGTCGGCAAGGTGCCGCCTTCCCTGCCCTCGATCCGCGCCGAGCTCGGCGCCAGCCTGCGCCAGGCGGGATGGCTGCTGTCGACCGTGAACCTGGTGACGGCGCTCGGCGGCATGGCGATCGCGCTGACGGCCGATCGCTTCGGCCATCGCCGGCTGGTCATCCTCGGCACGGCCCTGTGTCTCGCCGCGAGCGCGCTGGGGGCGATGAGCGGCAGCGTCCAGGCGCTGATCGCGGCCCGGGTCGTCGAGGGGCTCGGCTTCATCACCGTCGTTGTCGCCATTCCGACGTTGCTCCTGCGCCTCGCGACGCCGCGCGACCAGCGGCTGGCGATGGCGCTGTGGACCACCTACATGCCGGCGGGTGCCGGCTCGATGATGCTGATCGCCGCGCTCGTGCTGCCGGACACCTCGTGGCGTCTCGCCTGGCTGGTGGCCGCTGCGGCGTCCGCCGCAATGCTGGCGGCGCTGCTGCTGCGCGCGAAGCCGAGGAAGGAACTCGACCCGGTCGCCGCAACGCGCCGTCCCGTGCTGGCTGAAATGCGCGAGGTGGCGACCGCAGGCGGCCCGCTCGCCATAGCGCTCTGCTTCGGCGCCTATTCATGCTGCTGGTTCGCCGTGGTCGGCTTCCTGCCGACGCTGCAGGTCGAGCGGCTGGGCTTCTCGACCTCGACGGCGGCGATCGTCACGGCCGTCGTGACGATCGTGAACGTCGCCGGCAACCTCGCTGCCGGCTGGCTGCTGCAGCGGCGCGTGCCGCGGGTCGCGATCATCGTCGGCTCGACGCTCTCCATGGCGGTGTGCGCCGCGGCGATCTTCCTCAACGGCGTGCCCGACCTTGCCCGCCTTGTGCTGGCCGGCGTCTATTCCGCCGTGATCGGCGTCGTGCCGGGCTGCCTGTTCACCGCCATCCCGCTCCACGCGCCGCGGCCGCCGCTCGTGGGAGCGGCGACGGGCCTGTTGATGCAGGTCTCGAACCTCGGCGCCCTGCTCGGTCCGCCGATCACCGCCGCGCTGGTATCGGCGGGCGGTTGGCCGGCCGCCGCATGGCTCACCGGCATCGCGCTCGGGCTCGCGGCCGTCGCCGGTCTCTTCCTGCACTGGCTCGAACGGCGTAAGCTCGGCGCATGATTTACGTCGACATCGTCTCCGACACGATCTGCCCGTGGTGCTACATCGGCAAGCGGCGCTTCGAGCGCGCGCTCGATCTCAGCGGACGCAACGACATCGCGATCTCCTGGCGGCCGTTCCAGCTCAATCCCGACATGCCGCCCGAGGGCATGACGCGCGACGACTACGTGCGGGCCAAGTTCGGCGGCGGCGACCGGCCGCGCCAGATCTACCAGGCGATCGCCGAGAGCGGCCGCGAGGCCGGCATCGAGTTCCAGTTCTCGAAGATCAGGCGCACGCCCAACACCGTGATGTCCCATCGGCTGGTCCATTGGAGCGCCAGGCAGGAGCGCCAGGACGAGGTCGTGGCCGAGCTGTTCAAGGCCTATTTCGAGGACGGCCTCGATGTCGGCGACCTCGAGACCCTGGCCGAGTGCGCCCGCCGCGCCGGCCTCGACCGCGAGCTGGCGCGACGCTTCCTGCTCAGCGAGGAAGGCCGACAGGAGGTCGTCGCCTCCGACGTCTACGCGCGGCGGCTGGGAATCAACGGCGTGCCCTGCTTCATCGTGAACCGCAAGTACGCGGTGTCCGGCGCGCAACCGCCGTCAGCCTTCGTCGAGGTGTTCAACCTCGCCGAGCGCGACGCGGCGACGAGCACGGCGCAATCGACAGCCTAACCCGATCGCGTCTAGCGCCGCCCGGGGAGAACAGAGTGGCGATTGCTGCGCGTCGCTCCGGCGGGGTGACCCTCCAAGGCCACTCGATCGCGCCTACCCGGAACAAACGCCGCGTCACCAGCTACTTTTCGGCGCCGCCATGATAAGCCGGTCAGTACCGTTGGGAGTGATTGAACATGCATGCAGCGCCTGCCGTTGGCCGACACAAAGATGTCGTCGCGTCGTTCCTGAGCTGCGCTGCCCGATCGCCACATCACACGGCGATCAGGACTCAGGCGCAATCGTTGACTTACCAAGAATTGAAGCAGCTGGCCTCGGGCTATGCGAGCGCCTGCGCAGGCATACGCGAGCCGCGTGTGTTAATTGGCCTGCCGCAGATCCCAGACGCCTATGCTGCCATCATAGGCACTTCGCTTGCTGGAGGGTTTCATACTCCTCTCAATGTAAGTGCTCCTGATGCGAAGCTGCAACGGATCGCCCAATTGCTTTGCCCCGACATTATCGTCAGTCAAGGCCGTATCGGCGAGGTTCTGCGGGCGACGACGCCCTCCGCGCGGTATGTCGACGCAACTCAAATCTCACCCGCGGCGGATCTGGTGGATGTCGGAAGCCGCCATCGTCTCGCCTATATCATATTCACCTCGGGTTCCACCGGATTGCCCAAGGGGGTAATGGTGCCGCGCTCCGGACTCATGAACTATGTCAACTGGGTATCATCCGCGTTCGACATTCAACCGACCGACCGCTGGTCGCAGCATCCCAATCTGGGATTTGATATCAGCATGACCGATATATTCGGTGCGCTGTGCCACGGAGCTACCCTCTATCCCGTAAACGAGGAGGGCGACAGGATCATGCCGGCGCGCATGATCGCGCGTGAAGGGCTCACCATATGGAACTCGGTGCCGAGCGTCATCAGCCTGATGATGCAGGCCAGGCAGGTCACCGCGCGCAATCTGGCCAGCATTCGCATCTTCAATTTCTGCGGTGAACCGCTTCTCCGGGAACACGTAGAGGCATTGTTCGCAGCCAAGCCGGACGCAGTGATCCAGAACACCTACGGGCCAACTGAGGCGACGATCGCCATGACGAGCTTGCCCTTGCGATCAGCCGGTGCGTTGGGCATTGGCGGAGCGTCGGTCGCGATCGGCCCTCCGATTCCCAACACGGGGATGGCGCTCGTCGGAGGCCCGAACAGCGATGAGGGCGAAATTGTCATCACCGGCGGCCAACTGGCCGACGGCTATTGGGAGGACCCCGGCAAGACCGACGCGGCCTTCCGCTCTGTCATTGTCGGAGGCCATGCCGTGCGCGGCTATTACACCGGCGACTGGGCGCAGCGTATTGATGGACAAGTCTACTTTAAGGAAAGGATGGATTTCCAGGTCAAGGTACGCGGTTTCCGTGTCGAATTGGACGAAGTCGGAAGTGCCATTCGTGACTGCGGATGGCCGGTCGCATGTGTCGTCAAGTACGGCGATACGCTGGCGGCGGTGGTCGAACACAGGGATGACCTCGCATTCGATGAGGCCGAATTGTTGAAAGCGCTCGGGCAAAAGATCGAGCGCCACGCGATTCCAGTCAGAATTCTCAAGATCGACCATATGCCGCGAAATGAGAACGACAAGCTCGATCGCAAGGCTGCAGCGTCATGGCTTGAAGCGCGGCTGAAGCCGGAATAGGCTACGGCATTAGAGCCAGAGAATCATCGAATATCCTGCAAGGTAGTGATTTCAAGGTTCTTGAGCGGATACATATACGAGGAAGATTACGTCCCAATAATTCGTGGATCCGCCGGCCGCGCGCTTCGACATTGAGTTTTCAGGGGCCTTCCCGCCCCGCTCATAACGCGATGAATAGTCGACGGGATTGGCAGAAAGGTCTACAATGACGGCGCTTGAGACACCACAGTACACGTTGCTGAACTTGACCCCGGAATATGTCGAGGCGGCGGCTGGCGAGGTCCGCGATCGTTACGCCGATCTGGTCTTCGACGCGTTTCCGGAATTCTATGGTCTGTTGCCGGTTTCGGTTGATCGTCGGCGTTCCATCCTGTCGAAGGAAATCGGGATGCCGGGCGGCGAGCTCGAGAACTGCTTCGGTGTTCTGCGGGAAGATGTCGAGATCGCGCTCGTGGCTGTGATTCCCACTGAAAACCTGATTACCGCCCAGCAGGCGAGCGCGCTATCGCTGATGCGCGCGCTCGACGCAGCGGATCGAAAAGAGTTTGCCAGTAGATTGACGGGATTCAGCTCGACCGTGGAGCCTGTCCGCACTGATGGCATTTACCTGCCCCGCTTGGCCGTTGTTCCGGAAGCACGCGGCATTGGCGCGGGTACGCAGGCTATGCGGCATATCATGAAGCATTACGGATCCCGGAACTATGCTTTGCATGTTCGTCGAGACAACGCGCCCATTATCCGACTACACTCGAAGCTCGGCTTCGAATTCAAATCAGACTCGCCATATCTCTTTCGCACGATGGTCCGACCGCAAATGGCCGGTTGACGAGGGCCGAGGCGTGCTCGAGCCTGGGCGATCGAAGCCCCTTCGAGGCGTTAGGTTTCCAACGCGAGGCGCCGCTGCGGCGCCGTGACCCTTCTGAAGTGCCGATGCTGGTCGGGCGCCTGCGCTGAAACGGGGCCTACGGTCGCAAATCCCCTATCCTCGATGCTCCGGGTCAACTCGGCGATTTCGTCGCCGTCGCGCAACTTGCCGAATAGTTCGACGTCTATCACGAGGTCATCGAACCAAGCGAAGGAGTTCAAGATCTCGTGTAGATTCTCGACCAAATACATTCCAGAAATATGCGAGCACAACAGCACTCTTCTGCCGGAAGATTGATGCGATTCCGGATCGAACGCTTCTGGGTACAAGCCGAAGCAGATTTCCAACTTCTCCAATCCACATCCTTTGGATCGAAGCCCATTCAACACCGCCGTAGCGCCAGCATGGCGAAGCGCGTCCGACTCGATACCAAGCGTATTCAACCCGGCAAGACCCAGCAGCAAGCTCAACTCGCCATATCCCGCGCCCAATTCGACCAGCAGATCATCAACCCCGAAGTGCTCAAGGCAATAGAGTGCGACGCTTACATCGTAGCGTGGGAAAAACCGGTCTGCTGAAAATCTCGACTCGTAATAAGTGCCGGCATTCCTGTGATGCCTTGCGTCGTCCGCCATCCAATCCCGAATGCAGAGCAGCGCAACGCTTTCCACCTCGGACACCGTGTCTCGAAACGTAGAAAGACGGCGCAGGCTATCCAGAATCTGCGGATCGACCAGTTCGGTTGCGAACGACAATGCAGCATCAAGCAGTCCGGAAAAGTCCTTGTTCACATGATACAAATCGTCCTTCAGCACCAAGCCGACGCCATGGTTCCGCACCACGTCTCCCATGTCGAACATGGGCAGCTTGAGCTTGATGCAAACGTCTTCCAACTGGCCCGCGAACTCCGGCGGCCAGCACCAACCGCGTCCGTCCGCCGTATACCGAAGTGCGGGCATCACGACGCCAAACGGGCAACCAAATCGCGCCCTCAGCGCGGAAATACCCTCCCCGATCTGCTGTTCATCGAGAACAAAGCTGCGCGCCTCGTCGATTATTGCGCGCCATTCTGGCGCCTGGGGCATGTTCTCGGGAATCGAGCGGAGCAATTGCTCTGCGCCGCGGCGGGCAAGCTCCTCGTTCTGCTTGAGTAACCCGTCACTGAACCATTCGGAAAATGCCCCTGCAAGGTCGGGCATTGCACGCAACAAAGGAGCCCGGATGCGTTCATTCACCTCATTTCGATTTAAGCGGAATTCCCGGAAAGCGATTTCAACCGACGTGCTGTATTCAAACAACACGACATCGGCTTCATAAATCTTCTTTTCATTACCGGTCGGTTCGGCAGGCGGGGGCGATGCAAACGCATAGTTCGCAACCCACGGGGGCATATGCAGTTCGCCGCTGCACAAGCGAACCAGCTGAATAGCGTCCTGAAGCGAATGCACTACGGGAGTATGCGCGATCCAGAAATCCCGGCTGACCATACGAGTTCGAGGCCATCGATCGCCGGACAGTTCCAGAGAATAAAATAGATCATTCACGTTGCAGGCGCCGAGCACCAGGACTCTCAGGTAATCGCGCATAACTCGGCCCTTCCGGCACCACGACTGAGGCAGGCCTTCACAGCATGTGAGAGGTTTGCAATTGGAGTGTTAGCACGGCTATTCGCCTTCTCCGGTACGCCTGATAATTCATCGCAACAGCGAGGGAGCAAAGCGCGCGAGTGTTTCAAGTCGCGGCTTCGGCCGTTTTCTTGGCAATCAGGTCGACCATACGTCCGACATTTGACATCCTTCCCACTTCCCGATTCGAAAACTGGAATCCGAATCGTTCTTCAATGGCGAGGATCAACCGAACGTGCGCCATACTGTCCCAGCCCTTGATGTCTGCCGCAGTCGTCGTGTCCGTCAGCACGATCGGCTGAGAAGGGAACTCTGCAGCATAAATCTCGTGGAGCGCCTTGAAGATGGTCGCATGATCCAGCATCGCCCAATCTCACCTACAGGTACCCTTTTTCTACTTTCAGCCTATATGTTTTGCAGTCGAGTTTCAAGCTAAGCTGATGCGCCCTGGAACAACCCCTGGCTATTCGTACGGCACCCAATCCATCCGAGGAATTGACAATTTCCAAGTGGCGGGCGTGTCCATGTTCGAAGAACCCCGTGAGCCTCTGTTTGCCGGGAGGATCGGCATCGGCGGCAGTTTGCTGCGATGGCGTGCGGCGGTCGCGCTATCGATGTTCGCCTCTTCATGGCCGGCCGCGGTACCTTCCGCAGGTGAGGAAGGTCGCCTTCTCTCAAACCGGTTGAAGCTTGTCACCTTATCAGCACGGCAGAAAGACGCCGTTGACAATGGTTCGCGCCAGTCCGGCGGATGAGCCTCGAGACGGATTGTGTCCGCGTCTCCAAGGGCTTCAACTGGTACAGCGCTCACATTCTTAGTCGACGCAGTGCTTCCGCCGAGACCTGCTACATTTGAGATTGATATTATCTGCAATTTGTACGGTGACCCACAAGTCAATCCCGTACGGTGCAAACTGATTGTATCCGGCGACGAAGATGATCCGATCTATCCGGGCTGTAACCTCTCTTATATGCTTCGCACAGGTAGCGTGCCCGGAGCCAGCGGCGATGGCTGTTCTCGCGCATCAGCGGCTGACGCACGTCCTCGCGCTCGGTTTCCAAGGCCAGCACAGTTTTTAAAGCTCAGGCCTGCTTTCAACAGCACCCGGGACAATGAAGCCGGATGCGCCGTCACGTTCTTCTCGGCGCCAAGCTTGGCGGCCAGTTCCGGCATCGTGATGTCTGGTTTTGCCCCGACCCATCGAGTAGCGCCGAAGGATGCATCGCCACCTTTCCGCTGCCCGGCGGTCCGCCTTGACGCGCAGGCTACGCCAAACCGGTGCGACGAATCCGATTGACCAGCTTTACCGCGAATCTTGCGCGTACATCGAACAGTCGCGCCGCCGCTCGACGCGACCCTCTATTTTTTCCACGACAGACTGCACGCGTTTCCGAAGATCCAGTGAATAAGGAATACTCATCCCGGCTGACCTTTCACATCCAGCCAAAAGCCTGAATCAGATTATTGCGCTCTTGGGAACTCCCTAATTCGTTCTTTTTGCACGATGCTCCATGCTATTCACTGAATTCCTCTACTATGTCCAGATCCAATGCAGCGACTTCGAAACAGGGTTCCTCGGTTCCAGAATAGTAGAACTGATGGCTACTTTCGGCGGCATACATCACCAAGAATATTTCGCCATTGATGACGCGATCGATCCGAACGAATGCCGACACCGCGACCCATTGATCCTGGCCGAACATGACTCTCGGTTTCTGAACCAGCGAAAATCCACTGCCGCTCGGGTCGTGCTGGGCAACTTCACCGGTATCCAGGTCGACGCCGAAGCTTATCCCGCTCTCCCACACATGATGGACCTGTATTCCGAGGTGCCTTCGCCCGACACGCCGCAGGATACACCTCACTCGGTACACGCCCGTTTCCCAGACGTCACGCCTGACCAGGCGAATGTCGTGGCTATTGCGCTCTGTCGTATCGGAAAGAACGAAAAGCTTGTCCGTATATTCGCTGACCGGCGTGGGCCGCGTCTCCAGCGTCGCCCGTGTGATCGTCGGAGGAGTGATCGCAATTCCGATCAATGGCGATCGTGCCGTCGATACCGAGGGAAGAGGACGACGATCGTGCAGGTCGGATATGTCCAGTGCCTCGCCGAACAGTCGAAGGAAATATTTCGCAATCCGGTCTTTTCGATTGGCGGCGAGCAAGTCCTCCCGGGCGGCCTTCGCAATCTCGATCGCGCGATCGCGATCGCTCATGATCCTGCGAACGACTTCATGGAGATCGGAAAAGTCCATCGCGCACGGAACGTAATACTTGTTTGCTTGATAGATATCGGGAGAGAACGTCATTATGTGGTCGGAATACGGCTTCACAAGAACTGACCCCGCGAGAATCGCCTCATAGTCCCGATACCCGTACTCGCCCAATCCCCACGGCGAGACCGAAATCGAAGACCGCAGCATGATCTGCTCGTAAAGGTCCCCGTCCACCGCCCTGTTCATTCCTACGAGAATGCGCAGGTGCTTCATCTCAATCATCTGGCGGGCAGCTTCGCGCCGATGCTTGTTGATTATCTCGCCGAAGCCCGTGATGCTGGATGACTGGGCTCGATCGAACTCGGTATCCCAGTAGTCGTTTCCCTGAACCTCGTAGTCGACTGTTCCCGCAAACGCGATGTCTATCGGACGTTTGGCCGACCAGTCGATCCTGGCACTTCGCAAACGCTCAAAGCGGTCGATTCCAGCAATCGGCAAAGACCGAATTTTTCGCGCCATTTCCTCCGTGATCTGCAGGGTCGGTGCCTCGCCCAGCGTGCTTCCTGCATTGAATTTCTGGGTTTCATTCAACGACATATAGTGATGCTGGCCGATGAGGAGATTCTCGTTGTTCTTTCTGTAGTCTCGGAACGTATTGCGCTTCAACCACAGCTTGACGTCCTGGTGCTGCATCAAGCCGCGAACTCGTTGATCGTTTATGACGACAGCGGCGTCGACTCGCTCATAGACGATTGTGGGCGTGCGCAACCTGCCGTCCTCGCTGTTATTGAGCTCCTCAATAGCGAGATCCTGATGCAATATGCGCAAATCCGGGGTAGGTAACTTATAGTCAATCAAAACATCGTGGCTCAGAAGCTCGGCCTGACTGTCGACTAACGGCTTGAATCGATAATTGTACCTTTCCGGAAGCTCGATACTGACGCGAATCATCGCTCAAGACCTCCGTCGAGTGCAATAGGTCCCTTTGGCAGCCCGAATGGGTAGCCTACAAATGATGCTGCAGCCATTTCTTCGCACCTTGCAGGGATTGATTGATTACCTGATGCATGTCGAGATATTGATAAGTGCCACACCGGCCTATGAAATTTACTCCGGGATCGGCTGACGATAGCCGCAGGTATTCGTCATAGATCTTCTGGAAGCGGCCATCGCTCGTTCGCACCGGATAGTATCGCTCGAGATTGTTTTCGGTGTAATCGCAGGGCTGTTCGCGCGTATGGGTGCCGGAGGCGCGGCCGTTGCCGTGAAAGGGAATCATGCCCCAGCATGTCTCGCGCGTCCAGGGTCCGTCGTCCGTGTAGTTGGTCACGGCCCAGCTCATGTCCGGCTGGTTTTCCTTCACCCGATGATCGAACCGGATCGACCGATACGGCAATGGCCCGAAGCGATTATCGTAATATTCATCGATCGGCATGCTGAGAAAAGCGAAATCGTAGTCGCCTTCCATTCCCCGTACGAACGGCTGGTCGAGCTGCACACGGATGTCCGGATGATCGAAGATGCGCTCGAAGATCGACGTATAGCCGTATCGCGGCATGATCTGAAACCGGTCGCCCGGGAAATACCGGTCCTCGTCGTCGAACCGGAGCGGAAGCCTCTTGACCACGCTGGGATCGAGATCTTCAAGGTCGAGATCCCACATCTTCTTCGTATAGGGCCTGAAGAAGAGGTTGGTCAGCTGGGAGCCAATCCGGCTTCGTAGATAGTCGGCGGCGTTGGCGATCCGTTCCGTCGGTTCGGCGACCCGCGCGAGGAATTGCTCGGCCGCCGCTGCATCGGGCAGCGTCACGTCGAAGACGGTCTCCAATGTCCGCCGATTGATCGGCAACGGAGCGGTCTTTCCCGATGGCAGCAGGGCACGCACACGGTGATCGTAGCCTACCCATTCTCCCCACTGCGTGACCCAGTCCACGACCTCCTCGTTGTTGGTGTGAAAGAGATGAGGGCCATAGCGGTGCACACGGGTTCCATTGCCGTCGACATGGTCATAGGCGTTTCCGCCGAGGTGATCGCGCTTGTCGACGACCGTTACCTGCAGCCCCCGGTCGGCCAGCGTACGGGCGTATGTTGCGCCGGCGAAGCCTGCGCCAACCACCAGGACATGCTGCATTCTACCCATGACGTCTTCTAGCTCAGCTTGAATGAAGTGACGATAGTCACGCCGCGTCGCATCGGCCGCCGGCTCAGCGACGGACCGCCGCGCCGTGCACGGCCGGCGGCGTGGCCTCCGCCGGCGCCGAGGCGCCCGCGAGCTTCGCCAAAGCCGAAACAATCCCCGTTACGCCGAAGAGCCGCTGCCGCTCGTCCTTCCATACGCGCTGCACGATCACGCGGTGGTCGGGCCGGAGCTTGACCAGCGGCGCGTTCTTCTGGATCCAGCCGATCAGCCGGTCCGGCCGAGGGAACTTGTTGTCGTGGAAGCTGAACACTACCGCCTTCTCGCCGGCGTCGATCTTCTCCACGCAGGCCTCGCGGCAGAGCAGCTTGAGCGCGATCGTCTTGAGCAGGAACTCGGCCTCGGGCGGCGTCGGGCCGAAACGGTCGACCAGCTCGGCGGCGAAGGAATCGACCTCCGCCTGCGTGTTGAGCCCGCCGAGCCGCCGATAGAGCCCCATGCGCACCGACAGGTCGGCGACATACTCCTCGGGGATGAGCACCGGGATGCCGAGATTGATGGTCGGCGACCACTCGGCCTTCTCCGCCTCCTGCGCCCTGCCCTTCGCCGACGCCACCGCTTCCTCGAGGAGCTGCTGATAGAGCTCGATGCCGACCTCGCGGATATGGCCAGACTGCTCCTCGCCGAGGAGGTTGCCGGCGCCGCGGATGTCGAGGTCGTGGCTGGCGAGCTGGAAGCCCGCGCCCAGCGTGTCGAGCGTCTGCATGACCTCGAGCCGCTTGGAGGCCGGCTCGCTCAGCGCCTTGCCCGGCGGCACGGTGAGGTAAGCGTAGGCTCGGGTCTTGCCGCGGCCGATGCGGCCCCTGAGCTGGTAGAGCTGGGCCAGGCCGAAATTGTCGGCGCGATGGATGATCATCGTGTTGGCATTGCGGATGTCGAGGCCGCTTTCCACGATGTTGGTCGAGAGCAGCAGGTCGAACTTGCCGTCGACGAACTCCTGCATGGTGTTCTCGATCTGGGTCGGCGGCATGCGGCCGTGCGCCATGGCCATGCGGATCTCCGGCACCAGCTCGCGGATCTCCTCCGCGACCGTGGCGAGGTCCTCGATGCGCGGGCAGACATAGAAGCTCTGCCCGCCGCGATACTGCTCGCGCAGCAGCGCCTCGCGGATCGTGACGCCGTCGAACGGCGTCACGAAGGTGCGCACGGCCAAGCGATCGACCGGCGGCGTGGCGATCACGCTCATGTCGCGCACGCCGGTGAGCGCGAGCTGCAGCGTGCGCGGAATCGGCGTCGCCGTCAGCGTCAGCACGTGCACGTCGGCACGCAGCTCCTTCAGCCGCTCCTTGTGGGCGACGCCGAAATGCTGTTCCTCGTCGACGATCAGCAGGCCGAGATCCTTGAACTCGATGCTCTTGGCCAGCAGCGCGTGCGTGCCCACGACGATGTCGACCGTGCCCTCCTTGAGCCCGGCCTTGGTTTCCTTCGCCTCCTTGGCCGGCACCAGCCGCGACAACCGGCCGATCCGCACCGGCATGCCCTGGAAGCGCTCGGCGAAGTTGCGATGGTGCTGGCGCGCCAGCAGCGTCGTCGGCCCGATGACGGCGACCTGCTTGCCCGACAGGGCCGCCACGAAAGCCGCGCGCAGCGCCACCTCGGTCTTGCCGAAGCCGACATCGCCGCAGATCAGCCGGTCCATCGGCTTGCCCGACGACAGGTCGTCGAGCACGTCGGAGATCGCCTGGAGCTGGTCGTCGGTCTCGGCATAGGGGAAACGGGCGCAGAATTCCTCGTACAGGCCCTCCGGCGGGCTCATCGTCTCGCCGCGCTGCACCGCGCGCTCGGCGGCAATGGCGATCAGCCGGTCGGCCATGTCGGCGATGCGCTGCTTCAGCCGTGCCTTGCGCGACTGCCAGGCGACGCCGCCCAGCCGATCGAGCACGGCATTCTCCTCGCCGGCGCCATAGCGGCTCAGCACGTCGATGTTCTCGACCGGCACGAACAGCTTGTCGCCGCCCTCGTAGCTCAGCTTCAGGCAATCGTGGCGGGCGAACTGGATCTCCAGCGTCACCAGCCCGTCGTAGCGGCCGACGCCGTGCTCGCGATGGACGACGAGGTCGCCCTCGCTGAGCGCCGAGGCCTCGGCGATGAAGCGCTCCGACGGCCGACGCTTGCGCTGCGGCCGCGACAGGCGGTCGCCGAGGATGTCCTCCTCGCCGATCACCTCCAGCCGCTCGAGCACGAAGCCGTGCTCGAGCGGCCAGACCGCGATGCCGACCACCCCGGGCGGCAGCCCCTGCACCATCGCATAGTCGGCGACCGCGACCGGCGTCGTGCCGCCATGCTCCTGCAGCAGATGCGTGAGGCGCGTCGCCGAGCCTTCGGTGAACCCGGCGACGACGACACGGCGGCTGGCGTCGTTCGCCGCCTTCACGTGGCGCGCCACCTCGTCGAACAGGTTAACGCCCTGCGCCGTTCGCGCCTTCGCGAAGCCCTCGTGGCGACGGCCGCCTAGGTCGATCGCGTTCGCCGCCTCGGGCGGCGCGTCGAAGCTGGTGAATTGCCCGGCGCTGCGGCCGTCGAGCAGCGCGTCCCATTGCGACGGCTTGAGATAGAGCCGTTCCGGCGGCAGCGGCTTGTAGTCGGCGCCGCCCGACATGCCGCCCTTCGCGCCGGTCTTCACGCGCGCGTCGTAATAGTCGGCGATCAGCTCCCAGCGCGAGTCGAAGGCTTCCTTGATCTGGTGGTCCGCGGTGACGATCGCGCCGGGGCAATAATCGAGCAGCGTCTCCATCCGCTCGTGGAACAGCGGCAGCCAGTGCTCCATGCCGACATGCCGCTGCCCCGCCGACACCGCTTCGTAGAGGATGTCGTCGCCGGCAACATTTCCGAACAGCTCGCGGTAGCCGGTGCGGAAACGCTCGATGCTCTCTGCCGTCAGCAGCACCTCGCTGACCGGGAGCAGCACCACCTCGCTGCGCTCGCCGGTGGTGAGCTGGCTCATCGGATCGAACGAGCGGATCGATTCCAGCACGTCGCCGAACAGGTCGAGGCGCAGCGGCTCGTTGGTACCGGGCGGATAGAGGTCGATCAGCCCGCCGCGAATGGCGAACTCGCCCGGCTCCATCACCGTGTCCGCGCGCCCGTAGCCATTGGCGCCGAGATATTTCGTCAGGCCGGCGATGTCGATGCTCGAGCCCTTGCGCAGCACCGTCGCCGCCGTGCCGTAGAGGCTGCGGGGCGGCACTTTCTGCAGCGCCGCTCCGGCCGAGGCGAGGACGATGCGCGCCGGAGAACCCGGCGGCTTCGGCGCGGCGAGCCGCACCAGTGTCTGCAGGCGCTCGGCAACGATGTCGGGATGGGGCGACAGCCGGTCGTAGGGCAGGCAGTCCCAGGCCGGGAAGGCCAGGACCTGGCGGTCTGGCGCGAAGAAGTGGAGGCCGTCCTGGAGCCGTTCCAGCCGCTGGCCATCGCGCGCCACGTGCAGAATGTCCTGCCCGCCGGTGGTGCGGGCAATCTCGGCCAGCACCATCGCGTCGGCTCCCTCCGGCAGGCCGGCGAGGGTCCAGCGGCCCGTCTTGCGATGCAGGCCGGCGAGGCGTTCGGCGAAGCTGGGCACTAGAATCTCACGCGGAAGGCCAGGAGCTTGCGAAGCACAGGCGTGTCGGCCTCCGCCGGCACGGGTGCCTGACCGGAAACCCAGTCGTATATGTCGTTGTCGCCGGCACCGAGAAGGCTTTCGTACTGATCGAGTTCCGCGGCAGTGAATTCCGCAATGTGCGCGCGCGCAAACTGGCCCAGGAGAATGTCGTTCTCCTTGTTGCCGCGATAGACGCTGCGGTAGAGCAAACGCTTCCGGCGCGTCTCCAGTTCAGTCTCGTCAGCCATTTTTCCCCAGGCCCGGGCGAAAAGGGGCGTAGCATATAGGCGGCGGCGGGTGCGAAGTCACGCTCACAGCCATGCGTCCCGCGAGCCTCACCCCCCTCTTCGCCCAGGTCACCTCGCTGCCCGGAATCGGGCCGCGGCTGGGCACGCTGGTCGAGCGCCTGGCTGGGCCGCTGGTGATCGACCTGCTGTGGCACCTGCCGCTGGCCGTGATCGACCGCCGCAACGCGCCCAAGGTGGCCGGCGCCCGCGCCGGCACGGTGGCGACTCTCACCGTGACCGTCGGTGAGCACGCCGTGTCGCGCGGCCCCCGCGCGCCCTACCGCGTGTCGTGCAGCGATGAGACCGGCCGGCTCACCCTGACCTACTTCAACGGCCGCGAGGACTATCTGAGGAAGCTTCTGCCGCCCGGCGAGCAGCGCGTCGTCAGCGGCCGGATCGAGCTCTTCCAGGGCGAGGTGCAGATGACGCACCCCGACCATGTCGTGCCGCTGGAGGAACTTGCGTCCATCGTGCGGGTCGAGCCGGTCTATGGCCTGACCGGCGGGCTCACTCAGCGGCCCTTGCAGAAGGCGATCGGCGCCGCCGTCGAGCGCGCGCCCGAGCTGCCGGAATGGCAGGACGCCGCCTATCTGAGGAAGCAGAAGTGGCCGGGCTGGAAGGCGGCGCTCACCGCGGTGCATGCCCCGACCGACGAGGCCGATCTGGCGCCGATGTACCCGGCGCGCGCCCGGCTCGCCTTCGACGAGTTGCTCGCCAGCCAGCTCGCGATCGCCCTGGTCCGCCATCACAACCGCGCCCTCGCGGGCCGCGCGACGCGAGGCGACGGCAGCCTGCAGCAGCGCGCGCTGGCCGCCCTGCCTTTCCAGCTCACGCCGAGCCAGCTCTTCGCCACGTCTGAGATCGCGGCCGACATGGCCAAGCCCGAGCGCATGGTGCGGCTG
>CAMFJT010000043.1 GCA_945957125.1 uncultured Rhodospirillales bacterium | reverse complement strand
TTCGCGATGACCTCGGCCAGCACCTTCGCTTCGGCAAGCGCCTGTCCTTCCGGGACCAGGCGGTTGGCCAGCCCCCAGTCGAACGCCTCGCGGGCGCCGACCTCGCGGCCGGTCAGGATCATGTCGAGCGCGCGGCTGTGGCCGATCAGGCGCGGCAGGCGCACCGTGCCGCCGTCGATCAGCGGCACACCCCAGCGGCGGCAGAACACGCCGAACTTCGCGCTCTCCGAGGCGACCCGCAGGTCACACCACAGCGCGAGCTCCAGCCCGCCCGCCACGGCATAGCCTTCGACCGCCGCGATCACCGGCTTGGACAGCAGGTGTCGCGTCGGTCCCATCGGCCCCGGCCCCTCGGGATCGTGGATTGCCGTGCCCGTGCGCGCCGCGGCGACCTTGAGGTCGAAGCCGGCGCAGAACGTGCCGTCGCGCCCGGTGAGGATGGCGACCGACTGGCTCTCGTCCCGGTCGAAAGCGAGGAAGGCATCGCGCAGCAGGGTCGCGGTCTCCGGATCGACCGCGTTGCGCGCCTCGGCGAAGCGGTCGATCGAGACGATCGTGATCGCGCCCTCGGTCTCGACCGCGACCTTGGCCACGGTCAACGCCCCTGCATCATGCGCAGGGGCGTGTAGACCAGCACGATCTCGCCCTTCTGGTTCTTCACCTCGTTGGTCGTGCGCACCAGCGCGCGCATCGGGTTCTTCGAGGTCGGCTTGATCTCGCTGACCTCGATCTCGACGTGGATCGTGTCGCCGACGTAGGTCGGGCCCTTGATATCGAAACCCATCGACAGGAAGGCGAGGCCCGTGCCCTGAAGGGTGGTCGGGATCACCAGGCCTTCCGCCATCGAATAGACCAGCGCGCCCGGCACGGGGTGCCCGCCGCGCATCGGCGCGTGGCTGGCGATGTATTCCTTGTTGGTGAACAGCTCCTCGGAAAAGCCGCAAAGCGTCACGAAGCTCAAAAGGTCGGCCTCGAACAATGTTCTGCCGTAGGTGGTGAATTTGTCGCCGATCTTGAGGTCGCGCCAGTTCCAGCCTTCGCCGAGTTGCTTCATTGTCTGCTTCCTTGGGCTCGATCCTCAGTGCGCATGCTCGTGCGGGCGGGCGCCCTCGCGCAGCACGTAGAGACGGCTGCAATAGGGACATTCGACGCGATGCTCGGCGCCGAGATTGAGGTACACTTTGGGATGGCCCAACGGGCCGCCGCCGCCGTCACAGGCTACGCGGTCGGTGTCGACGGTGATGGTTTCGAAAGGCTCGGTCACGATCACACTCCTTGCACGTCGGCGGATGATAGCCGCCGCTTCCCTCTCGGTCATGCTCGCCGCGTGCTCCCCCGTCGTCGTTCCGGCGGGGCAGAAGGCGGCGACGCCATACCTGACCGCCGACCGTTATGTCGCAGCCGACGGCACGGCGCTACCGCTCGCCGTCTGGCCGGCGGCCGGCGGCCAGCCGCCGAGGGCGGTGATCCTCGGGCTGCACGGCTTCGGCGATTATCGCAACGCCTTCGAGGAACCGGCAACGATCTGGTCCACCGCGGGGATCACGACCTATGCCTTCGACCAGCGCGGCTTCGGCAAGAGCCCGACCCGCGGCCGGTGGCCCGGCACCGACACGCTGGCCGACGATGCCATCGCCGTCGCCCGGCTGGTGCGGGAGCGCCATCCCGGCGTGCCTTTCTACGTGGTGGGCGAAAGCATGGGCGGCGCGCTGGCGATGGTCGCCGCCGACCGGGGCCTGGAGAGCGACGGGCTGGTGCTGAGCGCCGCCGCCGTGCGCTCGCGCCAGTCGCTGGGGCCGCTGGCCAGCGCGGGGCTGTGGTTCTTCGCCCACACCATCCCATGGATGCCGGCCGGCCCGACTTCGATCGACTTCAAGCCGACCGACAATCCAAAGACCATCGACAAGCTGCAGAACGACCCGATGATGCTGCGCCAGCCGCGCTTCGACATGGGCTACGGGCTGGTCGAGCTGATGGACGCCGCGCGCGATGCGGCCGAGCGGGTCAACCAGCCCTATATGATGCTGCACGGCATGGGCGACCGGCTGGTGCCGACCGACTCGGTGAAGATCGCCATCGAGGTCATGCCGCCGCGGCCGGATTCGAAGCTGGCCTTCTACAGGAACGGCTACCACCTGCTGATGCGCGACAAGGACGGACCGACGGTCGCCGCCGACATCGCCGCCTGGGTGTCCAACCACGAGGCCGCGCTGCCCTCGGGAGCGGAGGCCGAGCGCTCGCAGCCCAGGCTCGCCGCCCTGTGGGGGGCGAAGCGGTCGCAGCCGTCGATCGACGCGAGCGCGCGGTGAGGCGAACGGTCGGCCTTTGCCTGCTCGCCGCCGGCATGGCTTGCATCCTGCCGTCGACCGGCGAGGCGCAGCAGGAGGCCCTCGCGGCGCGGTGCGATCAGCTCTTCCGGGTCGCCGACCGCGCCCTGTCGCGGCGCAGCGAGGGCGGCGGCGGCGCGAACATGCGGGTACAGGGCGCCGGCGTCGATTGCCGCAGGGGCCGCTACGAACGGGGCATCGCCACCCTCGAGGGAATCCTGCGCGACCAGCGCCTGACGATCCCCCCGCCGCCCGACTAGGCCGTCATCGCTGGGACCGCGGCACTCCGTGCCGCTCATGTCATGAGTACGGGAAGAGCGGCACGGAGTGCCGCGGTCCCGGCCACGATCCTACCCCTCGATCACCGCCGTCGATTCGATCTCGACCAGCAGGCCAGGCACGGCGAGCTGGCTGACGCCGACCATCGTGGCGCTGACCACCGCGCCCTTGAGCGCCTTGTCGAGCGCCTTCGAGATCGCCGCCATGTCGCGGATGTCGGTGACGAAGATGGTGAGGCGGGTCAGGTCCTTCAGCCTCGCGCCGGCCGACTTCAGCCCGGCCTCGATCTTGCGCATGGTCATCGTCGTCTGTTGCGCGGCGTCCCTGCCCTGTACGCGCCCCTTGGCATCGAGCGACGTGGTGCCGGACACGAACACGAACGGGCCCGTGCGCAGCGTGCGCGCATAGAAGCCGACGACCTCGGTGCCGTCGCGGAAAACCTGCCTGGCCATGATTGCCTCCCCCTGCCGAAGATCGGTCCTGCGCATAGCATGTCGCGTTTCGCGCCGCAGCGCATCGCCGTAAGCTTCATCTCCATGACCCTCAGCAATCTCGCCGCCATCCTCGATCCGACGGCGCCCGACGACCGGGACTTCATCATCCAGCTCTCGCCCGAGGCCGACGAGGAGCTGCGGCTCAGTTACGGTGCCGCGCGCGCCCGGATCGCGGCGATGGCGCGCGGCCTGCTGAAGCGCGGGCTGCGGCGGGGCGAGGCCGTCGCCATCGTCGCGGCCAACAGCGCCGACTATCTCGTGCTCTACATGGCGACCATGGCGGCGGGGCTGGTCTCGGTCTGCGTCAACCACAAGCTGCCGCGCGAGACGGTGGCGCACATCATGACCGATTCGGCGGTGAAGCTCGCCGTGGCCGACGCCGAACGCGCGCCGCTGGTCCGCGCGCTGGTGCCGACGCTGCAAATGAGCGAGATCGACTCGCTGCTCGACCCCGGTCCGTTCGCGCCGGTCGAGATGAAGCCCGAGGAAGTGGCGATGGTGCTCTACACCTCGGGCTCGACCGGCCTGCCCAAGGGCGTGCCGCTGACCCACGGCGGCTATGTCTGGGCCACGACGGCGACGCCGGAGCAGCGTCCGGGCATCGAGGGCAGGAAGGTCCTGATCGCCGCGCCGCTGTTCCACATGAACGGCCTGTTCAGCGCCAAGCTGGTGATGCTGAACGGCGGCACCATCGTGCTGATGACGGCGTTCACGGCCAAGGGCTACATCCGCGCCATCGACCGCCATCGCGTGGCGATGATCACCTCGGTGCCGACCATGCTGGCGCTGGTGATGCGCGAGACGGAGGAGCTGGCGAAGGCCGATCTCACCTGCGTCGCCACGGCCGTCACCGGCTCGGCGCCCTCGACGGCGGAGTTCTTCGCGCAGATGCACCGGCTCTTCCCCAAGGCCGAGACGGCCAACAGCTGGGGCACGACCGAATCGGGGCCGATCGCCTTCGGTCCCCATCCCCAGGGCATCGCCAAGCCGATGGGCGCGCTCGGCCATCCGCGCAGGGACATCGAGGTGAAATTCGTCGGCGGCGCGGAAAGCGGCCCGACGCAGGGCGTGCTGCACATCCGCACGCCGGCGCTGATGAGCGGCTACTACAATCGCGAGGCCGATACGAGGAAGCGCCTGATCGATGGCTGGTACGACACCGGCGACGTGATGCGCCGCGACGAGAACGGATTCGTCTTCTTCGTCGGCCGCGCCGACGACATGTTCCAATGCGGCGGCGAGAACGTCTATCCCGGCGAGGTCGAGAAGCTGCTCGGCCAGCATCCCGACGTGGCGCAGGTCTGCGTCGTGCCGGTGCCGGACGAGATCAAGTACCAGCTCCCCGTCGCCTTCGTCGTGCCCAAGCCGGGCACGACGCCGAGCGAGGATGCGCTGCGCCGCTTCGCGCTCGACAACGGCCCGGCCTATGCCCATCCGCGCGCGATATGGTTCGTCGCCGAGCTGCCGCTCGCAGGCACCAACAAGATCGACCGCAAGACCCTGGTGGATCGGGCGGCCGCCCTCTACAGCCGCGAGGCCGCGCGCAAGGTGTGATCAGGAATCGGCAGTGAAGCCGATCTTCTTCACGATCGGGCCCCAGTTGTCGTGATCGGCCCGGAGGCGCTCGGCCAGCGCCTCGGGCGTCGAGGAGCGCGCCTCGAGCCCCATCACGGCCAGGCCGTCGACCACGTCCTTCTGCGCGAGCGCCGCGCGCAGGGCGATGTTGGCGTTCATGATCACCGGCGCCGAGGTGCCGCCCGGGGCGAAGAAGCCGAACCATTCGCTGAAGTACATGTCCTTCAGCCCCTGCTCGATGTAGGTCGGCACGTCGGGCGCGAAGCGGCTGCGCTCCTTGCCCGAGACGCCGAGGATGCGGATCTTGCCGGCGGCGGCCTGCTGCAGGAACTCGCCGACCGGCCCGGACACGGCCTGGATCTGGCCCGCGACGAGGTCCTGGATGGCCGGCTGCGTGCCGCGATAGGCGACGTGCTTGAGCTCGATGCCGGCCGACTGGCCGAGCAGCACGCCGATGAAATGCGGCACGGACCCTGCGGCTGGCGAGCCGAAATTCGCCATGCTCGGGTTGGCCTTGCACCAGGCGAGGAAGTCCGGGACCGACTTGACCGTCGCCGGCACCGCTGGCCCGACGGCCCACGCGAAATCGAAGGTGCAGGCCATGGTTATGGGCGTCACGTCGGTGAACGGATCGTAGGCCAGCTTCTTGTAGATGTGCGGGTAGATCATCAGCATCGAGGCCGGCGTCTGCAGGATGACGCTGCCGTCGGTGGGCGCGCCCTTCATCGCCTGGATGGCGATCTGGCCGCCCGCCCCCGCCTTGTTCTCGACCAGGGCGGCCTTGGCGAAGCTGCCGCCCTTCAACGCCTCGGCGACCCGGCGGCACAGCGTGTCCGACGTGCCGCCCGGCGGGAAGCCGGTGACGATCTTGACCAGTTCCAGCGCCTGGGCCGAGGCGCGGCCGGCGCCGAGCGCGACGAGCAGGGCGGCTGCCCCGGAGGCGCGCAGCAGGTGTCGGCGGGTATGGTGCGGCATGGAGGCGTTCTTTCTCCCTGTTGGACGGCTTGGGAGCACTGTAGCCAAACATTGCGGCAGAAGGCACCCTCCGCTATGGTCCGCCGCGCTGGACCCGTAGCTCAGCTGGATAGAGCGCTGCCCTCCGAAGGCAGAGGTCGTGAGTTCGAATCTCGCCGGGTCCGCCACTTCACATGACGGAGCGATCCGATGGACGACCGGCGCCAGGTCCTGAGGCGGGTTGGTATAGTCCTTTGCGTTGTCGGCGCTTGTGATGTCGCACTCATGATCTGGTGCATAGCTCAAGGTCAGTCGTATTCATCCAGCCTGAACATGTTCGCCGTGACTGCCGGCTTCTTTCTTATCCGGGGCAGCGAGCGCGCAGTTCGGATCGTGAGGTGGTTCTCCGCATATTACATTGCAGCACTGGGGTCGGCTGCACTTGTAATCCCCTTCATGTTCCCGATGGAATTGTGGATCCTGACTATCAGGCTTTACCCGGGGGCCACGTTCATTTCAGTCTTCATCTTATTGACGGTGTTTGGGCTAATAGCTTGGGCGTATTGGCAACTTCGTACCGAACCAGTTCTTCTTCCAAGCTCGAACTCGGGACGCCGAATCGGTCCGCCTCGGCTTGCATTTGCTCTGGGGGCTGCGCTCGTCATCGGAGTAGCCGGATCTGTGCATTGTTTGCTGAACGACGACACCGCACGAAAAGCTGTGCTCCTAGCCAAGGAGCGGTACGGAGAGGACTATCGCTACTTTGTAAGTTCTGTTCGCTGGTCGGGCAACCGTGCGCAGGTCAGGCTCACCGCCTACAATGCCCATGAAATGCGGCCAGTGCAGATCGAATGGGAACAGGATTGACGGTCGTGAACCGATGACGTCGTAACTTTCACTGGGGACGAACGCTTCCGTCGATCTAACTTTCTTTTTCCGAATACTGGCTGTAGGAGCCGCGACGGCAACCGCCAAGGCTCTGCGACCGTTCTTCGATCGGTCACGCGGAGTTCGTCACATGCCCTCGGATATCTCGTCAGTCGCCGCCAACCCGCCATCCTCCGACGAAGTCGGCCAGGAGTCCGCGTGGATCGGTGTCGGCGTGCTCGCCGCCCTCACCGGCGCGATGGCAGCTTACGTGATCTGGGTCTTGCAGGGCCTCTAGGGGCGGGCCATCGCCCGGGAGGGTTCCTCGGCCCGTCGCCGGGAGAACACTCGCGCCATTGCCCGTGCGCGCCTCACGATCGCACCGCAGATCTCGAAAGGGGCGCAGATCAGCATCAGTCCGAACCAGGTCGCCGCCATGGTAAGCTCGTCCGCGCACGCGCCCACGGCCTTCCCGATGCGAGAATTCATTTGCGTCCCCAGTTCCACCCGGTGGTGACTCTAGCATAGAGCACGACCGTCGGGGAACCCGCGGCTCCATTTCGACGGCATGCAGGCGGGGCAAGGCCCCCGAGCCGACATCTCGAAATAAGGCAAAAAGGTGGAATCACGTGAGAGGGGGTTGCATCTTAAGAATTTCAAGATATATCTTAGCTATGCTTAAACATACAAAGAGACACTTCATGAAATCAAACGACCATCGCGGGGGCGCCATCCATGGGTCGCGCCATCGTTTCGGCGGCGGCGGCCGCCGCGGCTTCGGCCGGGGCGGATGGGCCGAGTCCGAGGGCGGGCGCGGCGGACGCCGGCGCCGCGTGTTCGACGGCAACGAGCTTCGCCTCGTCCTGCTCCGGCTGATCGCCGACCAGCCGCGGCACGGCTACGAGCTGATCCGCGCCATCGAGGAGCTGAGCGGCGGCGTCTACGTGCCCAGCCCCGGCGTGGTCTATCCGACGCTGACCATGCTCCACGAGATGGGCCAGATCGAAGAGGCGACCTCCGGCGGAGCGCGCAAGGCGTTCTCTGTCACTGCCGACGGGACCGCGCACCTCGACGCCGGGAAGGCCGAGGTCGACGCGCTGCTGGCCCGCCTCGCCGAGCTGGCGACGGCCCACAAGCGCACCGATGGCGGTCCGATCCGCCGGGCGATGCAGAACCTGCGCGCGGCGCTGGTCGACCGCTTCGACCGCGAGGATGTCCCCGTCGAGACGCTTCACCAGGCGGCAGCCATCCTCGACGAGGCCGCCCAGAAGATCGAACGGCTGTGAGGGAGACGACGATGACCGCCAGCAGCACCGTCAGGGTGCCGACCCAGCACGCCAGTCGCTACCTCCAGCAGCTTTGCAAGCACTGGGCCCACAACCTTGCCGTCACGTTCGACGAGACGAAGGGCACCGTGACCTTCCCGCGCAACGCCCGCGGTGCCGACTGGCCGGGCGATGCGACCCTGCTGCTGCAGGCGCACGAGGACGGGCTGGACTGCCGCCTCGAGGCGAGTTCCGACGGCCAGCGCGACGCCCTCAAGGGTGCTGTCGCGCGCCACATCGACCGCTTCGCCTTCCGCGAGGCGCCACTGCGCTTCGACTGGCAGGACCGCTAGCATGGACGACAAGGTAACGGCCGTCCTCGCGGCCTATCACGAGCGCATGCGGCAGGAACGGGAAGAGCGGCACGACCGCCATGCGCCCCACCGCGCCGGCGACTGGCGCGACCGGCAACTCCTCGCCGTCGGCCCGGACACCGGCCGGCTGATCAACATCCTCGCCCGCAGCCTGCCGGCGCCGGCCATCCTGGAGCTGGGTACCTCCTACGGCTATTCTGGCATCTGGCTGGCCGAGGCGGCCCGCGCGACGGGCGGCCGCCTGATCACCATGGAGAAGGAAGAGTACAAGTCGGCCCATGCCCGCGAGATGGCCACGAAGGCGGGCCTGGCCGACCATGTCGAGTTCAAGGTCGGCGACGCGGTGGCGATGATCGCCGCACTGCCGGTCAAGCTCGACTTCGTGCTGGTCGATCTGTGGAAGGACCTCTACCTGCCCTGCCTCGAGGCGTTCCTGCCCAAGCTCAACGGCGGCGCAATCGTCGTCGCCGACAACATGTTGCGCCCGGGCGGCGAGGACGTGCAGCGCTATGCCCGCGCCCTCCGTGCAACGGCTGGGATGAGCAGCGTGCTGCTGCCCGTCGGCACTGGAATCGAGGTCAGCCGGTATGAGCCGTGACGCGATGGCGATGACGACGAGCGTTCGCTGATCAAAACCGGCGTTCCGGCAACCGGCCCGGAGGATCGCTTTCCCGCGCGGGCGATGTAAGATCGCCGCCAACCGGGAGGAAGCGCGCATGAAGTTCGGCATTTTCTATGAGCTGCAACTGCCGCGGCCCTGGAAGGAAGACGACGAGCATCGGCTGTACCAGAACGCGCTCGATCAGATCGAGCTGGCCGACCGGCTGGGCTACGACCATGCCTGGCAGGTCGAGCACCACTTCCTGGAGGAATACTCCCACTCGCCCTCGCCCGAGTCCTTCCTCGCGGCGGCCAGCCAGCGCACCAAGCGCATCCGGCTCGGCCACGGCATCATGCAGCTCACGACCAACCATCCTGCGCGCGTCGCCGAAAAGGTCGCCAGCCTCGACCTGCTCTCGAATGGCCGCTGCGAATTCGGCATGGGCGAGAGCGCGTCGATCACCGAGCTCGAGCCGTTCGGCGTCGACATGGACAACAAGCGCGAGATCTTCGAGGAGGCGGTGCGCGCCGTCATGCCGATGTTCCGCGACGGCCCCAGCGAGCATCACGGCAAGTATTTCAACATGCCGCTGCGCCATGTCCTGCCCAAGCCGCTGCAGAAGCCGCATCCGCCGCTGTGGGTCGCCTGCTCGCAGCTCGACACGCTCGCCAAGTGCGGCGAATGGGGCATGGGCGCGCTCGGCTTCCAGTTCGTCTCGGCCGACGCCGCGCATGCCTGGGTGCACGCCTATTACAACGCCTTCGTGAAGCGGCAGAAGAAGCTCGCGGAATACCGCACGAATCCCAACATTGCGCTGGTTTCCTTCTTCATGTGCGCCAAGACCGACGAGGAAGCGCGCGCCCGCGCCGACGGCGACACCTTCTTCCAGTTCGCGCTGCGCTTCTACGCCGCCGCCCCCGGCCGCCGCCGCCCGCCGGCCGGCACGGTGAACATGTGGGACGAATACCAGAAGTGGAAGGCTGCCAACCCCGAGGCGCACGCAGCGGCGCTGCGCGGCGGGCTGATCGGCTCGCCGGAGACGATCCGGCGCAAGCTGCGCCGCTTCCAGTCGTCGAACATCGACCAGGTCGTTCTGCTCAACCAGGCCGGCCGCAACACGCACGAGCACATCTGCGAATCGCTCGAGCTGTTCGCGAAGGAAGTGATGCCCGAGTTCCAGGCCGCGCATCCCGAGCTGCTCAAATGGAAAGAGCAGGTGCTCAACCGCGCGATCGACCTCGAGGAGATCGACACCACGGCGTTCAAGGACCGCTACGGCGGCACGATGAAGGCCATCGCGCCCAAGGACGCTCCCAAAGCGCAGGCGGCGGAATAGATGGCCGCGCTGGCTCCCAGGATCCACGAGGCCCCGGACGACCTGCTCGCCGCGATCGACTTCTGCTACGAGCAGGGCTGGACCGACGGGCTGCCGGTCGTGCCGCCGGCGATCGACCGGGTGAAGGCGATGCTGGCGGCCGACAGCCGGCCGCCGGAGACGGTGATCTCGCATCATCCCGCGACCGGCCTCGACCTGTCGCTGCACGCCGCCGCGGTCAACGCGGTGATGGCGGGCTGCCTGCCGGAGTATTTCCCGGTGCTCGTGGCGGCGTTCGAGGCGATGGACCGGCCCGATTTCAATTTCCACGGTTCGACCGCGAGCACTGGCGGCTCGGCGCCGCTGCTGGTGGTGAGCGGCCCCTATGCCGACGCGATCGGCATGAATTCCGACGTGAACCTGTTCGGCCCCGGCAACCGGCCCAACGCCACGATCGGCCGCGCGGTGCGGCTGATCCTGCGCAATGTCTTCCAGATGCTGCCCGGCATCTCCGACAAGTCGACGCAGGGCAATCCCGGTAAGTACAGCTTCTGTATCGCCGAGCGCTCGCGCGGCAATCCGTGGCCGCTGCTGTGCGAGGCGCAGGGCTATGCCAAGGGCGTGTCGAGCGTCACGGCCTATGCCGGCGGCGGCTTCTGCAACGTCGAGAACCACGGCGGCAACACGCCCGAGCAGGTCCTGAGCTCGGTCGCCGACACGATGGCCAACTACGGTTGCATCACGCTGGGGCAGACTGTCGTGATCCTGGCGCCGGAGCACATGAAGATCGTCGGCGATGCCGGCTGGACGCGCGAGCGGGCGCAGGATTTCCTGTTCAGCCAGGCCAAGCGGTCGATCGAGGGCATGAAGGGTGTCGGCAAGTATCGCGACCGCGAGTACGACAAGCAGCATGGCGAGGGCGCGCATGCCCTTGCGGAGGTGGGCTTCGTGCATCGCGGCCTGCGCCCCGACGATATCCTGATCACCATGGGCGGCGGCGACGCCGGCGGCCATTCGTGCTTCATCCCGTCGTGGAGCCGGGGCCGCGGCTCGATCATGCAGCACGCCCCGATCGCCCTTCCGCCCGACAACAAGAGGAGCTGAGACGGATGCAACTCTATTCGCCGCTGTCCACCACGCCCAAGCGCAAGGCGTTCCGCGCGCCGCCGCTGGCAAGTATCGACGGCCTGCGCATCGGCATTCTCGAAAACGGCAAGCTCAATGCCGAGGAGATGCTGAACGAAGTGGCCGCGCTGTTCGTCGAGCGCAACGGTTGCGTCGTCCGCACGCTGGCCTCCAAGAGCAACGCCAGCGCGCCGGCGCCGGGCAACACACTGGTGAAGGTCGCCCAGGAAGTCGACTTCCTCATCACCGGCCTGGGCGATTGAGGCTCCTGCTCGACGTGCAGTCTGCACGACGGAATCACTTTCGAACAGCTCGGCAAACGCGCCGTTGTCCTGTGCACGACCCCTTTCGAGGTCACCGCGCGCAACATTGCCCGCGTCCTCGGCATCCCTGACTACCCTTTCCTCACTGTCCAGCATCCGATCGGAAGCTGCACCCTGCCCGAGCTGAAGGCACGGGCGGAGATCGCCTACAGGCAGGCCCTGCCGATCCTGCTCCAGTAGCGGACAGGGCCTGCGGCGATGGGCAACCGCCGTCGTCCCGGCCGGAGCCGATCGTAGCGAGGCGCAGCGGAGGGACCTTGCATCAACGCGATCGGCTGCGCGTCGAGGCAAGGTCCCGCCACTCCGCTTCGCTCCGGCCGGAACGACGGAGAGCTATTTGGCGGCGGCCGCCGCCACGCCGGTGGCTTCGAGCCGCGCCTGCCAGGCCACCCGGTGGGCCTCGACGAGGGCCGCGAGCTCCTCGGGAGAGCCAGTCTCGACCTCGAGCCCGAGGGGCTTGAGCAGCTCGACGAGCTCGCGGTCGTCGATCACCGCACGCAATCTGCGATTGAGCTGCTCGACCAGGGCGGGCGGCGTGACCGGCGAGGCGAAGAAGGCGAACCATTCCTCCATGTCGAGCGTCGGGTAACCGAGCTCGACGGCGGTCGGGATGTTGGGCGAAGCGGACAGGCGACGCGGGCCCGTCGTCATCAGGATGCGGGCACGGCGGCCACGGTGCGGCGGCAGGAGCGAGGTCAGCGTGTTGACGGTGGCGGGGATGCGCCCGTCGCGCAGGTCGCCCAGAATCGGTACGACACCGCGATAGTAGACCGGCTCGAGAGAGACGCCGGCCGACCGGCGCAGCAGCACGTTCAACACCTCGACGAAGGTCGTGTTCGACGACACGGCGATCCGCCGCCGCGTCGCGTCGCCCTCGTTGATCCAGTCGAGATAGTCCTTGAAGCTGTCGATGCCGAGCGCGGGGGATACCGCGAAGGCGATCGAGAAATTGCCGACCTTCGTGACCGGCGCGAGATCCTTGGCCGGATCGAAGGACGGGCTGCGGGTCGCCAGCCGGGAAACCAGCGTCGTCGAGGACAGCAACGCGAGCTCCCCGCCGTCGGGACCGGCCTTCTTGACGATCTCGACCGGGATAGCGCCGAAGGCCCCCGTTCGGTTCTCGACCACCACGCGTCGGCTGGCCCGGCGTTGCAATTGGGGCGCGATCGCCCGCGCCACTGCATCGGCCCCGCCGCCCGCCTCGAAACCGACGAAGATACGCAGGTCCTTCTCGCGCTGGAGGCTCTGGCCACGCGCGCTGCCGAGAAGCAGTGCAGGGGCGGCAAAGGCCCCCGCCGCAAGGCACATTCGACGTTTCACTGACGAACCATCCCGATGGGACACAAGGATCACCACCCGTACGCCCGCTGGCAACCGAAGGATTGCCCGGAAGGCAAAAAAAACCGCGGCGGATTTGCGCAGCGAAGTGAGCGGGCGGTACTGGCGATGTGATCGCAGCCCTGGTGACGCTCACACGTTCTTGACGACGCAGGCGGCGATCTGCCCCGCCTTCGGCCCCGTGTCGAACACAAACGCGGCCTTACTAGATCGCCGAGACAAGCTTTGGAGCGAGGCGGAATGGCCAAGGTCAGGAAATCCGGCATTGCGGTTGCGGTCACGGCGGTATTGGCCGTCGCGGCGGCAGCGTACGTCTTCATCGACCAGGCCAGCCACGACAAGGCACGGGCGGCGGCGACCGCAGTACCTTCAAGCATACCGGTCACCGTCGGCACCGCCGGCAAGACGGACATGCCGGTCTATGTCCGCGGCCTCGGCACGGTGCAGGCTTACAAGATGGTCACGGTGAAAAGCCGGGTGGACGGCCAGATCATGAAGGTCGCCTTCGAAGAGGGCCAGACCGTGAAGGCCGGCGACCCGTTGTTCCAGATCGATCCGCGGCCGTTCCAGGCGGCACTCGACCAGGCCACCGCCAACAAGCAGCGCAGCGAGGCGCAACTCGTCGGCGCCGAGGCCGACCTCGAGCGTTACGGCAAGCTGCTCGGCTCGGGCTTCCAGTCGCGCCAGAGCTTCGACCAGCAGAAGGCGATCGTGGACGCGCTGAAGGGGGCGATCGCCGGCGACCAGGCCGCGATCGACACCGCCAAGCTCAATCTCGGCTATGCCGACATCCGCTCACCGATCGACGGCCGCACCGGCTCGCGCCAGGTCGATCCCGGCAACCTCGTTCAGGCGAGCCAGAACACACCGCTGGTGACCATCACCCAGATCCGCCCGATCTTCGTGAGCTTCACCGTGCCACAGGACCGGACCGACGAGATCCGGACGAACCAGGCTGCCGCCCCTCTCGAGGTGATCGCCTTCGGCAGCGACGACAAGACGGAGCTGGCGCGCGGCAAGCTGACGTTGATCGAGAACCAGATCGACGCCGCCACCGGCACGCTGAAGCTCAAGGGAACTTTCGCCAATGCCGACGAGCGGCTGTGGCCCGGCGAGTTCGTCAACGTGCGGCTGGTGGTGTCGACACGCAAGGACGCCGTCACCGTACCGCAGCGCGCGGTGATGCGCGGCGCCAACGACTCCTTCGTCTATCTGGTGCGCGGCGACAACACGGTCGAGCGCCGTCCGGTCGAGGTCGCCGCGATGCAGGAGGGCGTGGCCGCGATCGCCAGGGGCCTCAAGACCGGCGACAAGGTCGTGGTCGACGGCCAGCATCGCTTGACCGATGGCGCGCATGTCCGCATCGACACGCCGCGCAACGATGGCCCGCAGCCCGACCAGCCGCCGCCGGCCGTGGCCCAGCCTCAGGCCGTGCACAACGAGGGCTGAGCGGCGCCATGAACATCTCGCGAGTCTTCATCCTCCGCCCGATCGCCACCTCGCTGATGATGCTCGGGCTGCTGGTGTTCGGCGCGGCGACGTACAGTCTCCTGCCGGTCGCCGCCCTGCCCAACGTCGATTTCCCGACCATCACCGTGTCGGCCACCCTTCCCGGTGCCAGCCCGGAGACGATGGCTTCCTCGGTGGCCACCCCATTGGAGCAGCAGTTCGCGGCAATCCCGGGCCTCGCCTCGATGAACTCCACCAGCGGCCTGGGAAGCACCTCGATCACCCTGCAGTTCGACCTCGACCGGGCGATCGACGGAGCGGCGACCGACGTGCAGACCGCGATCAATGCGGCGAGCGGCCTGCTGCCGAAGGACCTGCCCAACCCGCCGACCTACCGCAAGGTTAACCCGGCCGATCGCGCGATCCTGATCTACGCCGTCTCCGCCGACGACCTGCCGATCTACAAGGTCGACGAGTACGCCTTCACCATCCTCGCGCAGAAGATCTCGGCGGTGACCGGCGTGTCGCAGGTGCTGGTCGCCGGCCAGCAGGACTTCGCCGTGCGCGTGCAGGCCAATCCCGCGGCGCTCGCCAACCGCGGCATCGCGCTGGAGGACGTGCGCACCGCGATCGGCGCGGCGACGGTCAACCAGCCCAAGGGCAATCTCGAGAACGCCCACCAGCAGACCACGATCGACACCAACGACCAGCTGTTCGACGCCGCCGGCTACCGCAACATCATCGTCGCCTACCGCAATGGCGCGCCGGTCAAGCTGCAGGACGTGGCCAACGTGATCGACGCCACCAAGTCGCCGCGCAACGGCGCCTGGTACAACGGCAAGCGTTCCGAGCTGCTGCTGATCTTCCGCCAGCCCGGTGCCAACACCGTCGAGATCGTCGACCGCATCAAGGCGATGATGCCGCGCCTGCTCGCCTCCGTCCCGAAGGCCGTGCATGTCGAGCTGATGTCCGACCGCAGCCAATCGATCCGCGATTCGGTGAGCGACGTGGAGTTCACGCTGGTCCTCACCGTCGGGCTGGTGGTGATGGTGATCTTCGTCTTCCTGCGCCACTTCTGGGCGACGGTCATCCCCTCGATCACCGTGCCGCTGGCGCTGGTCGGCACCTTCGGGGTGATGTACGTCGCCGGCTACTCGATCGACAACCTGTCGCTGATGGGCCTCACCATCGCCGTCGGCTTCGTGGTCGACGATGCGATCGTGATGATCGAGAACATCGTGCGCTACATCGAGGAGGGCAAGAAGCCGCTCGACGCCGCGCTCGAGGGCGCGGGCCAGATCGGCTTCACCATCATCTCGATCACCTTCTCGCTGATCGCGGTGTTCATCCCGCTGCTGTTCATGGGCGGCATCGTCGGACGGCTGTTTCGCGAGTTCGCCGTCGTCGTCACCGTCGCCGTCGTGATGTCGGCCTTCGTGTCGCTCACCCTGACGCCGGTGATGTGTGCCCGCTTCCTCAAGCGCGAGACCGATCAAAAGCGAGGCCGCCTGAACCAGATGGCCGAGGATGCCTTCGACGCGGCGGTGCGCTTCTACGACCGCGGCCTGCAATGGGTGCTGCGTCACCAGTTCCCGACTCTGGTTACGACCCTGCTGCTGATCGGCCTCACGGGCTACCTCTACGCCGTCATCCCCAAGGGCTTCTTTCCCGAGCAGGACACCGGCTTCATCTTCGGCCAGGCCGAGGCGCGGCAGGACATCTCGTTCGAGGCGATGGCCGACCTCGCCAACACGCTGTCCGCGGTGGTCCAGAAGGATCCGGCGGTGGGCGGCGTGGTGAGCTTCGTCGGCTCGACCGGCGGCAACTCCTCGGAGAACACCGCGCGCATGTTCATCCAGCTCAAGCCGTTCGGCGAGCGCGACGCCTCGGCGCAGAAGATCATCCAGCGCCTGCGGCCGCAGGTCGCCCAGGTCCCCGGCGTCAACTTCTTCATGCAGGCGGGACAGGACATCAACGTCGGCGGTCGCCTCAGCAAGACGCAGTACCAGTACACGCTGACCTCGACCGACTCGGCAGAGCTCAACCACTGGGCGCCGATCATCGAGCAGAACATGGCCAGGCTGCCCGGCCTGCAGGACGTGACCTCGGACCAGCAGATCTCCGCGCCGCACCTCGCCGTCGATATCGACCGCGACGCCGCCTCGCGGCTCGGCCTGTCGCTCGCGCAGATCGACCAGACGCTGTACGACGCCTTCGGCCAGCGCCAGGTCGCGACCATCTACACCTCGAGCACGCAGTACAAGGTCGTGCTCGAGGTGCTGCCCGAATTCCAGACCGACCCCGGCGCGCTCTCGCGCATCTACGTCACCGGCACCAACGGCGCGCAGGTGCCGATCAGCACCGTGGCCAGGTTCAGCAACAAGGTCGCGCCGCTCACCATCAATCACCAGGGCCAGTTCCCGGCGGTGACGATCTCCTTCAACCTCGCGCCCGGCACCGCCCTCGGTCCGGCGGTCGAGCGCATCCAGCAGATGCAGCGCGACCTCAAGGCGCCGGTCACGCTCGACGGCAGCTTCCAGGGCACCGCGCAGGCCTTCCAGTCGTCGCTTTCCTCCACACCGCTGCTGGTCGCCGCCGCCATCCTCGCCGTCTACATCGTGCTCGGCATGCTGTACGAGAGCTACGTCCATCCGATCACCATCCTCTCGGCGCTGCCCTCGGCCGGCGTCGGCGCGCTGCTGGCGCTGATGCTGTTCGGCTACGACCTCAGCGTGATCGCGCTGATCGGCATCATCCTGCTGATCGGCATCGTGAAGAAGAACGCGATCATGATGATCGACTTCGCGCTCGAGGCCGAGCGCGGCCACGGCAAGAGCCCGCGCGAGGCGATCCACGAGGCCTGCCTGCTGCGCTTCCGGCCGATCATGATGACGACCTTCGCCGCGATCGGCGGCGGCCTGCCGCTCGCCATCGGCAGCGGCGCGGGCTCCGAATTGCGCCGCCCGCTCGGCATCGCCATCGTCGGCGGCCTGCTGGTCTCGCAATGGCTCACGCTCTACACCACGCCGGTGGTCTATCTCTACCTCGACCGCTTCGCGCACTGGCTGGGCGGCAAGCGGCGCCGCCCCGCGGGCGAGGTCCCGCCGGCGGTGCCCGCGACCTCGCCCGCCGTGCCCGATTCCGGCGCGCGGGCGGCAGACTGATGCCGCGCCACGAGGACGAGGAATACCTGGAACAGGACGACGAGGAGCGTGACGCCGCCGGCCGGCGCAAGAGCCTGATCGCGCTCGCCGTGATGGCCGTGCTGGTGGTCGCCGGCATCGTGCTGGTCGAGCGCCTGCGCGCAGTCTCGGCCGTGCAGGACTGCCTGATGACGCGCGCGACCAACTGCAACGACCTGGTCTCACCGCCGCTGCAGGCGGGAAGCCGATAAAGCTACCGGCCGCTGCGCATCGGCGGCGGGAAGTCGAATGAAAAAGGGCCGCATGAAGCGGCCCTTTCTCTTGAAGTATGCAAGCCCGGCGTCAGTCCGCGGCCTCGCTCAGCACGCGCTCGCCGCCGACGGTGAGCTCTCCGTTCTCGACCCCGACATCGACAGTGTCGCCGTCGTGGACGCGGCCCTCGAGGATCTGCGTCGCCAGCGGATTCTGCAGGCTGCGCTGGATCACCCGCTTCAACGGCCGCGCGCCGTAGACCGGATCGTAGCCGCGATTGGCCAGCCACTGCATCGACTTGCCGTCGAAGTGCAGCTTGATCTTGCGATCGGCCAGCAGCTTCTCGAGCTTCTTGAGCTGGACTTCGACGATGTCCGTCATGTTCGCCCGGCTCAACCGGCTGAACAGCAGGATCTCGTCGAGGCGGTTGAGGAACTCCGGCCGGAAGGCACGGCGCACCTCCTCCATCACCTGCGGTCGCACGCTCTCGGTCGGCTCGCCGTCCTTGAGCGCGGCGAGGTACGAGCTGCCGAGGTTGGAGGTCAGCACGATCAGCGTGTTCTTGAAGTCGACCGTGCGGCCCTGCCCGTCGGTCAGGCGGCCGTCGTCCAGCACCTGCAGCAGCACGTTGAACACGTCCGGATGCGCCTTCTCGACCTCGTCGAACAGGATCACCTGGTAGGGCCGCCGGCGCACCGCTTCGGTGAGCACGCCGCCCTCGTCGTAGCCGACATAGCCCGGAGGCGCACCGATCAGGCGGCTGACGGCATGCTTCTCCATGAACTCGCTCATGTCGATGCGCACCATCGCCTGGTCGTCGTCGAACAGGAACTCGGCGATCGCCTTGGTCAGCTCGGTCTTGCCGACGCCGGTCGGTCCGAGGAACAGGAACGAGCCGATCGGCCGGTTCGGATCCTGCAACCCGGCGCGCGCGCGCCGCACGGCATTGGCCACGGCGCGGACGGCGTCGTCCTGGCCGATGACGCGTTTGCCGATCTGCTCCTCCATGCGCAGAAGCTTCGAGCGCTCGCCTTCCAGCATCTTGTCGACCGGCACGCCGGTCCAGCGCGACACGACGGCGGCGATATCCTCGGGCGTGACCTCTTCCTTCACGCCCTTGCCGCCGGCGACCTCCTGGTTCTCCGCCTCCTTGAGCTTGCGCTCGAGATCGGGGATCACGCCGTAAGCCAGCTCGCCGGCCTTGGCCAGCTCGCCGCGGCGCTGGGCGATCTCCAGCTCGGAGCGCGCCTTGTCGAGCTGCTCCTTGATCTTCTGCGAATCGGCGAGCTTGTCCTTCGCCGACTTCCACGACGCGGTGAGCGCCGCCGACTTCTGCTCCAGCTCGCTCAACTCCTTCTCGAGCCGCTCGAGCCGGTCGCGCGAGGCCTGGTCGGTCTCCTTCTTCAGCGCCTCACGCTCGATCTTGAGCATGATGATGCGCCGGTCGAGCTCGTCCAGCTCCTCGGGCTTGCTGTCGACCTGCATGCGAATGCGGCTCGCCGCCTCGTCCATCAAGTCGATCGCCTTGTCCGGCAGGAAGCGGTCGGCGATGTAGCGGTTGGACAGCGTCGCCGCCGCCACGATCGCGCCGTCGGCGATGCGCACGCCATGATGGAGCTCGTACTTCTCCTTCAGGCCGCGCAGGATCGAGATCGTGTCCTCGACCGTCGGCTCGGCGACGAACACCGGCTGGAACCGGCGCGCGAGGGCAGCGTCCTTCTCGATGTGCTTGCGATACTCGTCGAGCGTGGTGGCACCGACGCAATGCAGCTCGCCGCGCGCCAGCGCGGGCTTCAGCATGTTGGACGCGTCCATCGCGCCGTCGGCCTTGCCGGCGCCGATCAGCGTGTGCAGCTCGTCGATGAAGACGACGATGTCGCCCTCCGCCGAGGCGATCTCCGAGAGGACCGCCTTGAGACGCTCCTCGAACTCGCCGCGGTACTTCGCGCCGGCAACCATGGCGCCGAGGTCGAGCGACATCAGCTTCTTGCCCTTCAGCGCCTCCGGCACGTCGTCGTTGACGATGCGCAGCGCGAGGCCCTCGGCGATCGCGGTCTTGCCGACGCCGGGCTCGCCGATCAGCACGGGATTGTTCTTGGTGCGGCGGCTCAGCACCTGGATGGTGCGGCGGATCTCCTCGTCTCGGCCGATCACCGGATCGAGCTTGCCGTCGCGCGCCGCTTGCGTGAGGTCGCGGGCATATTTCTTCAGCGCGTCGTAGCTGCCCTCGGCCGACGCGGAGTCCGCGGTGCGGCCTTTGCGCAGCTCGGCGATCGCCTTCTCGAGCGCCTGCGCCTTGACGCCGCCCTTGGCGAGCGCGTCGGCGGCCTCGGTACCCTTGGCGAGGGCCAGCGCCATCAGCATGCGTTCGACGGTGACGAACGAATCGCCCGCCTTCTGGGCGATGGCCTCGGCCTGGTCGAAGATTCGCGCCGTCTCGGGCGCCATGTAGACCTGGCCCGCGCCCTGGCCTTCGACCTTGGGCTGCTTGGCAAGGCTGGCCTCGACCGCGCGGTGCACGGCACGGGAATCGCCGCCGGCGGCACCGATCAGGTTGGCGGCAAGGCCTTCCGGATCGTCCAGCAGGACCTTCAATAGATGATCTGGTGTGAGGCGCTGGTGTCCTTCGCGCAGCGCCAGCATCTGGGCGCTCTGCAGGAAACCGCGCATGCGGTCGGTGTACTTCTCTTGGTTCATCGCTCTACCCTTTCATGTCACGCCCCCGTCCAGCGGCAGGCGAAAGAGCGGACCCCTATCCGGGCATCCTGCGCTCGATATGGTGTGGCGAAAGGCGGGCGCAAGACCGGAAAGGCAATACGGCTTTTCGTCGTAACGATGACAGGGTAGGAACCGCTTCCACGCGCGTTCGGTCAATCGAGCTGGGAGGATCCATGTCGGGCGGTCACGGTCACGTCGAAAGCGGCAACAAGAAAATCGCTCTGCTGGTGGCCGTCCTGGCGGCCCTGCTCGCCGTTTGCGAGACGCTGGGCAAGAGCAACCAGACCCACGCCCTTTCCGAGCACATCACGGCGTCGAACCTGTGGTCGTTCTTCCAGGCCAAGACGATCCGCCAGACGACGATGCGGACCGCGGCGGATGCGGTCGAGGCCCCCTTCAAGGAGAGCACGCAGCCCATGCCCCCGGGCCTACGGACCCAGGTCGATACCTGGCGCAAGACGGCGCAGCGCTACGAGACCGAGCCGGAGACCAACGAGGGCCGCAAGGAACTGGCAGCCCGCGCCAAGGCCAAGGAGGAGTCGCGCGACAAGGCCCTGGCGGCCTACCACATGTTCGAATACGGCTCGGCGGCGCTACAGCTCGCCATCGTGCTCGCCGGCGCGTCGGCCCTGACCACGGTGGCGTGGCTGATGTTCATGTCGATCGGCCTGGGCGCGGTCGGGGTCGCCTTCGGCCTGCTCGGCTTTTTCGCGCCGACCCTGATCCATCTCTGACGGCGCCCTAGCGGCGCCGACCCGCCCCCGCCGGAACGAATTCCGGAATCTCCGGCTGCTCGTCCTCCGCCGGATCCTGGCTCACGGCGGTCGGCCGTCCGGCCTGCAGGAAGGCAACACCGCCCAGGCCCGGCTCGCTCTCGCCGCGGTCCTCGTTGCGGCCGCCTTGGCGGCGCTGCGAGGGCTCGCCCTGCGGACGGCCCTGCGCGGGCTCTGCCGGCAGGCGATTGTGCTGCGGCTGGCCCTGCTGGCCCTCGCCCTGCTGGCGTCCCTGGTACGGCTCGCGCGGCGGACGCGCTTGATACGGCTGCTCTCCCTGGGGGCGGCCCTGCTGGGGCTCACCGTGCTGGGCGGCCGGCGGGGCCTCGCCCTGCGGGCGGCCTTGGCCGGCCTCGTTCTGCGGACGGCCCTGCTGGCTCTCGCCCTGCGGGCGGTTCTGCTGGGCCTCGCCCTCGTCGTACGCATGGCCGCCGCTGCCGTTGCTGGCCGCCTGCGCCGGGTTGGGCTGACCCTGCGGCTGGCCGTCCTCGCCGGTGCCGTCGCCCCAGCCCTGGTTGCCGCCGCGCGGCACGAAGCCGCCCATGCTCTGGATCACGCGGAAGTAGTGATCGGCATACTGCCAATAGGCTTCGGCCGCGATCCGGTCGCCCGAGGCCGCCGCTTCGCGCGCCAGCGCCTGGTACTTGTCGAAGACCTGGTGGGCGTTGCCGCGCACGCGCACGTCCGGGCCGCTGCTGTCGAATATCTGGTTTCGATTGGGCGGGCGGTTCGGATTGTGATTGTGCTGCTGCTTGTGCTGATTGTGGCCGCCGCCACCACCGCTTCCGCCATTGCGGCCGCCACGCGACCGCTGCCGATTGTTTGGTCTCATTAACCTGGGCCAGTTACACGCCGGACGGTTTTGACTTCCGCTACCCTCTGCCCTTCCTCGGGCGCCGTCACAGCTCAATGGTGCGAGGGATATCTGGCCGTCGGCAAAGCGCCGGCGCCGGCCATGGCCCTTGAAGGCCGAGGCGAACCTAGTCTTAATCCCATGAGTTGCCAACCTCTTATTGCTCGGCGGCCACCACTCTTTCGATTCCGCCGAGATCCTTCCAGGGAGCCAGCGGCCGCAACCCGGCCAAGGCAAAAAGCCCAGCCACATCAGCGGCTTGGCCCTCACCGACCTCGACCACGATATGGCCTCCGCCGGCAACCAGGGCCGGCGCGGCGGCGGCGATCAGGCGATAGGCGTCGAGGCCGTCGGACCCGCCGTCGAGCGCCAGCCGCGGCTCGTGGCGGGCGACTTCCGGCATCAGCCCGTCGATCGCCCCGCTGTCGATATAGGGCGGATTGGACACCACGAGATCGAACGGCCCGCCGAGCTCCCCGGCCCATCCCGCTCGCCGCCAGTCGCCAGCCGCCAGCCGCACCCGGGCCGATACGCCAAGCGTGTCGGCATTCTCGCGCGCCATCGACAGCGCCTCGGGAGAGGCGTCGAGGCCGACGCCCCTCGCCTGGGGGTATTCGCGCAGCAGGGTCAGCAGCAGGCAGCCCGATCCCGTCCCGAGGTCGAGGATGCGCCAGGCGCGATCGCGCTGCGGCATCAGGCCGAGCACCGCCTCGATCACCGTCTCGCTGTCGGGCCGCGGCACCAGCACGGCGGGAGAGACCTTGAACGGCAGGCCCCAGAACTCGCGCTCGCCCAGGATGTAGGCCATCGGCTCGCGCGCCACGCGCCGCGCCGTCAGCGACCGCAACGAAGCCGCAACGCCGTCGGAAGCCGGATCGCGCCCTCGGGCGATCAACTGCTCGATCGACAGGCCGCTGGCATGGGCCAGCAGCAGGCGCGCCTCGAAGCGGGCATTGTCGATGCCGGCCGCCGTCAGGGCGACGGCGGCATCGCGCAGCAGCGCGTCGTACGAGGCGCTCAGCTCGCGAGCTCGGCCAGCCGCGACGCCTCGTCGTCGGCGATCAGCGCGTCGATGATCTCGTCCAGCCCGCGCCCTTCCATCACCTCGGCGAGGTTGTAGAGGGTGAGGTTGATGCGATGGTCGGTCACCCGGCTCTGCGGAAAATTGTAGGTGCGGATGCGCTCGCTGCGATCGCCCGAGCCGACCTGGCCCTTGCGGTCGGCGGCACGGGCGTCGTCGCGGCGCTGGCGCTCGGCATCGTACAGCCGCGCGCGCAGGATCTTCATCGCCTTGGCCTTGTTCTTGTGCTGGCTCTTCTCGTCCTGCTGGCTGACCACCACGCCGGTCGGGAGATGGGTGATGCGCACCGCCGAATCGGTGGTGTTGACCGACTGCCCGCCCGGCCCGGAGGCGCGGAAGACGTCGATGCGCAGGTCCTTCTCGTCGATCTTGACGTCGAACTCCTCGGCCTCGGGCAGCACCGCCACGGTCGCCGCCGAGGTATGGATACGGCCCGAACCCTCGGTCGCCGGCACGCGCTGCACGCGATGCACGCCGGATTCGAACTTCAGCCGGGCGAACACGCCCTTGCCGCTCACCGTGGCGATCGCCTCCTTGTAGCCGCCGATGCCGGTGTCGGAGAGTTCCATGACCTCGAACTTCCAGCCGTGCTCGGCGGCGTAGCGCTGGTACATGCGGAACAGGTCGGCGCCGAACAGCGCGGCCTCCTCGCCGCCGGTACCGGCGCGGATCTCCAGGATGGCGTTCTTCTCGTCCGCCGCATCCTTGGGCAGCAGCATGCGCTTCACGGCCTTCTCGAGCTCGGGCAGCCGCTTCTTCAGCGCCGCGGCCTCTTCCTCCGCCATCGCCTTCATGTCGGGATCGGCGACCATCGCCTCGGTGTCGACGAGCTCCCGCTCCGCACGGCGCAGCTCGTTGACCGCGTCGACCAGCGGCCCGAGATCGGCATATTCCTTCGACGCCGCGACGAATTTCTGCGAATCGAGCGTGCCGGCCGACAGGCTGGCCTGCAGCTCGGCGTGACGCGCGACGATCTGGTCGAGTTTCTGGAGCAGGGACATGACGGGCGCTCGTTACCTCATGTTCCTCTCCCCCGCCAGTGGGAGAGGGCAGATGAACGCGCTCCCGTCGTCCCGGCCGGAGCCAGCAAAGCCAGGCGCAGGGGAGGACCTTGCTTCAGCGATCCGACATGGGTTGGCCGAGAGAAGGTCCCTCGACGGTGCTTCGCTCCGCTCGGGACGACGTGAAAAGGGACCGGGCGATAGCCCGGTCACTAGCGGTGCAAAGCAAGAGCCTCGACCAGCGCATCCAGCGCGACCTCGCGCTGCTCGCCGCTGTCGAGGTCCTTGAGCTGGACCACGCCCCTCGCCAGCTCGTCGTCGCCAAGGATGATCGCGGCACGGGCGTTGAGCTTGTTGGCGCGTTGCATGCGGCGCTTCATGTTGCCGCGATAGTCCTGCTCGACGGCGATGCCGGCGCGGCGCAGCGTGCGGGCGATGGCGAGCGCCCGGCTTTCAGCGGCCGGCCCGAGCGGCGCGATCGCCACCGGGCGCGGCAGGGCCGCCGGCTCGTTGCACAACATCATCAGCCGCTCGATGCCGCCGGCCCAGCCGATGCCCGCAGTGGGCGGCCCGCCCAGCTCGGCGATCAGCCCGTCGTAACGGCCGCCGCCCAGGACGGTGCCCTGCGCACCGATATGCGTGGTGACGAACTCGAAGGCGGTGTGGGTGTAGTAGTCGAGGCCGCGCACCAGCGCGGGATCGACCTCGAACGGCACGCCGGCCGCGGCCAGCCCGTCCTGGACCGACTTGAAGAAGTCCCGGCTCGCCTGGTTGAGGTGATCGGCGAAGGACGGCGCACCGGCGTTGACCGCCTTGTCGCCCTCGTCCTTGCTGTCGAGGATGCGCAACGGATTGCGCTGCAGCCTGTCGCGGGAGTCCTGCGAAAGCCGGGCGACATGGCCCGAATAGTAATCGACCAGCACCTTACGATAGGCCGTGCGGCTCTCGGGGTCGCCCAGCGAGTTGATCTTGAGCACGCAGCGATCGAGGATCGCCAGCCGATCGAGGATGTCGGCGGCGACCGAGATCACCTCGATGTCGGCGCCCGGCTCGGGCGCGCCCAGCACTTCGAGGTCGATCTGGTGGAACTGCCGCTGGCGGCCCTTCTGCGGCCGCTCGTAACGGAACATCGGCCCGGCGCCAAACAGCTTGAGCGGAAGCTGCTGTGCCAGCGCGCCGTTGGACACGAAGGCGCGGCAGATTCCGGCGGTGTATTCCGGCCGCAGCGTCAGCGATTCGCCGCCGCGATCCTGGAATGTGTACATCTCCTTGGAGACCACGTCGGTCGTCTCGCCGATGCCGCGCGCGAACAGCTCGGTGAACTCGAAGATCGGCGTCGCCATCTCGCGATAGCCGTAGAGCCGCGCGACCTCGCGCGCGGTATCGATGACGTGCGCGAAGCGCCGGTACTCGTCGGGAAGGAGGTCGTGCGTGCCACGCACGGGTTGCATCTTGCTCACGGTGAATCGCCTTGAAGAGAGATCGGAGAGGGAAGGCCTGGCGCCGCTATTCCGCGGCGAGCCTATGTCGCGCGGCCTCGATCTCCGCCGCCTTCTTCTCGATCAGCTCGACGAGATGGTCGACGATGCCGGCATCCTTCAGGCGATGATGCGGCACGCCGGCGATGTAGACCTGATGGGTGTCGTTGCCGCCGCCGGTGAAACCGATGTCGGTCTCGCGCGCCTCGCCCGGGCCGTTCACGACGCAGCCGATCACCGACACCGTCATCGGCGTGGTGATGTGGGCGACCCGCTTCTCCAGCGCCTCGACGGTGCGGATCACGTCGTACTGCTGGCGCGCGCAGGATGGGCAGGAGATGATGTTCACGCCGCGATGGCGCAGGTTGAGCGCCTTCAGCATCTCGAAGCCGACGCGCACCTCTTCCTCGGGCTCCGCCGAGAGCGAGACGCGGATCGTGTCGCCGATACCCGCCCACAACAGCGCGCCCATGCCGATCGACGACTTCACCGTGCCGGTGCGCAGGCCGCCCGCCTCGGTGATGCCGACATGCAGCGGGTAGCCGCAGGCATCGGCGAGCTGCTGGTAAGCCGCCACCGCGAGGAACACGTCGGACGCCTTCACGCTGATCTTGAAGTCGTGGAAGTCGTGGTCCTGCAGGATGCGCGCGTGGTCGAGCGCCGATTCGACCATCGCCTCCGGACAGGGCTCGCCGTACTTCTCCAGCAGGTCCTTCTCGAGCGAGCCGGCATTGACGCCGATGCGCATCGACAGGCCGTGATCGCGCGCCGCCTTCACGACCTCGCGCACCCGCTCGGCGCTGCCGATGTTGCCGGGATTGATGCGCAGGCACGCCGCGCCCGCGTCCGCCGCTTCGATGGCGCGCTTGTAGTGGAAATGGATGTCGGCCACGATCGGCACGCGGCTCGCCTTGACGATCTTGTGCAACGCCCTGGTCGAGTCCTCGTCAGGGCACGACACGCGGATGATGTCGACGCCCGCTTCCTCGCAGCGCTTGATCTGCGCGATCGTGGCGTCGGCATCGGCGGTCAACGTGTTGGTCATGGTCTGCACGGTGATCGGCGCGCCGCCGCCCACCGGCACAGATCCGACCATGACCTGCCGCGACTTGCGGCGCACGATGTCGCGATAGGGACGGATGCTCATGCGCCGGACTTTACCCGCGACCCTGCGTCTTATCCACCGTCGATACTCTTGCGGGCCGACTGCCGGGGGTCGCCCCGGCGAGTCGAAAAGTTCACGAGCTATCAGTGCGCCGCAGTGAGCCGGTACGAGATTCCCGCCGGCACCGTGTAGCTCTCGCCCGCGCGAATGTAGGACTGCGCCAGCACGTCGCCGCCGGGCGTGCGAAGCTCGATCCAGCTATTGGTGCGCGCGATGATCTGCGTGTCGGACTTCACCGGCAGTGTCGCGTTCGTGGCGACGTTGCCCTGATCGGCTGTGCCGCGCGCGACCGCTTCCTGCGGATCGGCGCCGGGCGCCCGCTCGTTCGCCGGTGGCTGGGCGGCCTGCGCCTGGCCGATCGACGGCATCGTGGTCACGACCACCGGCGGAGGCGCCGGGATGGTCACTGCCGGCGGCGGCGCGGCCGGCACGGCCGCGGTCTCCTGCTTCGGCGCCGGCCAAGCCGTGGTCGGCATTGCGGAGCGCTCGACGGCCGGCGGTGCGGGCGGCTGCACGACGGTCGCGGGCTCCGCTCCCGGGGCGGGGCGCGAGGCAAGCAGCCGATCGGGAACCGGCGGAACCTTCTGCGCCACGACGCTCTCCTGGCGCGGCAGATAGTGCCACACCGCGTAGCCGGCACCGACCACGAGCAGCACGGTCAACACCGCGAGGCCGATCGGCGCGCGCTTCTCCAGCGTCGGGAAATTCGCCGGCAAGGTGACCGGCCGCGCGATCGGCACGGGACCCGCCGCCTGGTACGCGGTCACCACTTTCTCGGCATCGAGATCGAGATGCGTTGCGTATGCGCGCAGGAACGCCGGGATGTACGCGGCCCCGGGCAGAAGATCGAATCGACCCTGCTCGATCGCTTCGAGGTAAGGACGACGAATGCGCAGGCGCTTGGCAACATCGTCGATCGAGAGACAGCGTGCTTCACGCTGATCTCTCAACAGCCGGCCAACGGCATGGCCAGGAGATGCCTCACGCTCCATGCTCCGCCAATCGACTTGGTCCGGCATGAGCCCCTCTATTGCCCCCTCGGCGTCGTTCTACCAGAGGGTATTTGGCAGGGCAAAAGCGATTCGAGTCTCGACGCTAAATTTCGACCGCATGATCGACGGCGAAAAGTCGCAAAGTCTCGCGCAGTGGGCGATCTGGCCGCGACATCAACGACGAAATAAATTTTGTCGCCTCGTTCAGATCGAGCGAGCGAACCATCGCCTTCACCGGTCCGATCGCACCCGGCGACATCGAAAGAGTCCGCACGCCGATGGCAAGCAACGCGAGCGCCTCGACCGGCCGGCCTGCCATCTCGCCGCATACGGTGAGATCGACTCCGGCGGGCCGTACTTTCTCGACTACAAAATGTAGCAGCCTGAGCAGAGCCGGAGACAAGTTGTCGTAGCGTCCGGCCAGGCGCGTGTTGCCGCGATCTGCGGCGTAGAGGAACTGCAACAGATCGTTGGTGCCGACCGAGATGAAATCCACATGCGGCAACAAGCTGTCGAGCTGCCATGCGAGCGCGGGGACCTCGAACATCACGCCGACGCGCAATCGTTCGGGCAACGACAATCCGCGCCGCTTCGCGCGATCGATCTCGAGGTCGAGCAGCTTGCGCGCGCCGAGCAATTCACCGACATCGGCGATCATCGGAAACATCACCGACAATGGCCGGCCATTCGCCGCCATCAGCAGCGCACGCAGCTGGCGACGCAGCATCGCGGGACGATCGAGCCCGATTCTGATGGCCCGCCAACCCATTGCAGGATTTTCATCACCGAATGCACCAACGTACGGCAGGACCTTGTCACCGCCGACATCGAGCGTACGGAAGGTGACAGGCCGGCCGTCGGCCACATCGAGGACACGACTGTAGAGCCAGGCCTGTGCATCGACGTCGGGAAATTCCGAACGCACCATGAACGGGATCTCGGTGCGATACAGGCCGACTCCATCGGCGCCGGTATCGTCGAGATGCTGCATGTCGATCAGCAGTCCGGCGTTCATGTGCAGGCCGATGCGCGCCTGATCGCGCGTCGCCGACGGCAGGTCACGCAGCGCGGCATACTTGCGCAGCTGCTCGACGCGCGCCTCGATGGCGGCATGGACGTTCTGCAGGATGTCCTCGGCGGGACGCACCAGCACCTGTGCATGATCGCCGTCGACCACGATCGGATCGCCGGGCTCGATGCGCGACAGCACGTCGGCGGCGCGGCCGACGACCGGGATATCGAGCGCGCGTGCCACGATCGCGACATGGCTGAGCGCAGAGCCCTCCTCGAGCACCAGCCCGCGCAGGTGTGCGCGATCGTAGTCGAGCAGCTCGGCCGGCCCCATGTCACGGGCGATGACGATCATGTCTTCCGGCAGGCCGGTGGGATCGACGGCAGCGCGCCCCGTCAGGCGCAGCAGCAGGCGATTGGTGAGATCCTGCAGATCGCTCAGGCGCTCCCGGATGTAGGGATCGGTCGACTGGCCGAGCCGCGCCCGCACATCGTCGAAGGCGCGCTGCACGCCCGCCTCGCCGGTCAGCCCCGAGGCGATCGCCTCGCGCACGCGCTCGATCCAGCCGCGGTCGTCGGCGAACATGCGGAAGGTCTCGAGGATCTCGCGCTGCTCGCCCGACTGCATGTCGTCGGCCTCGAGCAGGCGGTCGACATCGTCGCGAACCCCGCCCAGCGCCTCCTCGAAGCGCTTCTGCTCGATGCCGATATCCTCGGCGACCACACGCTGGATGACGATGCGCGGCTCGTGCAGCACGGCCCGGCCGATCGCGATACCCGGCGTGAGCTGCACGCCGTCGATGCGCAAGGGCAGCAACCCCAGGCCGTCGACCTGCTGGACTTCATTGGGGCTGACGACGTGTCCCGCCGCGACCATTTCCGCCAGCACCATGGCGATGGTCTGCAGCGTCTCGATCTCCTCCTCGTCGTAGAGGCGCCGCGTGCGGTTCTGCACCGCCAGCACGCCGAGCACACGTCCCGCCCGCACGATCGGCACACCGGCCAGCGAATGGTAGATCTCCTCGCCGGTCTCCGGGCGATAGGCGAATTGCGGATGGCTCTGCGCGTCGTCGAGCGCGAGCGGACGGGCGTGCGCGGCGATGTCGCCGACCAGGCCCTCGCCGACCCGCAGGCGCGTGCGATGCACGGCCGAGGGGTTGAGGCCCTGGGTGGCGAACAGCTCCAGAACCTCGCCGGCGCGCAGCAGGTAGATCGAGCAGACCTCGGCCACCATCTCGTTGGCGACCAGGCGCACCACCTCGCCCAGCGTCTCTTCGGGCGTGGCGCCACGCGCCATCGTGTCCCGGAGCCGCTTTAGGAGCATTCGCGGTCCGGCCAGGGGAGTCCCTCTCTCCATGGTCAGACCGCGAGATGCTTGAGTCGGATGACGACGAAGCTGCGGTCGATGATGCAGGCACAGACGCGCCCTGCCGCCGATTGGCGGGCGCGATTGGCAGCCAGAAGGTTGCGGGTGCCGTGCATGCCGCGGTTATAGCAAGATGCGCGCCGAACTGCCTACCGGCTTATTCGATGGCGACATGAGGGAAGCTCATGGGAGCGTGCCACTCCAGTGGCGCTCATGAATCCGAGCGCCACTGGAGTGGCGCGCTCATAGGCGCTAACTTTGCTGGAAGCACTGGAGAAACCTCACCCTCGAGACGCTCCGCTTCGCTGCGCTCCTCAGGATGAGGTGGAAATGTATCGACGGACAACAAAAGCTAGCGCCTTCGAATGGCGCGCTCCCGTGACCTAGGCCGCGTCGAGTTCGTAAGCCGTGTGCAGGGCGCGGACGGCGAGTTCCGTATACTCGGCGGCGACCAGCACGCTGACCTTGATCTCGGAGGTCGAGATCACCTGGATGTTGATGCCCTTGGCGGCGAGCGTCTCGAACATCTTGAGCGCGACGCCGGCGTGGCTGCGCATGCCGACGCCGATCACCGAGATCTTCGCGACATTCGTATCCGCCTTCGCCTCGGTGAACTTGAGCTCGACCTTGGCCTTCTCCAGCCGCTCCACGGCGCGCGCGAGATCGGCGCGCGGCACGGTGAAGGTGATGTCGGTCGAGCTGCCGTCGAGCGAGACGTTCTGCACGATCATGTCGACGTTGATGTTGGCCTCGGCCAGCGGACCG
>CAMFJT010000042.1 GCA_945957125.1 uncultured Rhodospirillales bacterium | reverse complement strand
GCGGCGCCGGGAGATCATCGACATCGTCCTCGGCCACGTGTCGGTTTGATCGGGACCGCCGTCGTCCCGACCGGAGCCGAGCGGAGCGAGGCGAAGTGGAGGGACCTTTTCATGTCGCTGCCGCCGGCATGAGCAGGTCCCTCGGCTACGCTCGGGACGACGGGGAAGCGCGGGTTTGACAGAATGAACTGGCCGGTACATTTCTTCAGGCAATCAACGAGCAAAGATAGAGGAGGAATCATGATCCGCAGGACCGTGGCGCTCGCCGGGCTCGCCGTTGCCGGCTTCTGGACCGTATCGGGAGCCCAGGCGCAGGACATCGTCATTCCCAACATCATCGAGCTGAGCGGCGGCGGCGCGACCGTGGGCGCGATGTGGAAGAACGGCTCGACCATGGCCGTGGAGGAGATCAACGCGACGGGCGGCATCCTCGGCAAGAAGGTGAAGCTCGAGTTCGTCGACACCGCGAGCGATCCGGGCAAGGCCCGGGCCGCCATGCAGCGCGCGCTCGACGACAAGCCGATCGCCGTCTTCGGGCCGATCTATTCCGGCTCGGTCAGCGCCACGCTGAAGCTGACCGCCGACGCGGAGGTGCCGCAGGTGATGGGCGGCGAGGCCGGCCCGCTGACCGCCCAGGGCAGCAAGTACATCTTCCGCACCTCGTTCGGCCAGAACGTGTCGATGCCCAAGATCGCCAACTACCTGCGCGACGGCGTGAAGGCCAAGACCGTGGCCGTGGTGTTCGTGAACAACGACTTCGGCAAAGGCGGCCGCGACGCCATCGTCAAGGAGCTGGCGGCGCGCGACATCAAGGTGGTGGCCGACGTCTCGACGGAGGCCGGCCAGGCCGACTTCGCCGCCGACGTGATCAAGGTCAAGGGCGCCAACGCCGACGCAGTGTTCGTCTACCTCAATGAAGAGGAGAGCGCGCGCTTCCTGCGCGAGGCCAAGAAGCAGGGGCTGAACAAGCCGCTGATCGGCGAGACCACGCTGCTCGGCCAGAAGGTGATCGAGCTGGCGGGCGACGCGGCCAACGGCGTGAAGGGCCATGTCGGCCTGACGGTCGACGCGCCCGTCCCCGCGATCCAGGACTTCGGTAAGAAGTACGAGGCGAAGTTCAAGTCGAAGCCCGACCATAACGGCGTGAAGGGCTACATCGCGCCGTACATGATCAAGGCCGCGGCCGAGAAGGCGGGCAAGCTCGACGGCAAGGCGATCGCCGCCGCGCTGCACGGCATGACGATCACCCCCGACAAGGTGCCCGGCATCCTGATCGAGGCGACGTGGGACGACACCGGCGAGATCGACCGCATCTCGTTCCTGGGCGAGGTCAAGGACGGCAAGCAGGTCATCACCGAGACGCTGCCGAAGCTGAAGAAGTAAGGGGGTGAACAAGACTCCTCATCTCCTCGATTCTCCCTCTCCCGTCTTCGGGGGAGGTGGCCGCGTCTTACGCGGACGGAGGGGGTCGGACTCATGCGACATCGAAAATCATGACCCCCTCCGTCGCGGATTACCGCGCCACCTCCCCCGAAGACGGGGGAGGGAAAGCCTTCATGCGATAGCCCTGCCCGCAAGCGGGGGAGAGAAAGAGAAGAGTTCCGGCCTTCCATGACCGACCTGCTGCAGCTCCTGATCGCCGGGCTCGCCACAGGCGCGATCTATGCGCTGGCGGCGATCGGGTTCACGCTGCTGTGGCAAACCTCGCAGACCATCAACTTCGCGCAGGGCGAGTTCGTCATGGTGCCGGCCTTCTTCGCGCTGATCGCGATGAAGACCCTCGGTCTGCCTTTGATCGTCTCGCTGGCAGTGGCGGTGCTGGCCTCGCTGCTGCTGCTCGGAGTCGCCTTCCGCTATGTCGTGGTCGGGCCGCTGCTGCAGCGCGGCGTGCTGCCGCTGGTGATCTCGACCATCGCGCTCGGCATCATCCTCAAGGAGTCGGTGAAGGATTTTTATAGCGCCGAGGCACAGGTCTTCCCGACCCTGCTGCCCGACCGCAACGTCACCCTGCTGCCCGGCGTGACCGTCTCGTTGGCGCAGATCGGCGTGCTGGTCGTGGCGCTGCTCGCCATCGGCCTTCTGCAATGGTTCCTGGCCGGCACGCGCACCGGCCGCCAGATGCAGGCGACGGCGCAGAACCCGACTGTCGCGCGCATCCTGGGCGTGCCGGTCGAGCGCATGATCCTCTACACCTTCCTGATCAATGCCGGCCTCGCTGCGGTCGCCTCGATCCTGATCTCGCCGATCTATCTCGCGAAGTTCTCCAACGGCGAGACGCTGGGACTGGTCGCTTTCGCGGCTGCCATCGTCGGCGGCTTCAACCAGGTGCGCGGCGCGATTGTCGGCGGCCTGCTGATCGGCGTGCTCGACAATCTCGCCGCGGCCTATGTCTCGACGGCCTATCGCCAGGCCGTGCCGCTGGTCCTGCTGGTGCTGGTCATCCTGTTCCGGCCGCAGGGCCTGCTCGGCCGCCGGGAAGAGCGCGCGGTATGAGCACCCGCGCCGCGCTGCTCGTCGGGCTGGCGCTGCTGGCCGTGCTCGCGCTGGTGCCGGCCGATCTCACCGGGCTCGGCGTCCCGTGGCCGGGCCTCAAGCGCTACGGCACCTATATCCTGACGCTGTGGCTGGTGACGGCGATCGCGGCGATGGGCGTCAACCTGATCGTTGGCTACGCCGGCCAGGAGACTCTGGCGCAGGCCGCCTTCGTCGGCATCGGCGCCTATCTCACCGCCATCGCGGGCAAATACGGCGTGCCGTTCGGCGTGTCGTTCGCGGCGTCCGGGCTGCTCACCTTCGTCATCGGCATCGTGCTCGGCTTCCCGGCGCTGCGCGTGCAGAAGCACTATCTCGCCTTCGTCACGCTCGCCTTCTCGGTGCTGTGCTGGCTGGTGTTCCGCAACGAGACGGCGCTGACCGGCGGCGTCATGGGCATCCGCGACATCGAGCGGCCGGTCGTCTTCGGCCTCAAGCTGCGCCGCGCCGTCGACTTCTACTGGTTCGTTCTGGCGATCACGGCCGCCATGACGGTCGTGCTGTGGTGGATCGTGCGCTCGCCGTGGGGCCGCGCCTTCGCCGCGCTGCGCGAGAACCCGCTACGCGCGGAGAGCCTCGGCGTCGATGTCCGGCTCTACACCCTGCTCGCCTTCGCGCTGGGCTCGGCCTATGGCGGCATGGCCGGCAGCCTCTACGCGCCGCTGGTCGAGTTCATCGATCCCAGCCCGTTCGCGCTCGGGCCGTCGCTGCTGTTCATGCTGATGGTGGTGATCGGCGGCTCGGGCACCTTCCTCGGCCCGTTCGTCGGCGCGGGCATCGCCGTGCTGCTGCCAGAATGGCTGCGCGCGTGGGAAACCTGGTACCTGCTGATCTACGCCGTGCTCGTGATGGTGATGATGGCCGTCTTCCCGGGCGGGATCGTGGGACTGCTATCTCGCTTCAAGCTTCCCTCCCCCGTCTTCGGGGGAGGTGTCGGCGTCCTACGCCGACGGAGGGGTCATGAGCAACGCGACTGACCCTCATGCCCCCTCCGTCGCGGATTACCGCGCCACCTCCCCCGAAGACGGGAGAGGGGAAGGAAGAGCATGACCGCGCGGCTCGAGGTGAGGGCGCTGTCGAAAGCGTTCGGCGGGGTGCAGGCGGTGCGGGAGGTGAGCTTCGACGTGCACGAAGGCGAGATCCTCGGCGTGATCGGACCGAACGGGTCGGGGAAATCGACGCTATTCAACTGCATCCTGGGGCAGCTCGCGCCGACGCGCGGCACGGTGGCGGTCGACGGGCGCGAGGTGACGGGACTGCGGCCCTCGCAGCTCAACCGGCTGGGCGTGAGCCGGACGTTCCAGCTCCTGCAGGTCTTCCCGCGCCTGACCGCGCGCGAGAACCTGATCCTCGCCGGCCAGGAGCATCGCGGCTCGCGTCTGGGCCGCCTGTTCGGCCCGCGCGATGCCGGTCTCGGCGCCGAGGCCGACCGCATGCTCGACTTCTTCCGGCTCGGCACGCTCGCGCACGAGACGGCGGGCAACCTCTCCTACGGCCAGCAGAAGCTGCTCGACGCCGCGATGGCCTTCATGTCCGGCTCGCGCCTGGTGCTGCTCGACGAGCCGGCGGGCGGCGTCAACCCGACCATGCTGGCCGGCCTGCGCGAGCGGCTGGCCGCGATCAATCGCGAGGCGCGCGCCACCTTCGTGGTGATCGAGCACAACATGGAGTTCGTGATGGCGCTCTGCACGCGTCTCATCGTGCTCGCCGAAGGCCGCATCATCGCCGAAGGAACGCCCGTCGAGGTGCGCGCCGATCCCGCCGTGATCGAAGCCTATCTGGGGCACTGACGATGGCGCAGGACACGATCCTCACCCTCGATGGCGTGATCGCCGGCTACGGCCGCATGACGATCCTCAACGGCCTGTCGGCGGCGATCCGGCGCGGCGCGATCACCACCGTGATCGGGCCCAACGGCGCGGGCAAGTCGACCCTGTTCAAGACGGTGTTCGGCCTGCTGGGCGTGCGCTCGGGCAGGGTCACGTTCGACGGCACGGACACCACGGGCTTCACGCCGCGCCGCATGCTCGATGCCGGCATGTGCTACGTGCCTCAGGGCCGCAACCTCTTCCCCGAGCTGTCGGTGCGGCACAATCTCGAGCTGGGTGGCGTGGCGTTGGCCGACCGCTCGGGCCTCGCTGCGCGCATGGACGAGATGATGGCGCGCTTCCCAATGCTGCGGGAGAAGGCCGACGCGCAGGCCTCGACCCTGTCGGGCGGCCAGCAGAAGCTGCTCGAGGTCGCGCGCGGGCTGCTGCTCAGTCCGAAGCTGATGCTGATCGACGAGCCGTCGATCGGCCTCTCGCCGCTGATGGTGCAGGAGGTCTTCTCGATCCTGACCGGCCTGCGCGACGGCGGCGTCACCATCCTGCTGATCGAGCAGAACGCGCGCGCGGCGCTGGCCATCTCCGATTACGGCCTGGTGCTGGAGCAGGGCCTGACCCGCATCGAGGATCGCGCCGACGCCATCCTTGCCGATCCACGCATTGCCCAGCTCTTCCTGGGCGGAGGAGTCGCGGCATGAGCGAACGACTGCTGCTCGGCCTGCTGGGCGCGAATATCGGCAAATCCCTGGCGCCCGCGCTGCACGAGGACGCCGCGGCGGCGGTGGGGATGATCGGTCACTATCACCTGATGGATGTCGACGGCCCGCGACCGCGCACCTTGCCCGAGCTGTTCGCCGCCGTGCGCACCGCAGGCTTCGCCGGCGTCAACGTCACCTTCCCGTTCAAGGAGGCGGTGATCCCGCTGCTCGATGCGGTCGCCCCCGAAGCCGCCGAGATCGGCGCGGTGAACACCGTGGTGTTCGATCCGGCCGGCCGCAGCACCGGACACAACACCGACCGCTCCGGCTTCCGCGCCGCCTTCATCGCCGCGTTCGGCGCCGACGCCGTGCGCGGCAAGCCGGTGCTGCAGCTCGGGGCCGGCGGAGCGGGCCGCGCGGTGGCCTTCGCGCTGCGCGATCTCGGCGTGTCGGCGCTGCGCCTCTACGACCGCGACGCCGAGCGTGCGCGCAATCTCTGCGCCGACCTCGGCGGCAATTGCGAGGTCCTCCACGCGCCCGAGCCGGCGGCGGCAACGGCCGCGGGCATCGTCAATGCCACGCCAGTCGGCATGCTGGGCCATGGCGGCCTGCCGATGACGCCGGCGGTGGTGCAGCCCCATCATGTCGTGGCCGACGTGATCTACACGCCGCTGGAGACGGAATTCCTTAAGGCGGCCAAGGCAAAGGGCGCGCGCACGATGGGCGGCGCCGGCATGTGCATCCACCAGGCGGTGGGGGCGTTCGAGCTGTTCAGCGGCCACACGCCGGACCTCGCCCGCCTGCAGCGCACCTTCATCGAGGCCTGTGCCAGGCGCGGCATCGACCGGTAGGATCGCCGGAGGCAAGATGCCCGAGGGAGTGCCTCGATGTTCCAGACGGCCCATTGGGAGGAGCTGTTCCGCCAGGGCTACACGATCGTCTCCGGGGCGATCGGCGAGGACAGGCTGCGGGCGGCGCAGGCGACGGCCCGCGCGCTGAACGACGGCCATCCCGACGGCGGATGGGAGCGCACGAAGAACGAGTTGTGGCGCGAGATCCGCCATTGCCCGCATCCCGATTTCCTGGCCATCACGACGGGCGTGCTCCACCCGCTGTCGCTCGAAATCCTCGAGACGGTGCGGCCCGACGATCGCATCCAGCTCGCCTCGACGCTGCCCGGCTTCAGCACCGCCGGCGGCATCGGGCGGAATTTCCACATCGACGGCGGCAAGGGCCCGTCGCTGGCGGTGTTCAACGTGCTGTTCGGCGTGGCGCTGACGGCGGTTGGCTCGGACACCGCCGGCGGCTTCCACGTCCTGCCCGGCTCGCACGAGCAGTTCGCGGCGGCGTTCAGGAGCCAGCCCGTGGATGCGCCGGTCCATTGGGGCGACGTCAAGCTCGCTACCCAGCGCGCGCTGCTGCCCGCGGCGCGGATGGTCGTGCCGCGGCTGCAACCGGGCGATATCGTCGTGGCACACGGCTTCCTGGCGCACGGCACGTCGGCCAACACCAGCGCCGTGCGGCGCGACATGATCTTCCAGCGCCGCGTCGCCGAGCCGCTACTGGACTCCGCGATGCGGCCGGCTTTCATGCGCGACCCCTGGATGTTCTTCCGGCGACGGCCCCATCGTCGTCCCGAGTCGGCACATTCACATGTGCCTTGAGCGAAGCGTAGTCGAGGGACCTCTTCATCCCGGTAGGCGTTACATGAATAGGTCCCTCCACTACGGTCGGGACGACGGGATCATTTCTTCGCGCCAGGCAAAAAGTCGTCGAGCGGGACGCCGAAGCTGTTGAGCGCCCACGACACCATGTTGTACTGGCCGACCGTGAAAACGGCATCCATGAGCTGCTCGGTCGAATAGTGCTTCGACAGCGCCGCCCAGGTTTCGTCCGACACGACCGAGTTGTCGAACAGGTCGTCGGCGACCTGCAGCAGAGCGGACTCCTTGTCGCTCCAGCCGGCGGCCTTCGGCCCGTCCTTCAGGCGCACGATGTCGGCGTCGCTGACGCCGCCCTTCTTCGCGATCAGCTCGTGCTGGGCGAACTCGTACTCGGCCTGGTTCAGCCAGCCGATGCGCAGGATCAGGAGCTCGCGGTCGCGGAACGGCAGGGTCTGCTTGCCCAGGATGTGGCCGGCGAAAGGCGTCCAGCGCTTGACCAGCTTGGGATGGTGCGCGAGCACCTTGAAGATGTTGAAAATGCGGCCGTTCATGGCGTTCTTCTCGACCGCTTCGCGGTCCTCGGCCGCCATGGTCGAAAGGTCGCGCATCGGGATGCGCTGCTTGCGCTGGATCATCATTATTCCTCCTTGGTCATAGCGTACCATGCCTTCCTCCGATGTCGCCCTTCCTCGATAGACGCCACCTCCTCCTCGCCGCCGGCATGCTTGCCGCCGCGCCGCGCGCCCTCGCGCAGGGGCTGGGCCAGGAGAGCTTCGAGATCGCGGCCAGCGAGACGGCGACCATCGACGGGCGGCAATGGAACACGCCGTTCGTCGGCGGCATGACCGTCGATGCCGTGCATCGCGCCGTGCTGCTGCGCTTTCCGACCGCCGCCGGGAAGATCGCCGAGTTGCTGCGCTCCGGCCGGGTGCTTCTGCGCGCCGAGCTGGTGCTGCGCTACGACGGCTACGAGATCGTTCCGGAGGGCTATACCTGCCGCGAGGAGATGGGCCGCAAGGCGTGGACGGAGAACCCGCCGAGCTGGCACATCCAGGCTTGGGCACTGCGCCAACCCTGGAGGGCCGACCGCCAGACCGGGCCGACCTTCAATGCCAGCGTCAACGGCAAGCGCTATTGGGCCCGCTACGGCGCGAGCGATCCGCGCGATCGCAGCGACGAGCGGATCGAGCCGCAGGAGCTGTCGAAATATACCCCGGAGGCGCGGCTGGATTTCACGCACCTGCTCTCGACGGCGGCGATCGAGCGCGAGGCGGGTGAACGGCTGCGATGGCTGGAACAGAGCGGCTTCCTGCTGCGCAAGGTCGAGACCTACGATACGCGCTATCGCGTGCAGGGCGACGCCTACGAATGGGCCATGCCGATCGGCGGCCACGGCCTGCGCTTCGCCGCCCCGCGCGTGATCGTCACGATGCGGCGCGCCGGCGGTTCGGTGGCGGTCACGCTGCCGCCGGCGTTGCAGGGCGAATGGGCGCTCGGCCAGGCCGACGCCTCGCAACCCACGGCCGTCCTGCCGACGGCCGCAGAGATCGCCCAACGCGTCCGCCGAGCGATGACGGTGCACGGCGAGACGCGCCCGGGCTGGGAGGGCAAGCGCATCGCCGAGCTGCTGTATGTCGGCGGCGACGACGTGAGCGCCTGGGGCCGGATCGACGGCGAGAAGGACTACCGGATCTATCTCGACAAGCTGAAGGAGCTGCTCGCCCTGCCGCCGCGCTACTGGCTGGGGTGGGACATCCAGGAAGGCCTGCTGCTGTGGCACGTCTTCCGCGACCTGCTGCCGGCGCCGGCGCAAGATCATCTCAAGGCCTACTGGCAGGCCTGGCTGCAACCCGACCTGCCGACCGACGCGTTCGTGCATCCGCAGAGCCGTGACGCGATCGACTACTGGAAGCGCAACAAGGACTGGCGCGGCCGCGCCTCGTTCTTCCGCGACGGCTACAACTACGCGGTCAGCACGCAGAACTTCAACCACACCGCCGCGATGGGCGCGCTGCTGGGCGGCGCGATGATCGGCTCGGACTACGCCATGGCCGACGGCCGGCACGGGCTGGAGACCCTGCCGCTGCGCTTCTGGGGCTTCCTCGACGGCAGCACGCAGGAGATGCTCGACCACTACTACCTGTCGATCACTCTGAGCGGCCAGAAGATGTTCGCCGACTTCGCGCCGGCGCCGATCGACCGGCTGATGGGCCGCATCCTCGTCGATCGCACGATGGAGCTGCTGATCACGGCCTACCATTCGCGCCTGCGCCGCTTCGTCTCCTCGTCGGGCCGCGCGCGGATCTCCGGCGTGCTGGTCGAGCAGGACGGCATCTACGGCGCGCTGCACACCGTGTCGAAGGAAGGCGCGCTGATCCATGCCGACAGCGTCGCCGACGCCACGGTGCAGGGCCTGCCGGTCTGGGGCTACGACTTCCCGCCGGGCCGGGTCGCGATCCAGAGCCTGCAGCAGCCCTGGGCGCCGGCTTGGATGGCCGGCCTCGTCGACGACAAGCCGGTGCCGTTCGAGGAGACGGCGGCGGAGACCACACGAGGCAACTTCGCCCCACCGCTGTGGCGGCGCTCCTATCTCGGGCGCTGGCACGGGCTCGCCTCGGCCGATATCCGCGGCGGCACGGTCGACGTCATGGCGCAATGGGTGCGCAAGCCCCAGAGGGCCACGCGCATGGAGGATCTCGGCACGTTGACGCTGCGTTATGCCGCCAACGAGCCCAACCTCGCCAACACCCACGAGGGCGCCAGCGCGCAGGCGGGCCTGCCGCTCACCTTCCAGAGCCGCAACCGCGCCATCGTCTTCGCCAAGCCGCACGGCAACCGAGAGCGCTTCCTCGAGGCCTTCGACAAGGGCGCCAAGGACACGATCTCGCAGCTCGCCACGGTGATTGGGCTGTGGAACTTCGCGCCGAAGAAGGACTGGGAGATCTTCGTCGGCGAGCAGAAGGTCACCGCCTTCCCGCACCGCTCGACCGCCGCCCAGCGCATCCTGATCCGCGACGGCGTCACCTATCTGGCGATCCTGCCGATCGCGCCGACCGATCTCGGCCGCGACGCGGAGATCGAGATCGGTCCCGGCGGCAAAGGCAAGGCCCCGCCCAGCAACGCGGTGATCGCGCCGGCGCTCACCGTCTCGATGTTCAACCTGCGGCGGCCCCAGCCCGTGCCGGTCGGCTCGCTCGACTGGAAGACGCTGGCCGGTCGCACCTGGGGCGCCTTCGTTCTGGAGTTGGGCGACGCCGAGCAGCACGGCAGCTTCGACGCCTTCGTCCGGCATATCGGCGCGAGCACGCTGACGGCCCACTGGCAAGCCAACCGCAGGCGGCTCGACGTCTCCTACAGCAGCGGCGGCGACCTGATGGAAGCCGCCTTCTGCACCGACTTCGACCAGCCGGCGGAGGCGCATTTCGCGATCGATCCCGGCGAGCAGGAGAAGGCGATCCCATTGCGCCGCCTCAACGGCCAGTGGCCCTACCTGCCGCCCGGCCTCGAGCGCGACACGAGTTGGGCCCAGCAGGGCACGAGCGGGCGGCTGGAGAAGAACGGCGCGGTGCTGGTGACCCAGCCCGGCCGCAAGGCCTATCTCGTCTGCGATCCCAGGAGCGGCGGCGTGGTCGCCTACAATCCGCTGCCCGACCCGCAGGCCTGGACGCTGACGACGAAGGACGGCGCCCGCTTCCGGCCGGACGGCAAGGTCGGCCTGCTACGCCTCGAATACCGGCCGTGGTCGCGCGAGGTCGAGATCGGCCACGCGCTGAAGCCCGACCAGAAGGGCGAGGGCCTCGCGCGGCGGCTCACGATCTCCGGGCTTGCACAGGCGCCGGTCGTGACCGTGAATGGTCGCCGCGCCGAGGTGACCGGCGCCGCTCCCGAGTTCCACGTGGCGCTCACGTCGTGACGCTTTCCCGCTCCGCTTTCCTTCACCTGGCCGGCGCCGCCTTCATGGCTGCTCCGGCCGCCGCGCAGGCAGGACCCCGCATGCAGACGCGCAAGATCCCCTCGACCGGCGAGGCCTTGCCGGTGATCGGCTGCGGCACCTGGCAGACCTTCGACGTGGGCGCCTCCCCGGCCGAGCGCGCGCCGCGCGCCGAGGTGCTCAAGGTGCTGTTCGAGGCCGGCGGCTCGGTGATCGACAGCTCGCCGATGTACGGCCGATCGGAAGGCGTGGTCGGCGACCTGCTGGCCGACGCGGGCACGCGCGACAAGGCCTTCCTCGCCACCAAGGTCTGGACCCAGGGCCGCGACGCCGGCATCGCGCAGATGACGGAGTCGCTGCGGCTGCTGCGCACCGGACGCATCGACCTGATGCAGATCCACAACCTGGTGGACTGGAAGGCGCACCTGCCGACGCTGAAGGCGTGGAAGGCCGAGGGGCGCATCCGGCTGATCGGCGTCACGCACTACACCCAGTCGATGCACGGCGAGCTGGAGGCCGTGCTGCGCCAGGGCGGCTTCGATTTCGTGCAGGTGAACTACGCGCTCGACGATCGCGGCATCGAGCGCGGTCTGCTGCCCTTCTGCCGGGCCAACGGCATCGCGATGATGATCAACCAGCCGTTCGGCGGCGGCGGGTTGCTGCGCAAGCTCTCAGCGCGCCCGCTGCCCGACTGGGCGGGCGAGATCGGCTGCACGAGCTGGGCGCAGATCCTGCTCAAGTTCGTGCTCGCCCCGCCGGCGGTGACCTGCGCGATCCCCGGCACCGCCAGGCCCGAGCACATGCGCGACAACGCCAAGGCCGGCCTGGGGCCCTATCCCGACGAGAAGATGCGGCAGCGGATGATCGAGACGATCGGCGTCTGACTTCAAGCGTCGCGCTGTTGCCGGACCACGGGCGTCCCGCCCGCGTCATGATCATGAGCGGGCGGGACGCCCGCGCTCCGGCAAGACGATCAGCAGACCTCGTCGACGCGCATGTGGCGGCCGGCGCGGTCGAAGAACAGGCCGCGGTTGAGCGCGAGCAGGTCGGCCTGCACGTCGGCCTCGACCTGCTTCAGCTTGTCCCGCGCTTCGGCGTCGGGCAGCGGGCCGCCGCCCTGGCTGAGCCCAACGAAGAAGGCGACGCCGTCCCACGGCACGCGAGCACCGTCGAGCAGTCCGCGCATCTGCGGCCATTCGATCTCGTCGCCGATCATCTGGGCGAAGGTCGACATCACGGGCGTCACCCGATCGTCGGCGATACGGACCAGCACGATGAAGATCGTAAACGCGCCGGTGTCGGCGAACTGCGCGGCGAGCCAGTGCTCGAAATCGGTCTTCACGATGGCTCCCGCTCCGTAACCTCGCTCGTCGTCCTGAGAGCGTGTGAATTTGTTGATTCAGAAGGGTCTTCCGCTGGGGGCGCGCCACTCATAGGCGCTAATTTTAGCTCGTCCTCATGCTCCTCGCCCCGATAGGGGGAGAGGCGGGGAGAGGGGGTTTCAGACGCTTTCTGCCACGCGCTCCGTCGGTTTTGCCCCACAGCGCAAGATGAGCAGCGGGAGGGTGGACACACCGCGCGCAACCCCCTCTCCCAACCTCTCCCCCTATCGGGGGCGAGGAACATGATGTCCTTCGAACATTCTCTCGGATACCAATGTTAGCGCCTATAGGCGCGCCACTGGAGTGGCGCGCCCCCAGCGGAAGGCCCTCTGTGATCAAGAGATTCCGCCTAGAACTCGACCAGCGGGGTCGGCGGGGTGTAGCGGTCGAAGACCTGGAGGAAGGGCTGGCCGCGGTCGCGGGCGTACCAGTCCTCGAAGGCGCGGAAGGCGGCCAGCGGATCGACCGGCGGCTCGGCGTCGGCCGCCGGATCGGGATGGGCCTGCGCATGCAGCGCCTCCGCGATCGGACGCAGCGCCTCGATCAGCGGTTGCGCGCTCTCGCCCAGCTCGGCGAGCCCGGTCTCGATCCAGCCGATGTCGCGGAACAGGCCGACGAGCTGGCGCTCGACCGCCGCCTCGCGTTCGGGCTCGGAGGCGGCGGCACGCGCCATGTCGGACAGGGCATTGAGCCGGCGCCAGGCGAAGGCACGTTGGATCTCGGCCGCCTTGATCTGCGCATCGACGCTCGCGCGGATCGACCGCTCGGCGGTCTCCGCCGCGGTGCAGTCGGCTTGCAGGCGGGCGATCAGGGAGTCGGTGCTGGCCGGCATGGCATCAGGTCGCATGTCATTGCGTGGGAGGCTTGGCGCCCTGGCTGTTCGGCAGCGGGGCCGCCGCCCGCCGTTCGCCCTCGGCGATGTCGAGCGGCTCCATGCCGGTGCGGGCCGCGCCCAGGAACCCCGCCGCCAGCTCCCCGGCGCCGTTCGCTTCGCCGCGCAGCAGCCAGTGCAGCGCCTCGATCCGGTCGAGCGGGACGCCCTGGCCCGTGAGATGGGCCGCTCCCAGCATCGCCTGCGCCTCGGCATGCCCCATCATCGCCGCCTGCCGCCACCACGCCGCGGCCATCCCCGGGTTGCGTTCGACGCCCAAGGCGTTGTGATGGATGTCGCCCAGCCGCGCCATCGCCTCGGTCCGGCCGAACTTCGCGGCCTTCTCCGCCCAGCTTCGCGCGCCGTCGTAGTCGACCGGCACGCCGCCGCCGACCAGCTTCATCCACGACAGCATGTCCTGCGCGTCGGCATCGTTCTGCAGCGCCGCCTTCTCGTACCAGAGCGCCGCGGCGGCATGATCCTGCGGCACGCCCCAGCCCTCGTAGTAGCAGACCGCGAGGTTGCGCTGGCCGCCGGCATCACCCTGCTCGGCCGCGCGCTTCAGCCAGTCCACCGCCTTGTCGACGTCGCGCGACACGCCGCGGCCTTCGAGGAAGGCCGCCCCCATGTTGCTCTGCGCCCGCGCCAGGCCCTCGTGCGCGAGCGGCGCCCACAGGTCGAGCGCCACGCCGTGCTGGCCGGCATTCCACGCCGACGCCGCGCGCGCCATGCGGTCCTCGATATCGCCGCGATCAGCCGCCATCCCAGCCCTCCTCGGTGTCGGGCGCGAGCATGAACGGATTCGCGATCCGCGAGAAGCCTTCCTCGCCGACCAGCAGGTCGAGCGTGAGCGACGCGAGATCGTCGGCGAACGGCTCGACCGGCCGCGCCTTCTCGACGAAGAAGACCTTGGAATAGCCCCGGCAGGTCTCGCAGCATTCGGCGCGCAGGTAAGACGTGCCGGCGAGCTGGCGATAGCTCACCTTGTCGGTGGCCCCGCAATGCACGCACCGGGACCGGACGTAGCGCCAGGAGGTGGCGCACAGTGAGCAGTGCAGATGGCGATGGCCGAAGCGCGTGCCGCCGGGCGCAACGACGCCGGCCACCGCCGGCGAGCCGCAGATCGGGCAATCCCCGGTCTCGGGCTCGTCTGACGCGAGATCTTCCGGTTCGAGCAAGGCCGCCATCCGGGTCCACGCGACCTGCAGGGCGGCCGCCACGAACACGCTGGCACCCGCCTCGTGCGCCGCGGGCGCACCGCCGAGGAACCGGTCGGCGAGGGCCTCGAGAGTCTCGTCCGATGCTTCGAGCAAGGCCGTCCGCGCGCGCTGCGCCGGCTCCGGCAGCAGCGGGACATCGATCGACCGAAGGATTCCTGCGAGCGCCGCCCGCCAGCTCGGATCGCGTTGCCAGGTCGCGGGATCGATCGGCGCCCGCCCGCCGCGACGCGCCTTCGCGACGGCGTGCCTGCCGGGCAGCGTGCCCGGCGGCAGGTCGCCGAGCGCTGCCTCCTGCGCCGCAGCGAGCGCTGCCATCAGGCGCAGATAGGCGGCCAGCTCGTGGCCTTCGGCCAGTGCGCGCAGGCGCGTGGCGCGACGCGCGAACAGACCGGCAAGATCGGGCAGGCGGATGGGATCGCTGGCGGCGACCTCGCCCAGCGTGCCTTCGCCATGGGCCGATGGAGGGACGGGCGACCCGGTGCTCAGGGCTTGCCGACTTCCTGGCGGAACCACTTGCGATGATGCTTCCAGGCCCAGCCGCCGGTCACCGAGCCGCGGGTCATGGCGCGCAACGTGCCCTTCACCCAGATCGCGGCATAGACATGCACGATCCAGATCAGGATAGCGCCGATGGCGCACAGCGCATGGACCACCGCGGCGAGCCGCTTCTGGTCGACCGAGGTAGCATCGGCGAAGTAGGTGTCCCACAGCACGAGGCCGCTGCAGAACAGCAGCAGGATCAGGATCGACTGACCCCAGAAGACCAGCTTCTGGCCGGCGTTGTACTTGCCGAGCTCGGGCAGGCCCTCTTCCTTGTTGTTGATCACGGAACCGAGGTTCTTCATCCACACCGTGTCTTCGCGCTTCCAGAAGTTGAGCGTGAAGAAGCGGAGGAAGAGGCCGAGGAAGCTGACCGCCAGCACGACGCCGATCCAGGGATGGAGCATGCGCGTGAGCTGGCCGCCGCCGAACAGCGCCGTCAGGCCGAACAGCCAGGGATGGAACAGGGCCAGCCCGCTCAGGGCCAGAAGGATCAGCGATATCGCCGTGATCCAGTGATTGATGCGCGCGGCGGTGGTGTAGCGGCTGACCGGCTTGGCTTCCACTGTCACGCCCCCTTCTGCTTTTCGAGCGCGGCGGCTTCCTCTTCGTCATGCTCGGTGACCCGGTTGGGTCCCCGGGTGACGTAATGCACCAGGCCGAACACGCCGGCGAAGGCGATGGCGGCGAGCGAGATCGGCTTCAGCATGCCTTTCCACACGCCGACCAGCGGGCTGATGCGCGGATTGTCCGGCAGGCCGGCATAAAGCGAGGGCCGGTCGGCATGGTGCAGCACGTACATCACGTGCGTGCCGCCGACGCCCGGCGGATCATACAGGCCGGCGTTCTGGAAACCGCGCGACTTCAGATCCTCGATGCGCTTGCCGGCGTGCGCAGTCATGTCGGCCTTGGTGCCGAAATAGATCGCCTGCGTCGGGCAGGCCTTTGCGCAGGCCGGCGCCTGGCCCACGACGACGCGGTCGGAGCACAGCGTGCACTTGTAGGCCTTGCTGTCGGTCTTGGAGATGCGCGGGATGTTGAACGGGCATCCCTTCACGCAATAGCCGCAGCCGATGCAGTTGTCCGACACGAAATCGACGATGCCGTTGGTGTACTGCACGATCGCGCCCGGCGCCGGGCAGGCCTTGAGGCAGCCCGGATCGGCGCAATGCATGCAGCCGTCCTTGCGGATCAGCCATTCGAAATCGTCGCCGTGCTCGTACTCGGTGAAGCGCATCACCGTGAACGAGGCCGGCGTGAGGTCGGTCGGATTGTTGTAGGTGCCGTCGGTGTAGCCGATCGGCTGGTCGAGCTGGTTCCACTCCAGGCATGCCGCCTGGCAGGCCTTGCAGCCGATGCACTTGCTGACGTCGATCAGCTTGGCGACCTCGACGGCAGGCGCCTTGCCGGCCGGGGGCGGCGGCTCCGGCGAGGCGGAACGGCGGCGAAGGTCGAGGGATTGAAGCACGGACATCTTTCTCCCTCCCCTCAGGCCGTCGCCGGCTGGGACGCCGGCGGTGTGGTTTTCTTCACATCGACCAGGAACGCCTTGAATTCCGGCGTCTGGGCGCTCACGTCGCCGACCGGCGGCGTCAGCGTGTTCACCGGCTGCGACTTGCGCGTCACGCCGACGAAGCCGAAATGGATCGGCAGGCCGACGATGTCGCACGGCTTGCCGTCGACCATGATCGGCCGGATGCGCTTGGTGACCGCCGCCTTCGCCTTGATCGAGCCGCGCTGGCTGGAGACCTCGACCCAGTCGCCGTTCGCGATGCCCTTGGCCTTGGCCAGGCGCTCGCCGATCTCGACGAACATCTCGGGCTGCAGCACCGCGTTGTTGTGGACGTTCTTGGTCCAGTAGTGGAAGTGCTCGGCGAGGCGATAGCTGGTCGCCACGATCGGGAACTTGTCGGGCGTGCCGAACGACTTCGCATCGGCGGCGAAGACCCGCACCACCGGGTTGGTGGTGACCTTGGGATGGAGCGGGTTGGCGACGAACGCGTCCATCGGCTCGTAGTGCTCCGGGAACGGCCCGTCGGGCATCCCGCCGCGGGCGAACAGGCGGGCCGTGCCTTCCTGGTTCATGATGAACGGTCCGACATTCTTGTCAGGGGCAACGGTCGGGCCGTAGTCCGGCACGTCGCCGCCGGCCCAGCGCTGGCCGTTCCATTCGAGATACTTCTTGCGCTGGCTCCACGGCTTGCCGTCGGGATCGGCCGAGGCGCGGTTGTAGAGCACGCGACGATTGGCCGGCCAGGCGAAGCCCCAGTTGGGATGGATACCGAGCCCGGTCGGATCGCTGGCGTCGCGGCGCATCGACATGTTGCCGGCCTCGGTATAGACGCCGGTGTAGATCCACATGCCGCCCGACGTCTTGCCGTCGTCGCGCATCAGCGCGAAGCTCGGCAACAGCTTGCCGGCCGCCAGCAACACCTTGTTGGGATCGGCCGGATCGGGAATGTCCTCGAGCGCGTAGCCGTTGATGTCCTTCAGGACCTCGGCCGGGTCGGGATTCTCGGGGCTCTTGTAGTCCCACATCGTATTGACGATGGGATCGGGGAAGGCGCCGCCGTTCTTGGCATAGAGCGCCTTCAGGCGAAGATGCAGGGCGGACATGATCTCCATGTCGCTCTTCGATTCGCCCGGACCCTCGACCGCCTTCCAGTGCCACATGATCACGCGGCTGGAATTGGTCGCGCTGCCCTCCTCCTCGGCATAGGCCGAGGCGGGGAGCTGGATGACCTCGGTCTGGATCGCCTTCGGATCGACGGGGTTGAACTCGCCGTGATTCTCCCAGAAACGGGCGGTCTCGGTCTGCAGCGGATCGATCACCACCATCCATTTCAGCTTGGCCAGCCCCGCCGCGACCTTGTTCTTGCTCGGCGCCGCCATCAGGATGTTGAGCCCCTGGCAGAACAGGCCGTTCATCTGGCCCGCCGCCATCATGTCGACCATCTTGAGCACGTCGTAGCTCACGTCGAACTTGGGCAGGTAATCGTATGCCCAGTCGTTCTCCTTGGTGGCTGCCTTGCCGAACAGGCTCTTCTGCTGGCTGACGAAGAACTTCTCGTAGTTCTGCCAGAAGCTGGTCTGACCCGGCCGCAGCGGCTTGAAGCGGCGCGACTTCACATAGTCTTCGTAAGTCGCCTCCTTTTCGGTCGGCAGCACGAGATAGCCCGGCGTCGAGGTCGAGAGCAGCGCCAGGTCGGTGATGCCCTGCACGTTGGAATGGCCACGCAGCGCATTCACGCCGCCGCCCGGCATGCCCATGTTGCCGAGCAGGAGCTGGATCATGGCCATCGACCGGATGTTCTGCGCGCCGGTGGTGTGCTGGGTCCAGCCCAGCGCATACATCGACGTCATCGTGCGCTCGCCGGTCGAGGTCGAGGCGATCATCTCGCAGATCTGCAGGAACCTCGCTTTGGGCGTGCCGGTGATGCGCTCGACCATCTCGGGCGTGTAACGCTCGACATGGACCTTCAGGAGGTTGAGGACGCAGTTGCGGTCCTGCAGCGTGTCGTCCGCCTTGACCATGCCCTGCTCGTCGAACTGGTACTCCCAGCTCGACCGGTCGACATAGCTCTTCTTCGCCTCGTCGTAGCCCGCGAACAGGCCGTCCTCGAACTTGAAGCCTTCCTTCACGAGGTAGGTAGCGTTGGTATAGGCCTTGACGTACTCGCGGTGGATCTTGCCGTTCGCCAGCAGGTAGCGCATCACGCCCGACAGGAACGCGATGTCGGTGCCCGGCCGGATCGGCGCATAGACGTCCGCCACCGCGGCCGAACGCGTGAAGCGCGGATCGACCACGATCAGCTTGGCGCCGTTGTTGGCCTTGGCTTCGGTGACCCACTTGAAGCCGCAGGGATGTGCTTCGGCGGCGTTGCCGCCCATGATCAGAACGAGATCAGTGTTCTTGATGTCGTTCCACGAGTTCGTCATCGCGCCACGTCCGAATGTGGGGCCAAGACTGGCCACCGTCGGTCCGTGTCAAATTCGCGCTTGGTCCTCCAGCGCGAGTATCCCGGTAGATCGGACGAACTTGTACGTCAGCCAGCCCGCCTCGTTGCTGAGCGAGGAGCCGCCGAAGAAGCCGGTGCTCAGCCAGCGGTTGACCGTGACGCCATCGCGGTTCTTCGCGATGAAGTTCTTGTCGCGGTCTTCCTTCATCAGCTGGGCGATGCGGTCGAGCGCGAAGTCCCAGCTCACCCGTTCGAACTTGTCCGTGCCCGGCTTGCGATGCATCGGATACTGCAGGCGATTGGCGCTGTGCAGGTAGCCGAGCGAGGCGGCGCCACGCGGGCAGAGCGTGCCACGATTGACCGGATGGTCGGGATCGCCCTCGATATGCACGACCTTCGGCTTGGCATCCTTCGACGTACCGTCGGCCGTCGAATAGATCAGCACGCCGCACGCCACCGCGCAGTAGGGGCAGGCATTGCGCGTCTCGGTTGCCTTCTCGAGACGATAGGGGCGAGCCCCTGCCGCGAGCGCTTCGCCCGCATCGACGAAGCCCAGAGCGCCGACGGAGGATGCCGCGAGCCCAGCCGCGCTCACCTTCATGAATTGCCGACGTGTAACCGCCATGTTGCTTGCTCCCCGCCCCAGGTGCCCACGAAGGGGACTACTGCCCCAACTTTGTCACACTCTCGGAGAGTGAAACGGCAGTGACGCTGAATCAACAGAAATCCGTTCACAAAAAGGGGAAATGCCGATTCTCGACAACGGTGCGCAGGGTCTCGCCGCTCAAGCTCATCAGCGGGCGGGACGCCCGCGCTCCGGCACTGTATCAGTTTGAATTATTGAGCTTGGCGCTCCACGTCATCGCCCGCGCTCGGCGAGACCGTGCCGTCCAGACGCGGAAGCGCCCCGGGTTGGAGCCGGGGCGCCCGTCAGCCGGTGGAATGGCTGGCGAAGGAGGTAGTCTCCGGGTCTCCGGTGGCGCCTTATGCTGACCATCGGAAGCAGCTAGAGGCTTCCAGATTGCCGCGACGGCGCCCCGGACGCAAGCCGCGCCTCTTTCATGCAGCGCCGGTCTACGTAGCGCCCGGTCAGGCGGCAGGTGAGCCCCCGGGCACGAGAATCAGGCCCCGGCCTTCAGGCGCTGCACGGCCTCGCGGACGGGGATGTCGAGGCCGGCGCCGCCGTGGTCGAGGTGGGCGATGATGGCCGCCCGCATGCGCGGGTCCCAGAACTTGCGCAGGTGGGTGGCGATGGCGGCGACCGGCTCGACCTGGCGCTGCGGCTCGTAGAAGCGGCCGATCTGGTTGGCCATCATCACCAGCTTGCCGTCGTCCGACACCGGCCCTACTCCGCCGCGACCTTGAGGATGCGGCGGGAGTGCTCGGCCTGCTCGCCGTACTCGCGCTGCCAGTCGCTCGGGCCGTTCGACGGCGAGACCTGCACCGCCGTGACCTTGTATTCGGGGCAGTTGGTCGCCCAGTCGGAGTAATCCGTGGTGATGACGTTGGCCTGCGTCACGGGATGGTGGAACGTCGTGTAGACGACGCCCGGCGCCACGCGGTCGGTGATCTGGGCGCGCAACGAAGTCTCGCCGGCGCGGCTCTGCAGGCGCACCCAGTCGCCGTCGCGCACGCCGCGCTGCTCGGCATCGTGCGGATGGATTTCCAGCACGTCCTCGTCGTGCCACACCACGTTGTCGGTGCGCCGCGTCTGGGCGCCGACATTGTACTGCGACAGGATCCGGCCGGTGGTGAGCAGCAGCGGGAAACGCGGCCCGGGACGCTCGTCGGTCGGGATGTACTCGGTGATCAGGAAGTTACCCTTGCCGCGGACGAAGCCGCCGATATGCATGACCGGGGTGCCGTGCGGCGCCTTCTCGTTGCACGGCCACTGGACCGAGCCTTCCTTCTCCAGCAGGTCGTAGGACACGCCGGCGAAGGTCGGCGTCATCCGCGCGATCTCGTCCATGATCTGCGACGGATGATCGTAGTGCATCGGGAAGCCCATCGCCTTGGCGATGTCGAGCGTGATCTCCCAGTCGGCCTTGCCGTTCTTAGGCGTCATTACCTTGCGTACACGGTTGATGCGGCGCTCGGCGTTGGTAAACGTGCCGTCCTTCTCGAGGAAGGTCGAGCCCGGCAGGAAGACGTGCGCGTAGTTGGCCGTCTCGTTCAGGAACAGGTCCTGCACCACGACGCATTCCATCGCCGACAGCGCCTTCACGACATGGGCGGTGTTGGGGTCGGACTGCAGGATGTCCTCGCCCTGCACGTAGAGGCCGAGGAACGTGCCCTCGATGGCGGCGTCGAACATGTTGGGGATGCGCAGGCCGGGCTCGGCGTCGAGCTTGCGGCCCCACAGCGCCTCGAACGTGCCCCGCATGGCGTCGTCGGAGATATGGCGATAGCCGGTCAGCTCGTGCGGGAAGGAGCCCATGTCGCACGAGCCCTGGACGTTGTTCTGGCCGCGCAGCGGGTTCACGCCGACGCCCTTGCGGCCGAGATTGCCGGTCACCATCGCGAGGTTGGCGATCGCCATCACCGCCGTGGTGCCCTGGCTGTGCTCGGTGACGCCGAGGCCGTAATAGATCGCGCCGTTGCCGCCGGTGGCGTAGAGCCGCGCCGCGCCGCGGATCGCCTCGGGCGACACGCCCGACAGCAGTCCGACCGTCTCCGGGCTGTTCTCCGGCCGCGCCACGAACTCGGCCCAGTATTCGAAGGCGTCGCGGTCGCAGAACTCGCGCACGAACGCCTCGTTCGTCAGTCCCTCGGTGACGATCGTGTGCGCCATCGCGTTCAGGATCGCGGCATTGGTGCCGGGGCGCAGCGGCAGGTGATAGTCGGCCTCGATATGGGCGGAGCGCACCAGGTCGGTGCGGCGCGGATCGATCACGATCAGCTTCGCCCCGGCGCGCAGGCGCTTCTTCATGCGGGAGGCGAAGACCGGATGGGCGTCGGTCGGGTTGGCGCCGATCACGACGATCACGTCGCTCTGCTCGACCGAATCGAAATCCTGCGTGCCGGCCGAGGTGCCGAAGGCCTGGCTGAGGCCGAAGCCGGTCGGCGAATGGCAGACGCGCGCACAGGTGTCGACGTTGTTGTTGCCGAAGCCGCCGCGGATCAGCTTCTGGACGAGATAGGTCTCCTCGTTGGTGCAGCGCGAGGAAGTGATGCCGCCGATCGCCAGCCGCCCATGCTTTGCCTGCAGCCGCTTGAACTCCGAGGCGACGCGGTCGATGGCGACCTCCCAGCTCACCTCGCGCCACGGCTGGTCGATGCGCTCGCGGATCATCGGCTTGAGGATGCGCTCCTTGTGGTTGGCATAGCCCCAGGCGAAGCGGCCCTTGACGCAGGAATGACCGCGATTGGCCTTGCCGTCCTTCCAGGGGACCATGCGCACCAGCTCCTCGCCGCGCATCTCGGCCTTGAAGCTGCAGCCCACGCCGCAATAGGCGCAGGTCGTGACGACCGAATGCTCCGGCTGGCCGATCTCGATCAGGCTCTTCTCGGAGAGCGTCGCGGTCGGGCAGGCCTGCACGCAGGCGCCACACGAGACGCATTCGGAGCTGAGGAAATCGTCGGTCGCCGCGCCGGGCGAGACCTTGGAATCGAAGCCGCGTCCCTGGATGGTCAGCGCGAAGGTGCCCTGGACCTCCTCGCAGGCGCGCACGCAGCGCGAGCAGACGATGCACTTGGACGGGTCGAAGGTGAAGTACGGGTTGCTCTCGTCCTTCTCCTGCCGCGTATGGCTCTCGCCGTCATAGCCGTAGCGCACCTCGCGCAGGCCGACGGCGCCGGCCATGTCCTGCAGCTCGCAGTCGCCGTTGGCGGCGCAGGTCAGGCAGTCGAGCGGATGGTCGGAGATGTAGAGCTCCATCACGCCCTTGCGGATCTGCTTCAGCCGCTCGGTCTGGGTCGACACCACCATGCCCGGCGCGACCGGCGTGGTGCAGGAGGCGGGCGTGCCGGCGCGGCCGGCGATCTCGACCAGGCACAGCCGGCAGGAGCCGAAGGCGTCGACGGAGTCGGTGGCGCAGAGCTTGGGCACCTGGATGCCGCCATCCATCGCCGCGCGCATGATCGAAGTGCCGGCCGGCACCGTGACCGGCCGGCCGTCGATCGTGAGGGTGACCTCTTCGCTGGCCTTGCTGGCCGGCGTGCCGTAGTCGATCTCGGTAACGAGAGACATCGCGGTCCTCTCCTGCCTACTCCGCCGCCGCGCGCAGCGGCCGCGTGAAATCCTCGGGGAAATGCTGGATGGCGCTCATCACCGGATAGGGCGTGAAGCCGCCCAGGGCACAGAGCGAGCCGAACTTCATCGTCTGGCAAAGATCGGCGATCAGCGCGAGGTTGGCGGCAGGCCGCTCGCCCCGCATGATCTTGTCCATCGTCTCCACGCCGCGCGTCGAGCCGATGCGGCAGGGCGTGCACTTGCCGCAGGATTCGATGGCACAGAACTCCAGCGCGAAGCGCGCCTGGTGCGCCATGTCGACGGTGTCGTCGAACACCACGATGCCGCCATGGCCGATCAGCCCGTCCTTCGCGGCGAAGGCCTCGTAGTCGAACGGCGTGTCGAACAGCGCGCGCGGGAAATAGGCCCCGAGCGGCCCGCCGACCTGCACCGCGCGCGCCGGCCGACCCGACTGCGTGCCGCCGCCGATGTCGTCGACCAGCTCGCCCAGCGTCACGCCGAAGGCCGTCTCGAACAGGCCGCCGTGCCGGATGTTGCCGGCGAGCTGGATCGGCATGGTGCCGCGCGAGCGACCCATGCCGAACGCCGCGTATTGCTCGGCGCCGTCGGCCAGGATCGACGGGACGGTGGCGAGCGAGATCAGGTTGTTGATGACGGTCGGCCGGCCGAACAGGCCCTTGTGCGCCGGCAGCGGCGGCTTGGCGCGCACCTGGCCGCGCTTGCCTTCCAGCGATTCGAGCAGCGCGGTCTCCTCGCCGCAGACATAGGCGCCGGCGCCGACCCGGACCTCGATCTCGAAGCCGTCGACCGGCGAGAGCTCGACCGCGCGGCGCATGATGCGCACCGCGTCGGGATATTCCGAGCGGATATAGACGTAGCCCTTGCTCGCGCCGACGGCGAGGCCCGCGATCGCCATGCCTTCGATCAGCCCGAAGGGATCGCCCTCCAGCAGCATGCGGTCGGCGTAGGTGCCCGAATCGCCTTCGTCGGCATTGCAGACGATATATTTCCGGTCGGCCGCCGCGTCGGCGACGGTCTTCCACTTGATGCCGGTCGGGAAGCCCGCGCCGCCGCGGCCGCGCAGGCCGGACTTGGTCACTTCCTCCAGCGTCTTCGCCGGGCCGAGGCTCCGCGCCCGCTCCAGGCCGCGCCAGCCACCATGGGCGCGATAGTCGTCGAGCGACAGCGGATCGACGATGCCGCAACGCGCGAAGGTGAGGCGCGTCTGGCGCTTGAGGAAGGCGATCTCCTCGGGCCGGCCGAGGCAGAGAGGATGGCTCGGGTCGAAGCGGCCGGTCATCAGGCTCGCCACGTCGCGCGGCGCGACGGGACCGAACGCGACGCGGCCCTCCGGCGTGGCGACCTCGACCATCGGCTCGAGCCAGAACAGGCCGCGCGAGCCGGTGCGCACGATGTCGACGGCAACGCCCTGCTGGCGCGCCGCGTCCGCGATCGCCGCAGCGACCTTGTCGGCGCCGACCGCACGGGCGGCGGCGTCGCGCGGGACGAAGATCCTCATCGCCCGACCTCGCGCGCGATCTCCTCGACGCAGGCGGACGTCAGCCGCGCCATCGGCTCGCCGTCCAGCATGGCCGACGGCGCGCAGGCGCACAGGCCCAGGCAGTAGGTCGCCTCGACGGTCAATCGGCCGTCCGGTGTCGTGCCGCCCCAGTCGAGACCGAAGTGGTCGAGCACGCTCTCGGCCACCGACTCGGCATTCATGGACTGGCACGCCTCGGCTCGGCACAGCTTCAGGACGTGGCGGCCGGCCGGTGCGTGGCGGAAGTCGTGATAGAAGGAGACGACGCCATGCACCTCGGCACGGCTGAGGTTCAGGGCATGGGCGATGAACGGCACCGCCTCGGCGGGCACACAGCCGAACGCTTCCTGCACATCATGCAGGATCGGCAGCAGAGGCCCTTCCCGGCCCTCGTGGCGGCGCAGAATGTCGTTGGCCTCCGCCTCGTTCCAGGCAGCCATCGTCCCTCCCAAGATTGGGGACAATGATCTGCCTCGTCTGGAGGCAGCGCATTAAAGCCGTTGCGTGCTGCGATAGAACAAATCTATCGAAAGCCCGCACTAAGCCCGCATTTTTGCCGCCAAATGAGTCGCTTCTGCCACCAAAGCCGACACGATCGGGACCATCGGCTCGCGTGGCGGAACGACAAGGCCGATCTGATGAACGACCTCCGGTTCCACGATGGGAATGGAGCGCAGCTTCTCGGTGAGGCCCAGCGTGTCGGCCAGCCGCTCGGGCATGACGCTGGCCCAGCGGCCGGTCCGGACATGGGAGAACAGCACGATCATGGAGTTCGACTCGAGGGTCGGCTCCGGCCGGGCGCCGGCGGCATGGAGCAGCCCGTCGATGATGCGGCGGTTCTGCATGTCCGGAGTCAGCAGGCAGAGCGGGATCCGGCCGACCTCGGCCCACGTCACCCGGTCGCGGTCGCCGAGCGGGCTGTCGGCCGAGGTGAGCAGCCGGTACTGCTCGAGATAGAGCGGCACGGTGCGCAGCCGGCCGAGCGGCTCGTTGTCGATATAAGTCAGGCCGGCATCGACCTCGAGGTTCTCGACCATCGACAGGATCTCGATCGAGGTGCGCGACAGGATGGTGAACTTCACGTGCGGATGCTTGCCGCGATAGGGCGTGGTCAGCGCCGACACCATCGGCAGCGCGGTCGGGATGGCGGCGATCTTGAGATGGCCGCTCAGCCCCTTCTTCAGGGTCTGCACCTCGGCCTTCATGGCGCGCGTGTCGGCGACGATGGTGCGCGCCCAGTCGAGCACCCGCTCGCCCTCCGCCGTGAAGCCGAGGAAGCGCGAGGTGCGCTGCACCAGCATGACGCCCAGCGTATCCTCGAGCTGCTTGATGCCGGCCGAGAAGGTCGGCTGCGTCACGCCGCAGGTCTCGGCGGCCTTGCCGAAGTTCCGCTCGCGGGCGAGCGCGAGGAGGTATTCGAGCTTGTCGATCATAGCGCGATACTACCTCTCCTTCCCGCGCCGCGTGCCGGGACGTTAGAGCCCCAGCGTGAGCTGCGGCTGGGGCGGCGGCTCGTCGCCCCGCACGGCCATGTTCGACAGGGAGACGCCGAGCAGGCGCACGCGCTTCTCCAGCGGGAAGATCTGGCGGACCAGCGCGACGCTCGTCTGCTCCAGCGCGGTGCGGCTGTCGACCGGACGGTCGAGGGTGCGGCTGCGGGTGATGATCTGGAAGTCGGCGTATTTCACCTTCACCGTCACCGTGCGGCCGGAAATGCCGGTGCGCTCGCAATAACGCCAGACATCGTCGAGCACCGACAGCACGCCGTCGACGATCTCCTGCGGCCGGCCGAGATCCTCCATGAAGGTCGTCTCCGAGCCGACCGACTTTCGCGGGCGGTTGGGCACGACGCGTCGCTCGTCGTGGCCGCGCGCGATGGCGTGATAGTAGGCGCCGGAGCGGCCGAAATACTGCTCGAGGAACTCCAGGCTCTGTGCCTTGAGATCGGCGCCGGTGTGGATGCCGAGGCGGTTCATCTTCTCGGCCGTCTTCGGTCCGACGCCGTGGAACCTCCCGACCTCGAGGCTCTCGACGAAGGCGGGGCCCTTCTCCGGCGGGATCACCGTCTGGCCGTTGGGCTTGCGATAGTCCGACGCGAGCTTGGCGAGGAACTTGTTGTAGGACACGCCGGCGGAGGCGGTAAGGCCGGTGACCTCAAGGATGCGGGCGCGGATCTCGCGCGCGATGTCGGAGGCCAGCGGAATGTTCTTGAGGTTGGTCGTGACGTCGAGATAGGCCTCGTCGAGCGACAGCGGTTCGACCAGCGGCGTGTAGTCGAGGAAGATCTCGCGGATCTGGCGCGAGGCTTCCTTGTAGGCATCGAAGCGCGGCTTCACGAACACCAGCTCGGGGCACAGCCGCCTGGCGGTGGCCGACGGCATGGCCGAGCGAACGCCGAACGTGCGCGCCTCGTAGCTCGCCGCCATCACGACGCCGCGCTGCCGCCCCCCGACCGCGACCGGTTGGCCGCGCAGGGACGGATCGTCGCGCTGCTCGACCGACGCGTAGAAGGCGTCCATGTCGACATGGATGATCTTGCGGATTTCGGGCTCCGCCATGCCGCGAGCATAGCTGCTCCCCGCTGCCGCCGGAATTGGGGCCTCGACGACCGTCGGCCACGGGTTCAATGATGGCTCCCGCGAATTCGAGGGTGACCATGGCTGCTTCGAGCAACGACGAGATCCGTATCCTCACGCCCTCCGGCATGCTCGGCTACGGCTTTCCGGTCGACCATTTCAGGATGGGCCTGGCGCTGAAGCCGCATGCCATCACCATCGATTCGGGCTCGACCGATTCGGGGCCGCAGAAGCTCGGTCTGGGCGAGATGACCTGCAGCCGCGAATCCTACACCAAGGACATCGAGGCGCTGCTCGAAGGCCAGCGGGAAGCCGGGGTGCCGCTGCTGATCTCCTCCGCCGGCGGCGACGGCACCAACCTGCATGTCGACGTCTTCCGCGACATCGTCGCCGAGATCGCGCGGCGGCGCGGCTGGCGGCTCAAGCTCGCGAAGATCTATTCCGATGTCGACAAGGCTCACGTCTCGCGCGAGCTGAAGGCCGGCCGTATCGAGCCGCTCGGCCCCGTGCCTCCGCTCGACCAGGCGGAGATCGATGCCGCCACCGTCATCGTGGCGCAGATCGGCGCCGAGCCGTTCAACAGGGCGCTCGACGAGAGCGAAGCCGTCGACGTGATCGTGAGCGGGCGCGCCTACGATCCCTCGCCCACTGCGGCGATGGCGATCCGCGCCGGCTTCGATCCGGCGCTCGCCTGGCACATGGGCAAGATCATGGAATGCGGTGCGCTGTGCGCCGAGCCGGTGGGCCGCACCGTGATGGGCTGGCTGCGCCACGATCATTTCGAGATCGAGCCGCTCAATCCCGCAGAACGCTGCACGACGGCCTCGGTCGCCGCCCATACGCTCTACGAGAAGACCCATCCCTTCCTGCTCGCCGGTCCCGGCGGCATGCTCGATCTTTCGCACTGCAAGTACGAGCAGGTGACCGACCGGCGGGTACGCGTCTCGGGCAGCCGCTTCGAGCCGAGCAAGCACTACACGGTGAAGCTGGAGGGCGCGAAGACCTCGGGCTATCGCAGCATCTTCATCGCCGGCGCGCGCGATCCGATCTTCATCCGCCAGATCGACGACATCCTCGCGCGGGTGATCGCCGGCGCGCGCGCCTACTTCAAGGAAGTGCCGGAAGAAACCTACCGCATCATCCCCCATCTCTACGGCAAGAACGGCGTGATGGGCGACCTCGAGCCGGTGAAGACCCCGGCGCACGAGCTTTGCCTCATCGTCGAGGTCGCGGCCGCGACGCAGGAACTCGCCACGGCGATCTGCAACAAGATCCGCACCAGCCTGATGCATGCGCCCTATCCCGGCCGCATCGCGACGGCAGGCAATCTCGCCTCACCCTTCACGCCGCTGGAGATTCCCCTCGGGCAGGCTTGTGAGTTCAACGTCTATCACCTAATGAAGATTGACAGTCCGACTGCGCTTTTCCCGATTCGGGTCGAGGAGATCGCCTGATGACCACCGTGCCCACTCCATTGCGCGACATCGCGAAGGTCGTGCGCAGCAAGAATGCCGGCCCGTTCGAGATCACGCTCGATATCGTGTTCAAGACCCACGAGGATTTCGAGGCGGTGAAGAAGAGCGGCGTCATCACCAAGGAACTGGTATCGGAGCTCTACAACGTGCCGACGCAATCCATCATCACCTTCGGCTTCTTCGATCTCGTGAACGCGGTGAAGATCACCCTGCCCCGTCCGCGCCCCCAGGGCGGCGTCGGCGAGACCGACATGCATGCCGCCCAGCAGCACGTGCCGCTGCAGGAAGTCTGCGTGCCGTGGGCCGTGTCATGATCGGCCGGCGGACCCTCCTGGCCGGCGCCGCGACGCTCGGCCTCGCCGCCCGCGCTTCGGCCGAGACCTGGCCGACGCGGCCGATCAAGCTCATCGTGCCGTTCGCGCCGGGCGGCGGCACCGACTTCACCGCGCGGCTGGTCTCCGACAAGCTGGCGGCGCGTCTCGGCCAGACCATGGTGGTCGACAACAAGCCGGGCGCCGGCGGCAATCTCGGCGCCGAGGCCGCGATCAAGTCGACGCCGGACGGCTACACCTTCCTCAGCATCTCGGGCAGCTACGCAGTCAACTCGATCATGCACAAGCCGTCGTTCGATTCGCTGAACGACATCGTGGCGATCGGCCAATATACCGACGAGCCGACGGTGCTGTGCGTCCATCCCGGCGTGCCAGCGAAGACGCTGAAGGAGCTGATCGAGCTCTGCCGCCGCGACCCGTCCAAGATCACTTTCGGCTCGAGCGGACCGGGGGGCCTCGCCCATCTCGGCACTGAGTTCTTCCTCGACGCCGCCGGCGTCAAGGCGACCCATGTGCCCTATCGCGGCACGGGCCCGGCACTGAACGACCTGATCGCCGGCAACATCCAGATGTTCATCGGCGGCACGACGAGCATGCTGCCTTATATCAAGAGCAACCAGGTCCGCCCGCTCGCCATCACCAAGCGGATCGCCGTGCTCGACGTGCCGACCTACGGCGAGCAGGGCCTGCCCACGCTCGACTTCAACCTGTGGCACGGCATGCTCGGCCCCAAGGGCATCCCGCCGGAGATCGTGCAGCGGATGAATGCCGAGCTCGACGCGGTGCTGAAGAGTCCCGAGGTCAGTGCCCGCCTCGCCGCCGACGGCGTCATCCCGGTGGGCGGCCCGCCGGAAGCGTTCATGACGACCCTGCGCGCCGAGGTGAAGCGCTGGCAGGACTTCATCCAGCGCACCGGCATCAAGCTCGAGTAGCGCAAGATCGCGCTGCAGTTTCCCTAAGTTCTTCCGCTGGGGGCGCGCCACTCCAGTGGCACGCCCCCCCAGCGGAAGAAAGTCAGAACGGCCACCAGCTCTTCTTCTTGAGCTCCTTGCCCGTTTCGATGCCGACGACTGGCACTGCCGGCGGCAGCTCGACGTCGCGCCAGCCGCCGCCCAGCGCGGTCACGAGGGTTGCGCTGGCGGTGAACCGGTTGAGGCGTACGTTGAGCAGCGTCTGCTCGGCGGAGAGCGCGGTGGTCTGCGTCTGGACCACCGTCGTGTAGGGCACCGTGCCGGCGCGGTACTGGTTGAGCGAAAGCTGCTCGGCCTGGCGCGCCACCGCGACGGCAGAGCGCTGGAGCTCTTCCTGCTGCAGCAGGATGCGCTGCTGGACGAGGGCATCCTCGACCTGCTGAAAGGCGCTGATCACCGTCTGACGGTAGGTCGCGACCAGCCGGTCGTAGTTGGCCCGTGCACTTTCGACCTGCGCGGCGCGCGAACCGCCGTCGACCGCCGTGCCGGCAATCTGCGGACCGACCGACCAGACCGCGCTGGCGATCGACAGCAGATTCTGCAGCATCGAGCTCACGAAGTTGATGCTCGCGTTCAGCGTGATGTCGGGATAGTAGGCTGCCACCGCGATGCCGATCTGCGCGTTGGCCGACGCCATCTGGCGCTCGGCAGCGGCGATGTCGGGCCGGCGCTCGAGCAGCGCGGACGGTATGCCCGCATCCACCGTCGGCACCGTCTGCGGCAGCGGCGCACTATCGAGGCTGAATTCCGCCGGCGTCCTGCCGACAAGCGCCGCGATGGCGTGCTCGAACTGCGCGCGGTTGATGCCCTCGGCGGCGAGCTGCGCGCGGGTCTGGTCGTAGAGGGTCTGGGCCTGGGCGAGATCGACCTTCGAGGCGATGCCGGCGTCGACCTGGTTCTGCACGATCTGCAGCGAGCGGCCATAAGCGACCAGCGTCGCCTCGTACAGCCGACGGCGCGCGTCGGAGATGCGCAACGAAAAATAGTTGGTGACCAGGCTCGACTGCGCCGACAGCCGCGCCGCCATCAAGTCGGCGGCGCTGGCCTGCGCGGCGGCCGAATCGCTCTCGATGGTGCGGCGGATGCGGCCCCAGACATCGATCTCCCAGGTCAGCACGGCGCCGGTTCCGAATTGGCCGGTAGACGAGGCGGCGCCCGTTGCCTTCTGCGCATTCGAGCCGGTGTAGGTGATCGTGGGGTACAGGCTCGACTGGCTCTGGCGGATCAGCGCGATGGCCTGTCGATAGGCCGCTTCGGAGACCTTGAGGTTCTGGTTCGAGACGTCGACCTGCGCGGCGAGCCGGTCGAGCGCCGGATCGCCGTACATGCTCCACCACTTGCCGCGATCGATCGAATCGCGCGGCAGGGCGGGCCGGAAATAGGAGTCGCTCGTCTCCTTGAAGGCCGGCGTGGGCGGCGTCGCCGGCTGCGGCCGTTCGTAGTCCGGCCCGACCAGGCAACCCGACAGGGAGCCGGCCAGGACG